>JAIQFU010000139.1 GCA_020073115.1 Terriglobia bacterium
GAGGGAGTTTCATCCCGATCTCGTCATTTCCGACTACACGCTTCCGCGCTTCAACGGGTTGGAGGCACTACGGATTGTACAGGAATTCAATCCGCTTATTCCTTTCATCATAACAACCGGATCCATCAACGAGGAAACTGCAGTCGGCTGTATCAAAGCCGGTGCGGTGGATTATGTGTTGAAAGAGAATATCTCACGTATAGGCTCGTCTGTCAAGGGCGCCCTCGTATTGCGGAAACAGAAATACGAAAATGAAAAGAATCAAAAAGAACTGCGCAAACTTTCGGGTGCGATCGAACAAACGGCAGACAGCGTGGTCATCACAGACAGGAACGGTATTATTGAATTCGTCAATCCGGCTTTTGAACGCAACACCGGATACTCCAGGATGGAGGTGATCGGGAAGACCCCCGCAATCCTGAAATCGGGAAAGCACGACGACCAGTTCTATACCGATCTCTGGCGCCGGCTCCTGGCCGGCGAGGCGTACCGAGGCTCTCTTATCAACCGGAAGAAGTCCGGCGAACTCTACTGGGCCGAGCAGACCATCAACCCCATCCGGAATGACGGGGACGAGATCACGCATTTCGTCTCCGTCGTCAAGGACCTCACGACCCTTCGGGAAAAACAGGAGCAGGAGTTCCATCTGCAGTTGGCGCGCGAAGTGCAGCAGCGCTACTACACGTTGATCCCGCCGGCGATTCCCGGATTCGACATCGCGGGGACGGCTCACGCCGCGGTGGAGACGGGCGGCGACTACTTCGATTTTCTGCCGCAGCCCGACGGATCGCTATACCTCGTGATCGCCGATGTTGTGGGGCACGGGTTCGGGTCCGCGCTCATTATGGCCGAAACCCGCGCCGCTTTGCGCGCCTATGTGAGCATGGTGTCCGACATCCGTTGCTTATTGAAACTCATGAACCGTGACCTGGTCGGCAGCCTTGGCGCAAATCGGTTCGTCACCATGTTGCTGGCCCGCCTCGATCCAACCAACCGGGTGCTGGAGTATGCCAGTGCGGGGCACGAGCCGGGCTATGTTCTGCGATGTTCCGGGGAGTTCGAAACGCTGGACAGCACCGCGCCGCCGCTGGGCCTTTTCGCCGACGGGGACTTCGGCGCCCGCGTTGTCGTTCCCCTCAACGAGGGCGACACGGTCGTTTTGCTGACCGACGGCATCACCGAGTCCACCAACGGACAGGACGATCCGCTCGGCGTCGGCGCGGTGCTCGACTGTATCGCCCGGAATCCGGACGACAGTGCGGATCTTCTCGTCGAGCGGCTTTACGAAATGGCGCGGAGCTTTTCGGGGAACGGACGCCAACTCGACGACATGACGAGCATCATCTGTAAGGTCGGAGCCCCGGGTTGAGGAGTACCGCCGCTGGCCCGTGTATGCCACCGGTTGTTTTCGGGGCGCCAAAGAACCGGTGGCAAAAAGCGGCCACGGGCGGTACTACGGCTGCAAATCCAACCGCGCCATAGCCCAATCCGGCCGCTCTTCGTAGACGAAGCCTTTCAACTTGCGCTCCCACGCGTTCCGCCGCCACGCGCGGTACAGCAGGCCCAGCGCGATGAGGCCCGCGCCGATCCAGTATCCCGACCGCGCCCGCAGCAGCGCCAGCTCGATGGCCGTCACCGCGAGCGCGAACATCAGGAACAGCACTGCGTAGATGCCGATCGTGGCCTTGAGGTTCAGTTTGCCCGGCAGGAATGAACAGGTGAAGGGAATTTTCGGGAAGCCGCGCATCAGGTATTCAAGAACCAGCAGCAGAATCAGGCTCACCAGCAACAGATGCCGCGCGGCGTACCCCCAGCCCCATAGAAAGCCATAGATCGGGAAGGTTCCGAGAGTCAGGGGCGCGATTCCCACCGCGATCATGAGCTTCCGCGCTCCCGCCAGGTATTCGCTCGGCCTCCCGTTCTCCGTCAGCCGGAAGATCCAGTTGGAGTTCAGCTCCACCGGGACGGTGAAGAGCACGCGCATACCCAGCAGCACGAAAAAGGAGAGGATCAGCGGCACGGAGCTGATGCTCGGGTCGAGCCGGTACATGCGTTCCGCGTGTCCCTGGAAGACCCAGGCGACGCTCTTCAGGACGTACGAAAACCCCACGCCGGCATAGATCGCCAGCAGCAGCCGGTGCTTCCGGTTTCGCGCCATGGTGCGCGCGGCGAAGTGGAAGACGGCGCGCTCGATGGGCTGCCGCACCAGCAGGCGATCGGCCAGCCGGCTCAACAGTCCGGCGCGCGTCGTCCGGTCGGCGGAGATGGCGTCCGCTTCTTCGATCGTCTTGCGGACGTAACGGTTGTAACCCACCGCATACGCCGCCAGCGCGGTCACGATCGAAGCCGCCAAGCCCGCGCGCGCCATGTTCGCCAGCTCATGGACGATCGGCAACCGGGCGCCCATCAACTCCTCGTAAAGCCCGAGGAACCAGAACGGCGGCAGCAGGTGGATGGTGAGGCTGTTGCGCGGGTCGGCCAGGGAGTCCGGCCGGGCCACGTCGGGCATCAGGAAGAAGAGGGAAAGAATCGCGAACAACGAGCCCATCTGGACCCAGGAGGAGATCCACTTGTACTGCCGGAACGGGAGGAGGGCCACCAGAAGGCCCTGCAGCGTCAGGAAGGCGAAGAACAGAAAGGCGCTGGCCCCGCACAGCGCCACGGCGTGCGCGAGCACGCTGCCCGCCAGAGCCCCGATCGGCGCCTTGTCGCCCAACACCAGCCAGGGGAACAGGAGCGTGGTGGGCGCGTTCAACGCCAGGGTAACCACGCCGAACATCACCAGGACGGCTGTGAGTTTGGCCGCGAAGATGGTCCGTTTGCGGATGGGCAGCGCGTGCAGCGTGAGGCAGTCCCGGCGGTCCGGGAAAAGACCGTCCCACGTCACGATCGAAAGGAAGCCGGTCACCGCCATGGCCAGCGAGATGAGCAGTTCCTTGTCGCCCCAGGAAATCGCGTCGCGCCTGGCCTCGCTCATACCGAACAGCATGAGCGAGTACTTGTAGCGGAAGCAGAGGCAGAGGGTGATGCTGAAGGCGCCGATCAGCGCCAGCGCGTGGACCGCGGTCTGGCGGGCGTCGCCTTCGGCCGAGAGTAGCTCGTTATCCAGGAAACGATAGGAGAAGCTTTGCAGCAGGCGGCGAAACTGGGAGCGTTCATCCATGGCGGCCCTCAGCTCTGCACCGCTTCGACGAACTCGCGCGCCACCGCGTCCGTGTCCTGCTCGATCACGAGTTGGGAGAAAATTTCCTCCAGGTTAGGCAGCTTCATCAGGGCGCGCAACTCGGTGACCAGGTCGTTTGCCACGACTTTGCCGTTGTGCAGGATCACCACCCGGGAGCAGACTTTTTCCACTACTTCCAGTGCGTGGGAACTGAACAGGACCACCTTCCCCGATTCCGCCAGCGACTGAATCAGCCTCCGCAGCACCAGGGTGGAGTTGATGTCCAAACCCGAGAAGGGCTCGTCCAGGATGATGACCTCGGGGTTGTGCAGCAGGGCGGCGGAGATCAGGATTTTCTGCCGCATTCCCTTGGAATAAGAGGAAAGCGGAGAAAAACGGTCGCTGTAGAGGCCCAGCAGGCGCAGAAAATGGCCGATTTTCTCCTGGAGTTTACGCTCCGGCAAACAGCGCAGCTGCCCGGTCATTTCGAGATACTCGGCGCCGGTCATGTACGAATACAGATGCGGCTCCTCCGGGACGTAGCCCACCAGCGCCTTGTAGGCCACCAGGTCGCGGTTGATGTTCTCGCCGCGGTAGAAGATCTCGCCGTCGGATGGCGCCAGCAGGCCGGTCACCATTTTGACCGTGGTGCTCTTGCCGGAACCGTTCGGGCCCAGGTACCCCGTGACCTCTCCCAGGGGCGCGGTGAAGGTCACATCATTGACCACTGGCCGGGCATGGTACCGCTTTGTCAAATGCCGGATCTCCAGCATGTGGGATTGGACGCCGGAGGGGGGGAGAAGTTCCCGGTCGTTGCTGTCCATTGCGCCACAGTGTGCGGCGTGAGCTACAATTCTCCACATCAGGTCCTTTGGTGTTTGTCAGGGGTAACGTATGAAACTTACGGTCCTCGCAACTATCGTAATGGCGCTTTCCGCTCCGGCGTTCTCGCAGGAGTTCCGAGCCACCATTAGCGGCGTCGTCACCGATCCAACGGGAGCCATGATCGCGGGTTCCAAGATCACGATTGTGGAAACCCAGACCAAGACCAGGGTCGAAACAGCGACGGATGAGTCCGGCCAGTATGTGGCCCCGCTTCTGCTGCCTGGCATGTACGAGATCGCGGTGAAGCAGCCGGGGTTCAAGGAAGCGATCCGGAAGAACGTCCGCCTGGGGGCGGGCGAGCACCCGGTCATCGACTTCCGGCTGGAAGTCGGCGAGGCCGCCACCACGGTCGAAGTGGCGGCCGATGTGCCCCTGATCAACACCGAGAACGCCTCGGTGGGGCAGGCCATCCATACCAAGGAGATCGAGGACCTGCCGTCCAACGGCGGCACGCCCTATATGCTCGCTTCCCTGTCGCTGGGAGTTGTGGCGCAGGCGCAGCCGTCCACGGTTCAGCCGTTCGCCTCGGGCGGCGCCGCTTCGTGGAGCATCGGCGGCATGCCGTCGCAAACCAACGAATTGCTGGTGGACGGATCGCCCAATGCCACCTGGGACGGCCGCCTGGCTTACAGCCCGCCCATGGAAGCGGTTTCGGAAGTCCGCGTGAAGGCCTTCGATACGGATGCCTCGTACGGGCACTCGGGCGCCGGGACGGTGAACACCATCCTCAGAAGCGGGACGAATGCTCTGCACGGCGCGCTCTACGAGAAGCAACAGCCGACGAACATGACGGCCAACACCTTCTTCAACAACGCCGCGGGCCAGCCGCCCACCGTCACGCACTTCAACCAGTTCGGCGGAACCGCGGGAGGCCCCGTATTCATCCCCAAGGCGTTCGACGGGCGCAACCGGCTGTTCTGGTACTTCGCCTTCGAAGGCCTCCAGGACTCCAACCCGAACACCACGCTGCTGACCGTACCCACCGACGCGGAACGGCAGGGAGACTTCTCCAAGCTGCTGTCACTCTCGTCCCCTACCATAATCTACGACCCCTTGTCCGCGGTCTTGAGCGGGACAACCATTAAGCGCACGGCGTACACCGGCAACAAGATCCCCGCCAGCTCCTTGAGCCCCATTGCGCGCCAGATGCTGGGGTATTACCCCGCGCCGATCGTCACCGCCCTGACCCGCGCCGACGACTACCAGAACTTCGTTTCCAATTCCAACACCACCGACGGGTACACCAACGAGTTCGGACGGCTGGACATCAATTGGAGCGACTCCAACCGTTCGTACTTCAACGTCCGCCACACCGATTACTCTCAAGCCAAGAACGATTACTTCCGGAACATCGCCACGGGGTCGAACCTCAGCCGCTCGAATTGGGGTCTGAGCCTGGACCATGTGCTGGCCATCAGCGCCACCAACATGATCAACGTGCGCGCGAACTTTACCCGGATGTTCGAAGACCACTCCGCGCCCAGCGCCGGCTTCGATCCCGCCACTCTCGGCTTTCCCTCGTACCTGGCGGGCAACTCCCAGTACCTCCAGTTGCCCTACCTGCAGTTCGCGTCCAACTCGTTTTCCGCGCTTGGCATGAACGGCGCCAACACGCTGCCGTCGCAATCGCTCCAGCTCTTCGGGACCTGGGTGGCCATCCGCGGCCGGCATCAAATCAAAATCGGCGGGGATCTCCGGCAGTACCGCTTGAATTACAGGAGTTACGGCAACGCCACGGGCAACTTGTCTTTCAGCTCCAACGCGTGGGTCAGGGCGGCCAGCAACGCTTCCAGTACCGTCGCGCTCGGTCAGGATTTCGCCGAGTTCCTGGTGGGTCTGCCGACCAGCGGCAGCTACGACGTGAACGCTTCCGCCATGTTCTATTCCTATTACGCGGCGGGGTTCGCGCAGGACGACTGGCGCATCGGCAACACGCTGAGCGTGAACCTGGGGTTACGGTTCGACCACGACTTTCCGTACCACGAAAAGTGGGGCCGCTCGGTAAACGGCTTCGCCTTCGACACGCCCAACCCGCTGGCCCCGGCGGCCATCGCCGCTTACAACGCCAGCACCGCGTCGCAGATGCCGGCGGGCGCCGCATTCGGCGTGCCCGGCGGATTGACTTTCGCCAGCCCCGGCGACAACGCCATCTTCCAGAACACGTCCCACCTGGTGAGCCCCCGCCTCGGCTTCGCCTGGTCGCCCGCGCGTTTGTCGGGCAAGACCGTTATTAACGGCGGCTTCGCCATGTTCGTCGCGCCCATTACCATTGCGCTCCTGCAATCCACCGGCGCCTACTCCACGAACCCCATCCTGACCCAGGAGGGGTACAGCCAATCGACGCCGTTTACCGCGAGCAACGACAACAACCTGACGCCCTATGGAACGCTCGCCAACCCGTTCCCCGGCGGCATCCAGCAGCCGGCGGGCTCGTCCAAGGGGCTGTTGACCTACGTCGGGCAGGCGGTGAATTTCATCAACCCGGAAATGAAGAGCCCATACTCCGTTCGCTGGAATTTCGGCGTCCGGCATCAACTCACTCCCAATACGGCCCTGGAGATCGTGTATATGGGCAATCACGGCGTCCATCTGCCGGTCACTTACACGCAATTGAACGGCGTGCCCCGCCAGTACCTGAGCACCCTGGGTTATCGGGATCAGCCGGTCATCAACACCATGACGGCGACTGTCAACAATCCTTTTAACGGGCTGGTCACCACCGGGACTCCCACCGGAAAGTCCACCAACGTGGCCCAGCTCACCGGCCGCTATCCCGAATTTCCGTTGGGCTACAGCAGCGGCGTGTGGACCGGCGGCGGCGGCGTTTACGAGCAGAATGTCAGCATCGGCAGTTCCTACTACCAGGCCCTGAACGTGGGGCTGAACCGGCGGGTGTCCCGGGGGCTGAACCTCCGCCTTCTCTATATGCGCACCCGCATGGTGGAGCAGGTCACCTGGCTCAACGATACCGACCCGCTTCTGGAGCGCCGCATCTCCCCGTTCGATCATCCGCACCGCTTCGTGACGGCCGTGGTTTACGATATTCCCGTGGGCCAGGGCAGGGCGCTGGACCTGCAGTCGCGTTGGGCCAACGCCATCACCGGCGGCTGGAGCCTCACCAGCACCTATACGTTCCAGACGGGCCAACCGATCCTGTGGATGAACGGCAGTACCAACAACCCCGGCGACTATGTCTATTTCGGGGCTCCCCTGAACCTGGACAACCGGGCCGTCGGCAAGAACGCGTTCGATACTACCGCGTTCGACGTCAAGTCGGCCAACGCGTTCCAGTACCACGTCCGGACCTTCCCGACCACGTTCCAGAGCCTGCGCCAGGACGGTATCAACGACTGGAACGCATCCCTCGGCAAGACCTTCGATATCCGGGAAAGCACGAGCCTGCGCATCCAATGCGATGCGTTCAACGTGGTGAACCATCCCACGTTCGCGGCGCCGAACGCGCAGGCGAGCGCAACCGGCTTCGGCCAGATCACGTCGCAGGCCAACCGCACCCGCATGCTGCAACTCTGGGCGCGCCTGCGGTTCTAGCCCTGGCGCCGGCGGGCCGGGCATGCCCGGCCCTTCGACGCCTCCGCTCAGCGGGGAATCTCTCGAGTCGCGATGTAGTACAGATCCGTGGCCACTTCGAACTGGTCTTTGTTGAGGGGCGTCTTCATCGTTTGCCATTCCGCCGTGGGCCGGATTACTTGCCAATGCTCCTTTGTTCCTACCCGCACCGGCATGGCGAACGCTTTCTCATCGGCCTGCCAGCGGTATGAGACGGCCCCCTCCTCGAACTTCAATTCCAGCGCCGGCAGCGCGGCATGGCTCAGATACTGGTCGAAGACCGGAGTCAGATCCACCCCCGATTTCTGATTGAAGTAGCGGATCACGTCTTCGGTCAGGATGTCCTGGTATTTGAAACGCTGGTAGAAGCCGCGGATCAGGGCCCACCAGCGGCGGTCGTCGTCGATGACGTTGCGCAGCGTGTTGAGGAACAGGGCTCCCTTGAAGTACTGGTCCTGCGAAGGCTCGCGGTTAATCCCGCGCTGCACCAGGATGGGCTCGCGGTTCCGTACCTTCGACTTGTAGCCGTTGAGGTACCGGATCGCGTCGTCCTTTCCCCACCGGTACTCCACGTAGAGGCCCTCCAGGTAGGTGGTCCAGCCTTCGTGGATCCACATGTCCCCGGGGTCCGCGGCGGTAACGCTGTTGCCGAACCATTCGTGCCCGCTTTCGTGGATGATGATGAAATCGAAACGCGGGCTGATGCCGACGCCCGTCCAGTCGCGCTCCAGGTATCCGTTGGCGAAGTGGTTCCCATAAGTGACGGCGCTCTGGTGCTCCATCCCGGAGTAAGGCGCTTCAATCAGCTTGTAGCCATCCTTCTTGAACGGGTACTCGCCGAAGTAATGCTCGTACGCCTGGATCATGCCCCGGGCCTGCGCGAACTGCGTTTTTGCCTTTTCGAGGTCCCCCGGAAGCGCATAGAAATCGAGCGGCAGGCTCCCGAGCCGCTCGGACCAATGCTGGTAGTCCCCGATGTTCAGCGAGACGTCGTAGTTGTTGATGGGGTACTGCACGAACCAGTCCCACCGGGTGTAGCCGTCGCCGAGGGCGGTCTTGCCCACGAACTTGCCGTTGGAAACATCCACCAGCCCGTTCGGAATGGAGACGCTGATCCGCATGTTCTCCACCTCGTCGCGCCACTGGTCTTTGTTCGGCCACCAGACGCTCGCGCCGGGACCTTCGCACGCGGTATTGATCCAGGGCCGGCCGGCGGGGTCCTTGCGGAACGTGATGCCGCCGAACCGGCCGGTTTCCACCGGATTGCCCGAATAATAAAAGTCGATCTCATATACGCGGCCCGCGCGGAGCGTCTCCGGGAAATCGACAAAAACCGCGCCGAACTCGCGCTCGTATTTCAACTCGGCCGTGCCCAGGAGAATCTTGTCGATTTTCAGCGCGGGGGTCAGATCCAGTTGGATGCGCTCGTCGTCCTTGAGCATCCGGAACCGGATGGTGTTCTTGCCGCCGATGAATTTTTTCTCGGGGTCGACGCGCACGTCCAGGTGGTAATAGAGCAGGTCGTTATTGGCGCGGTAGGGGCCGTAGCCGCCCCGCAGGATTTCGGCCTGGGTGGGCGCCGTTCGCGTCTGCGCGTAGGCGCACAGCACGGCTCCGAGGACGGCAAACAATCGCATGAGGCTACGGTAACACGGGGAACTCCAAGGACAGGTCAGCCTTCCCTCGGCGGTTTCCAGCCGCCCATTATATTTTCCAGGCGCGCCGCCACCGCCAACGCGATATCCTCGCGCCAGGGCGCCGCGGCCACCTGCACTGCAATCGGCAGCCCCGTTTCCGATTCCCCGCAGCGGACCACGGCGGCGGGCCAGCCGGCCACGTTGTACGCCATGGTGTGGCTGAACCCGCGAAAGTTTTCGTCCCGGATGGAAGCGCCGTGGGGCAGCGCGGCTTGCGTGTACGCGGGGCACAGAATCGCGTCGTAGCGGAGCAGGAAAGCATGCATCGCGGCGCGGTACCAGTCCCACTCGGCCCAGTATTGGGCAAACCCCGCCACATCGGTCCGGTAGCGCTCGAGCTTATCGAGCCAGCCGGTGAGGAGCGGGTGCAGGCGCGTGGAGCCGAGCGACGCGGCATAGGCCCGCAGGCTGTCGCCGCCATCGGGGCCGATGAGCTTCATTTCGAGCTCGTAGGCGTCGGCCAGGCATGCCGGGCGGTCCTCGGCCATTTCGGCCACCTCCGGCGCCAGCGCCTCAGCCGCGGAGCGCACCACCCGGGCCACGCAGGCGCCGGCCGGGGCGAAGCCGTTATCGGTGTAGAACGCCAGCCGCAACCGCCGCGGATCCACGCGTGAGGGGTCGCCCCAGGGCATGTCCACCACCGTGGGATCGATCCCGTCCGGCCCAACCAGCAGCGGCATGACGGTGATGAGGTCCTGAACCGAGCGGGCCATCGGACCGATCTGCCACAGGCGTTCGATCCAGCCTCCGGCTGGTGGAAAGTGGCCGGTGCGCGGCAGGCGGCCGGAGGTGGGCTTTATGCCGGCGATCCCGCAAAAGGCCGCCGGAAGCCGCACGCTTCCCGCGGCGTCGCTGCCCAGGCCGAGCGGCGAGCCGCCGGCGGCGATGAGTGCGGCCTCGCCGCCGCTCGATCCGCCCGCGGTGCGCGTTGCGTCATAGGGGTTGTTGGTGGCGCCGAACAGGAAGTTGTCGCTCTCGAACGCGAAGAGCAGGTCGGGAAGGTTGGTCTTGGCGATGGGGATCGCGCCCGCGCGGCGCAGGCGCGCCACCAGCGCTGCATCCTCGGAGGATGGCGACGCCCCGGCGCGTCCCAGCGTCCCCGCGGTGCACCGCGTCCCGGCCAGTTCGAGCGAGTCTTTGATGCTGAACGGAACCCCCAGAAGCGGGCCGCGCGCGCCGCGCTTCAGTGCGTCATCCGCCGCGCGCGCCTCTTCGAG
>JAIQFU010000140.1 GCA_020073115.1 Terriglobia bacterium
GTACTGCGCCACCGCGGCGCGCGCTATTTCCACCGCTTGCCGCGCGCGCGCCAGCTGCGTCTGGGCCGCCGCGCGTTCGGCTTCGGCCCGCGACGCGTCGGCCCCGGGACGCAGTTGCGCGTTGACCAGGGCATTGATACTGCGCGCCAGGACGTCGGCCCGGTCCACGCCGGCCTGGGCCGCGCGCACGGTCTCCTGAGCCGCCGCCAGTGTGAGATACGCGTCCGCGGCGGCGGCTGCCACCTCGAATTGCGAGACCTTGACCGCGGCTTCCGCCTGTGCGCGCGCCGCCTCGGCCGCCGTTACGTTGGCCGCCCGCAGCCCGAAATCGAACGGCTCCCAGGAGACCATCGTTCCCACGGCGGTTCCCCACGCCGTCCCGAGATTGTTCGTGCCCAGCACGGGGCCGGAGATCGAAGGGATGACGCTCTGGGGCAACAACATGCCGAAAACGTTGTTGCGGGTCGCGCGGTTCACCTGCGCCAGAGCGTCCACCCGCGGCAGGTAGGCCGTGCGCGCCAGCGAAATGCCCGCCGCCGCGGCGCGGGCCTGCTCCTGCGAAACGCGGATCGAAGGGTACGCCCGCAGCGCGGCCTCCACCGTCTGCGCCAGCGTGAGTGGCGCCGGCGGGGCAGGCGGAACCGTCTGCCCCGCCAGGCAGCCGCATGCCAGCATCAGGGCGGCGCAATACTTCTTCATCTGCCTTCCATCAATTCCCGTAACAACTCCCTCACCTTCACTTTGGCCGCCGCCAGAGCCTTGCGCCCCTGCGGGGTGGCCCGATAGACTTTGCGCAGCGATTTCCCGTTGCGGCTCTCGCGGGAGCGCAGGTAGCCCTTCTTCTCCAGCCCGTGCAGCAGCGGGTAGAGCGTGCCGGGGCTGATGCGGTAGCCGTGCCGGGCCAGTTCCTCCGCCATGCCGAGCCCGAAGATCGGCTCCTCCGACGCGTGATGCAACACGTGTAACCGGACCAGCCCGGAGTAGAGGTCCCGGTCGGCCGCCAAAACATCGTAGTCTGATTTCGTTTTCGACATTCGATAACGATCGCTGCTAGTATATGGAAGAAAACCTGGGACTGTCAAGAAAGGGGATGCATGTTCACACGACGAGGATTCCTATTGGGGAGCGCCGGGATCGGGATGGTCGCGTGCGGCCGTCCGCGCCAGGAGGCGGAATCCGCCCCATCCGGGCGGGCGGACGTGACGCTGCGCCTCGGCCCCACGCTCGTGGATATCGCCAAAGGCCACACCATCAGCACCATCGGTTACAACGGCTCCGTCCCCGGCCCGCTCATCCGCTTCCGCGAGGGAGTTCCGGCAGCCGTCGACCTGTTCAACGACACCGACACCCCGGAACTCGTCCACTGGCACGGCCAAATCATCCCCGCGGACGTGGACGGCGCCGCGGAAGAGAAGAGCCTCTTCGTGCCGGCGCACGGGCATCTGCGGTACCGGCTCACCCCGGGTCCCGCGGGCGCGCGGTTCGTCCACACCCACGTCATGCCCATGGCCGACCTCAGCCTCGGGACGTACACCGGCCAGTTCGCTTTCGTCTACATCGAGCCGAAGAGCAACGCCGGGCAATACGACCAGGAAATCTTCCTGGCCACGCACGAGTGGGAGCCGTATTTCACCACCATGGAAGAAGAAGAGGGGGAAGAAGGCGAGGAGCGCGAGAAGCGTGAGGCGAAGCAGAAGAACGAGAAGCCGAACGGCTGGGAGATCGGCTATCAGCGCTTCACCATCAACGGCAAATGCCTGGGCTACGGCGAGCCGGTCCGCGTAAGAGAAGGCCAGCGCGTCCTGTTCCACATTCTCAACGCCAGCGCCACGGAGAACATCCAGCTGGCGCTGCCGGGGCATCGCTTTCAGGTGGTCGCCCTGGACGGCAATCCCGTGCCGCGCCCGCAGTTGGTGGACGTTCTGGAGCTGGGCACGGCGGAGCGCATCGACGCCCTGGTGGAGATGAAGAACCGGGGCGTGTGGATCCTGGGCACGCCCAAGGATGACGACCGCAAGAACGGGATGGGGATCGTAGTGGAGTACGCCAACCGCGGCGGCGCGCCGCAGTGGAAGACGCCGCCCAAGCAGCCCTGGGACTACACGGCTTTCGGCGCGGACCGGGCGCCGGCGAAACCCGACGAGACCATTCCGATGGTCTTCGGCAAAATCAACGGCGGAACCGCCGGCTTCAACCACTGGACCATCAACGGCAGGAGCTTCGACGAGAAGAACCCGCCCGCCGTCTTACGCAAAGGGCGGCGCTATCGCCTGGTCTTCGACAACCAGACCGACGACGCGCACCCCGTGCACCTGCACCGCAACAGCTTTGAGCTGGTGAACGTCTACGGGAAACCGACCGCTGGCGTGATGAAGGACGTAGTGCTGGTAAAGGGCTTCAAAAAGGTGGAAGCGGACCTGGTTCCGGCCATGGACGGGCTGACCCTGTTCCACTGCCACCAGCAGTTGCACATGGATTACGGCTTCAAGCTGCTGTTCAACGTCACGTAGCGTGGGCATCCCTGCCCGCAGTATTGACATTCATGTCGGCATCCGGGGCCGGATACCGGCCAGGTCGCCGGCACTGCAAACAGGAATGTCCACGCCACCTTGACGGTTACTCTCCTCCCCGTCCGCCGAATGCCGCCGGCACGTTGGTGGTATCGATGGTGAAGTACGGCACGCCCGCTTCCGCCATGCTCTTGTTCAGCTTCGGGACGTCGTCGGCGACCTTGGCTACAGCGGCAAGCCCTTCTTTGAGCTGCCCGGAGGCGTCCTCCATATCGGACATCTGTCGCGCCGTGGGCGCGGACACGTAGCCGTCGATCGAACTCGCCAGCCGCATGATTTTCTGCGTGACCGGCGGAGGGGTGTAGGTGAGCGGGGCCCCGGCCGCGCCAAGCTGCGCCCCTTGCTGCCGCTCGGCCTCGAACGTCGCGGCCGCTGTCTTGGCGCGCGCCAGCAGGTCGTCCGCGGCTTTCTTGATGGCGTCCGGAATGGCGGGAGCGCCGGGCCTCTTCCAGCCTTCGGTCAGGTTGGTGAGGGCCGTTTGGATGGCGACGATCTTCCGCCGGCCTTCGTCGGCCTGCTTCGTCATCGAGATCAGCCGGGTGATGGCCTGCCGCCGCTTGGCGCGGTCCTCGGCGGAAATGGTGATGCGCGGATCTTCCTGCACGCTGACCGCTTTGCTGTCGGTCTTGCCGTTCTGCGCGATGGTCACGGTGAACTCGCCCGGATCCACGGAAGGACCGCCCCGGCCGCCACGCCCGCCGCCGCCCCGGCCTGCCGCAGGTTCGGTTTCGCTGGCGGGTTCCTGGCCTGCCGGAGGGGCTTCAGCGGCCGCGCCGCGTCCCCCACGTCCGCCCCGTCCACCACCCGCGGCCTCCGCCCCGCCCCGTCCGCCGCGGCCGCCGCCCATCTGGACCGGCGGGTCGTAGCGCATGTCCCACGTGGTCCGGTTGATGCCCGGCTGCGCCTGCGCGTTCAGCGTCCGCACCGTGCTCCCGGCCTTGTCCTTCACCGTCACCGTGACCCCGCCGCGTCCCTTGGCGTAGTAATCCACATTCACGCCCGCCGGCGGATTGGGCGCGAGGAACAGCCTGGAGCCGTCGAAGCCCTTCCCGTCTATTCTTTTCCACTGCGTCGCGGGGGGCGCGGAGAACAGCTTCAGGTCGCTCGATAGCACGCTGTCGTTCAGCTCTTCCAGCGGCGTGATGTTGTCCATGATCCAGATGGAGCGGCCGTGCGTGGCCACGATCAGGTCGTGCTCGCGCGGGTGGATCTGGAGGTCGAAAACCGGCGTGGTGGGGAAGCCGTTCTTCATGCGAATCCAGTTGGAGCCGCGGTCGAACGAAACCCACAGCCCGAACTCGGTTCCGGCGAACAGCAGGTTCGGGTTCACCGGGTCCTCCCGCACCACGTGCACCGTGCCCGCGTCGTCGGGCATACCGTTGGTGATCCGGGTCCAGTTGGCGCCGAAATCTTTTGTCAGATAAATGTAGACGGCGAAATCGGCGCTGCGGTGGTTGTCGAACGCCACGTACGCCGCGCCTTCGTCCTTCCACGAGGCCTCGATCCGGCTCACGTAGCCGCCTTTGGGCGCGCCGGGCATTTTGGCGAAGACGTTGGTCCAGTTCTTCCCGCCGTCGCGCGACACCTGCACATTGCCGTCGTCCGTACCCGCCCACAGAATCCCGGCCTTCACCGGCGATTCGGCGATGACCGTGACGCACGGCCAGGAGACCACGCCATCATGCCGCGACAGCGTGTCCTTGTCGATGGTCTTCCCGAGGATCTGCAGTTTCTCGCGCTCGGCCCCGGTGGTGAGGTCCTGGCCCAGACGCTGCCAGGTATCGCCGCGGTCGGTGGATTTGAAAAGGTGGTTTCCGCCGTAATAGATGGTCTTGTTGTCGTGCGGAGAAATCATCAGCGGCGAGTTCCACTGGAAGCGGTAGCGCGGCGCCTTATCGTTGTCCTCCTGCGGGCGGATGGATTTCGCCTGCCCGTTGCTCAGGTCGCGCCGCGTGAGCCCGCCGTCCTGCGACTCGGCGTAGATGATGTTCGGCTCCTTGGGGTCCATGCGGGTGTAGAAGCCGTCGCCGCCGTTGACGTTGATCCACTCGTCGTTGCTGATGCCGCGCTGCTGCATCACCGCGCTGGGTCCGCACCAGCAGTAGTTGTCCTGGAGCCCGCCGCACACGTTGTAGGGCTTCTGGAAGTCGAACGAGACCTCGTAGAACTGGCCGATGGCGATGTTGTTGACGAAGTCCCACGTGCGGCCGCTGTCCCAGGTGATGGTGACGCCGCCGTCGGAGCCGAGAACGATGTGGTCCGAGTTGGCGGGATCAATCCACATGGCGTGGAAATCGCTGTGGATGCCCTGGCCGCGCGCCTGCGCGAACGTCCGGCCCCCATCCTCGGACAGGTACAGCGGCGCGCCCAACACCCAGACCTTCATATCGTTGTTGGGGTCGATGCGAACCTGGCTGTAATACGAGGGGCGCGGGTTTGTCTCGCTCATGCGCGTCCACGTGGCGCCCTTGTCCTCGGAGCGGTAGATGCCGCCCTGCGTCATGTGCTCCATCAGCGCGTAGACGATGTTCGGGTTCTTGCGGTAGACCTCCACCGCGCAACGGCCGACGTCGCCCTGGGTCGGCAGGCCGCGCGTCATCTTGTTCCAGGTCTTGCCGCCGTCGAGCGTGCGGTAGAGGCCGCTCTCCGGCCCGCCGCCGTTGTAGCCGAACACCGTGCGCCGGCGCTCGTAGGCCGCGGCGTAGAGGATATTGGGGCTCTGGGGGTCGATGGCCACATCGGAAATTCCGGTGTTCTCGCTGATGAACAACGACTGCGTCCACGTGGCGCCGCCATCCGTGCTCTTGTACACGCCCCGCTCTTTATTCGGCCCCCACAGGTCGCCCACGGCGGCGGCGTAGACCGTGTTCGAATCGGTGGGATGCACCACCACGCGGCCGATGGCGAACGTGTTGTTCAGGCCCATGCGCGTCCACGTCTTGCCGGCGTCGAGCGACTTGTACATGCCGTTGCCCCAGGACGAACTCTGGCGGTTGTTGGCCTCGCCCGTCCCCACGTAGAGGACAGATGGATCGGAGGGCGCAATGGCGATGTCGCCGATCGAGGGACTGGCCTGGTCGTCGAACACGGGCGCCCAGGTGACGCCGCCGTTGACCGTCTTGAAAATCCCGCCGGCGGCCGCGCCGGCATAGATGATCCGCGGGTCCGATTCCACCACCGCGAAATCGTCTACGCGCCCGCCCATGATGGCCGGGCCGATATTGCGGAACCGCAGGTTCCTGATGGCGTTCTCGAACGCGCTTTGGGCAAAGGCGCTTGCTGCCAGCAGCGAAAGCGCTGCTACACCGCGGGCAAAACGTAAGCTCATAGGGTATCCGAATGGTTAGCCATTGTAACCCATGGTACGGATGGCCTTGGGGCGGATGCCGATGAAGCCTCGGGTGGGGCGGGGCTTCTGCCCCGCAGCCGGACTTCTGGCCGTTTCAACGCCGCGGGGCGGAAGCCCCGCCCCACACCCTTTAGGCATCTTGCGCCTTTCCCCCGCCTGCCCTACAATCTCTACTGGATTAGTGGTGATTGCCCCTCATGCAGCCGTCTCTGAAAGGTGAATACGCTCTCCAGGCGATCTTCGATCTGGCTTCGCAGCCCCCCGGGGCGCCGATCCGTATCGCCGATATCGCCCAGCGGCAGAAGATCCCCCAGAAATTTCTCGAACTGATTCTCGCCAATCTCAAGCAGGCGGGCTTCGTGGAATCGCGCCGCGGGGCCGAAGGCGGGTACCTCCTGACGCGCCCGGCGGAATCGCTGACCGTGGGAGAGGTGCTGCGCGCCATCGACGGCGTCCCCAAGCGGAGGCGCAAAGCGGACAGCCCCTTCGTCGACCTCTGGCGGGACGTGGACCGCGCTGTATCGGACGTCATCGACAAGACGACTTTTCTGGAACTGCTGCGCGAGTGGAACGAGAAGCGAAACCGATATGTATTGAACTGGGAGATCTGACGTGCCGACTTACGACGACAATTCTCTGAGCATCGGGCGCACCCCGCTGGTTCGCCTGCGGCGCATCGCGGACGGCGCCTCGGCCACCATCCTGGTGAAGACCGAGGGGCGTAACCCCGCGTACTCGGTCAAGGACCGCATTGGCGCGGCCATGGTCTGGGATGCGGAACGCCGGGGCATCCTGAAGCCGGGCAAGGCGCTGATTGAGCCTACCAGCGGCAATACCGGAATCGCCCTGGCGTACGTGGCGGCGGCGCGAGGCTATGAGATCACTCTCACCATGCCCGACACCATGTCCATCGAGCGCCGGAAGATACTGAAGGCGCTCGGCGCCACGCTGGTGCTCACCAGCGGCGCCGGAGGCATGGCCGGCTCCATCGCGAAAGCCGAGGAAATCGTCGCTTCCGACCCGCAGCGATACGTCCTGCTTCAGCAGTTCAAGAATCCCGCGAACCCCGACATTCACTTCCGGACCACCGGCCCCGAGATATGGGAGGACACCGGCGGGGCGGTGGATGTCTTCGTCTCGGCCGTCGGCACGGGCGGTACCATCACGGGCGTCTCCCGGTATATTAAGGGTGAAAAAGGCAAAAAGATCCTTTCAGTCGGAATTGAGCCGGTGAACAGCGCCGTGATTACGCAGACGCTGGCCGGGCAGCCGCTGAAACCCGGTCCCCACAAGGTTCAAGGAATCGGCGCCGGGTTCATCCCGGATACCCTGGATGTCTCACTCCTCGACCGCGTGGAACTGATCGGCAACGAAGAAGCCATCGAAACGGCGCGACGGTTGGCGAAAGAAGAGGGGATCCTGGCGGGCATATCGAGCGGCGCGGCGGCGGCGGTCGCCATCCGCTTGGGCAAGTTGCCCGAGTTCGCGGGAAAGACGATTGTCGCGGTTCTCCCCGATGCCGCCGAACGGTACCTCAGCACGGCTCTGTTCGAAGGAATCGGCGAGTGATGGAAAAAACACCCAAAAGAAAAGCGGGCGCATTTGGGTGATAGGGGTGAGTGCGCCCGCTGTCGTAACGGGGATTTGATTAGATAGACGATGCAGGTCACGGCCGGCGTTACACGCTACGCGGAATTTTCCGCGGACAATGGGGCCAGTGAAGGGTAGCTCTTTGGAGCCATGATGCTTCGTTCTACACAGCGTGCAAAAAGCGCACTCGTAGTATGGGCGTGCGCCGTTGCCCTGGCCCAGGAACAGCCGGCCGCCGCGCCTCCCCCGCCGCCGCTCGAGAACCTGGGCAAGCCCATGGTCCTGCCCTTCCGCTGTACGGAGGATGACATGCAGTGGGCCGGTCTGACCTGTTCGGAAACGGACCCTTGCCCGGTGTACCTGGAAATATCCGCCATCGAATCGGTGGGCAACCGCATCTTTGCCGCGGGAAACATACATTCCGCCGCCGTAACGCTGTATTCCACCCTGCTGGCCAGCGATGATGCGGGCCGCACGTGGCGCGAGCCTCACGAGCGCATTCGCGGCGCGGGGATCGATCACATTCAGTTCGCCGACCCGGAGAATGGATGGGCGAGCGGGCAGACGCTCTCGCCCCTGCTCCAGGATCCCTTCCTGCTGCTCACCTCCGATGGCGGAAAGACGTGGCGGCGGCAGCCGGTTTTCAACGACACGCGAATGGGATCGCTCCAGCAGTTTTTTTTCACCGGCAGGAGTAACGGCAGCCTGGTATTCGACGCAGGACCGGGAAGCGAAAGCGGGCGTTACCAACTGTACGAATCACAAGACGGCGGCGCCACCTGGAGCATCAGGGAAGAGAGCGATAAGCCGCCGCGCCTTCGGCGCACCGCCGATTCGCCCGATTGGCGGATTCGAGCCGACGGAGCTAGCGGGGCATTCGAAATCGAGCGCCGCGCGGAAGGCCGTTGGACGCCCGCGGCGGCGTTCGCGGTGAAAATAGGGGGGTGTAAGCCGGAATAGCACCGGCCGCCGGCTGGCCGGGCGCCCCGGCTCCAGCCTATCGCCGCCGTGCGGAGCGCGGTCCTACGGAGGCCTCCCACGCGGGCCCATCATGGGGCCCATCCCCTGGCCCATTCCTCGGCCCATTCCCTGCACGCCCGCCCCGCGGCCGCCCATCATGGGCCCCATCCCGGGAACCCCGCTATTCTGCGGAGGAGTGATCAGGCCGACCATCTCCGCTTCGCGGATCTGCGGCTGCAGTTGGGCCGCGGCCGAGAGCGCCTGCAGCTTGGTTTTCTGGGCATCTGTCAGAACCGCCGCGGCTTGCGTCTGAACGCCCGCCTGCGCCTGCGTGATCTGTTTCTGCAAACCCTGGATATCGAGCAGAAACTGCCCCAGCGTGGCGGCGCTGCTGCTGCCCGCCGCCAGGGCGGTCCTCAATCCCTGCTCCTTCTGCGAGATCTGCTGGCGCAGGCTGGCGGTTGAGGTCCGTAGCTGGGTCTGTATATTTTGGAGCGACTGGACCTGCGCATCTGTCAGCGAGAGATAGGTCTGCAGGTCGGTGATGGGCGGCGCCGGCGGGTTCCCCGATTGGGCCCACCCGGCGACTGCCAGGACGGTCAGAGCGAGTACGGCTGCTTTCATGATCTTGGACTCCTTCTTTTCTGCGGCTGCGGTGACTGCCTAATTGTACTTTCCGGGAACCCGCCGTGGGGTTCCGGTATTTTTCGGCCCCCCAATTGCTTATCGACGGCCAGAGGTGAGGGAATTATGATGGTCGCAGCGGGGCTCGCAATCATGGTGGTGCTTTGTTTGCTGCTTTCGATGGTCGAAACGCCACCCCAGATCGGACGATAAGACACAGCGCCGGGCCAAGGTGACACGCTCCATCGGGGAGGGGAGATCCGTTCCGGGCGCCTCGTTTTTGCGCGCCTCCCGATCCCGTACGATCTATTTCGCCGCCATTTGCCCCCCATTTGCCGCCCGTTTCCCGTCTCGTCTATACTAAGTACTTGGACTAGAATGCCCAAACGTACTTTTCAACCGAACAATCGCCATCGCGCGAAGACGCATGGATTCCGCACCCGCATGGAGACGAAGAATGGCCGTGCGGTGCTCTCACGCCGCCGCGCCCGCGGCCGCAAGAAGCTCACCGTCAGCTCCGAAAGGTAGTTTCCATCGCTGGTTTTCCGAAACGTGTTCGTCTGCTGCGATCGAAGGATTTCCGAAGAGTCTACGACGGGGGCGCGCGGTACTCCGGCCCTTTGTTTGCGGCTTTTTGCCTTCGGGAGGCGCAGCCCGAGGGTCCGCGGATCGGGTTCACCACGCCACGCGCGCTGGGCAAGGCCGTGGTGCGGAATCGGATCCGGCGGCGGGTCCGCGAGGCCGTCCGCCTGCTCCTGGAGCAACTGAACCCAGAGTGGTCCATTGTCATCAATCCCCGGCGCAAGGCTTTGGAAGCTCCGGCCGCACAGGTGCGGCAGGAGGTGGAGAAGCTGTTTCTGCGCTGCAACGGCTCCTGATCCGGACGCTCCGTTTCTACCAGAAGTGGGTCTCCCCGGCGCTTCCCTCCGCATGCCGTTTTTACCCGACTTGCTCGGAGTACATGCGCGAGGCGGTGGAGCGGTATGGCGCGGCCAGGGGTGTGTGGATGGGAGTGCGGCGGATTGCGCGCTGCCATCCGTTTCATGCCGGCGGGTTCGACCCCGTCTGGTAGGGTGGGGCAGGCATGGACCTGCCAAAGCGGGAACAAAGCGGGCGTGGACGCTCGTCTGATCTAACGGACTCATAGAATGGCGGAATCGACAAATAGCGGCGGCGCCCCGGGCCAGCCGCGCAAAGAGATGTCCATGGAAATCCGGCTCCTGCTGGCTTTCCTGCTGATGGGCGCGGTGATGTTCCTGACGCCCTACTTCTTCCCCAAGGCCACGGCCCCGCCCGCCGCCAAAAAGACGGCGCAGACCGCGCCG
Organism: Terriglobia bacterium; assembly: GCA_020073115.1. Taxonomy (GTDB): domain Bacteria; phylum Acidobacteriota; class Terriglobia; order Bryobacterales; family Bryobacteraceae; genus BOG-224. The sequence continues at coordinate 10,419 of JAIQFU010000140.1, forward strand.
GTGGCGCAGACCCCGCCGGCTCCCCCACCGTCTCCCGCGGCAGCGGTAGAAGCCCCC
>JAIQFU010000659.1 GCA_020073115.1 Terriglobia bacterium
AACCACAAAGCGGCTGCTCCAGGAGTTGCCTGAGCCCACAGCCACAAGGTTTACTGTCGCCGACCAGGAAACACTGCATCACATCCCAATAAGGCCTTTGCATTCCGCAAAACCTGTAGCTGTTCGGCTGAAAGACTTCGAGACCGCCGGACAGCTCCACTTTGTGCTCAACCAGCCCGTTACCATCGAAGAAACGCGCCACTTCGAGTTTAAGGAAATCACAGGCGGGAACCCGGTCCACTCCATCGTCAACACAGCTGATGAGTATGCCGTCGCTTTCTTGAACAGCGAGGGTGGCCGCATCTACTGGGGGATTCGCGACAAGGACAGAATTGCTGTCGGCGTGCGGCTGAGCTATGCCGACCGCGACAAGGTCCGCAGAGATGTGACGGCAAAACTCAACGAAATCGACCCCCACATCGATCCATCTCAATACCGCATTGAGATTCACGGGATTCGGGATGAACTTGGATCGAAAATCCCCGACTTGTGTATCGTTGAGCTTGTTGTCCCGGAACCAAAACTCCCCGGGCCCTACTACACGGGGGGCGGCGACGCATGGGTCAAAGTAGACGGCAACAAACAAAAACTCAGAGGGTCCGCTTTGACGGCCTACATCAAAAATAAGTTCGCACTCTGATGCCTTAGGCGGTTCTGTTGCAGATACCCGAGTCTGACGGGTGATCGGGGCTTGAGGACGCCGAGCCGCGGTGCTGAGCGGATGACGCACGAGTCGGACACCGCAACCGGTCACGCGCCGGTCTGGCCGTAGAAGGCCGTCAGGCCTCAGGTTTGGTCGGCCGCCCCGTGGCCCAGCCCGGTTTCGTCGCTGCGACGATTCTCGCGCGGCATTCCGGCGACAGTGCGCGTCGTGCTGTAGCGGCGGCCTTCCGAGGCTAGGGCTGGCTAGGCTTAAATAGTCTTTTTGTTATCGACTTTGAATTGTGCTTTAATATACACGATTGACTTTTGGCCCAATCGCGACGCGTGGCTAATCACGCGTGCTGTGGAGTTTGCTCACCTTCTGCGTCAGCAGTTTGCGGCTATGAAAGGCAGCCTCGGTTGGGCATCTGGAAAAGAGATGCCACATGTTTACGCCCGTCCGTGATCTGATCTCTTCTCCCCGCCCGAGGTGCGTTTCGCATCATGCCCAGCCCAAAAATCTCAACTGAAATTATCGACCAGATTCTGCATTTGGACGTGGACGGCAAGACCCACAGAGAGATTGCACAGGTTCTGAATCTCAAGCGCCTGCAGGTAGCCGCCATCATTGCGCATGTGCGACTGCAGAATGAAGGACAACTGGAGCAGGATTTGGATCAAAGCGACCTGGAGCCGGATGAGCCGACCGACTTTACTTCGCCGCCTGAGCCTACCGCGGTTACGGCGGAGGCAAAAGAGGCGGTCGAAGAAGCGGAGGCCGAAGACGGTGTGTTTGTCGGCGAGGATGCAGAATACGCCGATCCGGCCTACTGGGTGCCTTGGAACCCGCAGCTTTCCCAAAACCCGCACTTGATGATCATCGGCGAGAGCGGTTCGGGCAAGACTTATGCCACCCAGTGTCTCGTCGCCGAGTTGGCCCAGGCCGGAATGCCCTCGCTCATCTTCGATTACGGGCAGGGCTTTGAGGTGGACGGTCTGGACCGGCAGTTCCGAAAGTTCACCAACCCGAAGGAATACCTCGTCGGCGAGCATGGACTTGCGCTCAATCCCGTAGAGATCTTTCCCCGCGACCTCAAAGGCCCTAACACCGTGGCGAGCCGGATCTCCGACGTCTTTGACGCGGTCTACCGCTTAGGCGACATCCAGCGCAAGGTGCTCATCGACGCGATCATCAACCTCTTCGAGCGCCGCAATATCCGGGTTTCCGATCCGAAGAGCTGGGCCGCGCCGGCGCCGACCCTAGCGGACTTGCAGGCGGAACTGGAGAGTCTGGCGGCCGACCGGCACTATTCGGCTTACGAGAACGCCCAAACCGTCGCCGCGCGGCTGACGACCTTCTTTATGCTCAACTCGTTTCAGAGCGACGGCACGCCCTGGTCGTGGGACAAGCTGATCAACGATCCCAAACGGCGCGTGCACATTCTCCAGTTTCGGGGCCTCGAAGGGCGCACGCAGCGGGTCGTGGTACCGCGAGAAATAGTAGAACGAACCCCGCGCCGTCTTCTCGCCCAGGCAGCTTTTGCCGCGCTGCGCCATTTTCTCGATTCCGCGCCCCAGCAGCTCGGGCAATTTCGACCAGGGCACATCCGCTTGCCCCTTGGCCTCCTTGCCCGCGGCCAGGAGGAGGAGGCCCCAAGGTGAGGCTTTTTTTATCACGGCCAACCGCGGGCGTTCGGTGAAGATCTCGGATTTCAACAAGCGGTCCACGCTCTGGAAACACCATGACTAACGTCGCCACCAAGACCCAGACGGAGGTTCCAGAAGAGTTGGTGTACGCAGCCGCCGTGCTGATCCTCTCGGAAGACCTCTACCCCAAAAAGCTCGAGATCATCCGGGAGTATATTCAGAACGCAAGCGACGCGCTCGACGACTACCGGCCCATCGCCGAGGCCATCGAAGACCGTTGGGAACCGGTCATCAAAATCTCGATCCAAGGGCGCAGCCTTCTTATTTTTGACACCGGCACCGGTATGGATGCCGAGGAGATGGCCAAGCTCAAGCGCATCGCCTACTCCGAGAAGAAACTGGGCGAGGAGGCCGGCTACAAGGGCATTGGCAGGCTGGCCGGCATTGCGGTGGCGGACAAGCTGAAGATTTCATCGACTTCATATGGCGACCCCAAGCTGCACCACTTCGAATTCCGTGCAGGCGACATGCGCGAGGACGTCAGCAAGAAGAAGAGAGGCGGCACGCAGGAGCCGGCTTCCGTCGTTATCAACCGGCAC
>JAIQFU010000141.1 GCA_020073115.1 Terriglobia bacterium
TGCTGGACGCCCGGCATGCCGGGCGCGGCCTCGTGAAGAGCCCCGGGTTCACCGCTGTAGCCGTGCTGTCACTGGCCTTCGGGATCGGCGCCAATACGGCCCTGTTCAGCTTGATGGATGTGATGCTGCTGCGGAAACTGCCGGTCAGAAATCCGCAGGAGCTCGTCGGCTTCGTGCGGGCGGACCCGAACTCGATGATGACCAACCTGCCCTACAGCGTCTTTCAGTATTTCCGCCACGATCGGGATGCGCTGTCGGCCGTTTTCGCCATCGCCCAGGCCACGCGGGTTTTCCAGGGCGGCGGACCGCCCGAACGGACCAGGGCGCACGAAGTATCCGGTTTGTTCTTCCCGGCATTGGGCGTCTCCGCGATGCTCGGGCGCGCCCTCGGGCCGGATGATGACCGGCCCGGCGCCGCGAATCGGGTCGCGGCGCTCAGTTACGCTTTCTGGGCGCGCCGGTTTGGCAGAGATCCATCGATCGTCGGAAAGGCCGTGCGGCTCTCCGGCGAACTGTTTACGGTAGTGGGCGTCATGCCGCCGGATTTCTTCGGCGTGGATCGCTCCAGAGTCCCCGATCTATGGATCCCTCTCGGACTGGAACCCGAGCCCGGGGAAGTATGGGTGCTGGGCCGGTTGAACCCCGGCGTTTCGATCCCGCAGGCGCACGCCCGCCTGGAGCCGCTCTTCCGGGAGGCGTTGGAATCGCTGCGGAGTCAGTTCGCGTCCGAGCGGGAGCGGAATGCGTTTTTGGCGCAGCGGCTCATCGTCAACCGCGCCGGACAGGGCGCGCCGGATGTTCGCTGGACCTATTGGGATTACTCCAGCACCTTGAAGATCCTGTTGGGGCTTACCGGATTGGTGCTGCTGATTGCCTGCGTCAACCTGGCGAACCTGTTGATGGCGCGCTCCGCCGCCCGTTCGCGGGAAATCGGGATTCGCATCGCCATCGGGGCAGGCCGTGGGCGCGTGGTGCGCCAGTTGTTGACGGAGAACGTCCTCCTGTCTCTCGCCGGCGGCGCGCTGGGGGTTCTGATTGCCGCCTGGGGCCACCGGCTCCTGCTCGGATTCCTGGTCCGGGACCCGCAGACGGTGGCGCTGGACTTCCGGCTCGATTATCGCGTTCTGGGGTTCGGGCTGGCGCTTTCGCTGGCCACCGCTTTGCTTTTCGGACTGGCGCCGGCGATCCGCGTTACACGCGCGGATCCGGCCGCCGCGATTCATGGCGGGGGGCGGTCCGGCTTGAACAAAGTCCCGCTGGCGAGAACCCTGCTCGCCGCTCAAGTGAGCTTTTCGATGGTTCTGCTGGTGGGCGCGGGACTCTTTGCGCGTAGTCTGGGAAACCTTGGCGCCGCCGACCTGGGTCTTGAAAAACAGAACCTCGTCCTGATGGACATTCGCCCGTCCGTCAAAGCGCCGGGCCAGAGACGGCAATTCTGGACGCAACTGCTGGAGCGCGCCCGGGCGCTGCCCGGCGTCCGCGGCGCGGCCTTCGCCGGGGATGCGGTTTTCGGCAACGGGGGATGGAACCAGACCGTCTGGATGGAACGCGCGGGCGAGCCTCCGGTGGATGCGCACGTGAACGTAAATTTCGTGAGCCCCGGGTTTTTCGCCACCGCCGGCATCCCGGTTCGGATGGGACGCGAATTCGGCGAACGGGACCGCGAAGGGATGCCCCTCGTGGCGCTCGTCAACGAGACTTTTGCGCGCCGCTTCTTCGGAAGCGGGAATCCGATCGGCAAGCATTTCGGCGACCGCGGCCCCGCTTCCACGGGCCTTTACGAGATTGTGGGCGTTGTGGGCGACGCCAAGTACGGAAACGTGCGCGAACAAGCCAACCCAATGGTGTTTCACGCGGCGCTGCAGGCAGCGCCCAGGAGTTCGTTTGTGCTGCACGTGAGGGCAGCCGCGGATGCCGGGGCGCTGGCGCCCCCCGTGGTCCGAGCGGCGGCTGTTATGGACCCGGAGGCGCTAGTGAGCAACGTGCGAACCCTGCCACAGGTCATCCGGGAGCAACTGCGCCAGGATCGCATGTTCGCCACGCTGGCCGGCTTCTTCGCCTTGCTGGCGCTTGCCCTGGGCGCGATCGGCATCTACGGCGTGGCGGCCTACCGCGCCGCCCGACGTACGGCCGAGATCGGCGTCCGCGTGGCGCTCGGCGCGCGGCGTGCGAATGTGCTGTGGTTGATCCTGCGGGAGAGTCTGGCGCTGCTGGCGGCCGGCGTCGCCATCGGACTGCCGACAGCCCTGGTTGCCGCTCGTTTCATCAAGAGCCTGTTGTTCGCGCTGGAGCCGTCGGACCCCGTCACCTTCGCCGGCGCCGCCGTCACGCTGTTCGCCTGCGGAGGGCTGGCGGGTCTCCTGCCCGCGCTCCGCGCGGCGTCAGTGGAACCGGTAATTGCGCTTCGGGAGGAATAAGCGATGCGCCGTTTCTTTGCGAGGATCGCCAGCTTTGTCCATCGCGAGCGCGCGGACCGGGAAATGGCCCGGGAAATGGCCGCGCACCTCGCCTTGATGGAGGACGATTTCGCCCGCCGCGGCTTGCCCCCGGAGGAAGCTCGCCTGGCCGCCCGCCGCGCCTGGGGCGGGGTGGAGCAGACCCGCGAACTGCACCGCGATGCGCGGTCGTTCGTCTGGCTGGAGCAGCTTTTTCAGGATGTGCGCCACGCGCGGCGCAGCCTGGCGAAAGACCCGGGGTTTGCGGCCGTGGCCATGCTCTCCCTGGCTTTCGGCATCGGGGTCAATACGGCCATTTTCACGCTGGTGAACGGGATCCTGCTGAAAAAGTTGCCGGTGGCGGAGCCGGAGCGCATCGTCGAAGTGAACGGAAAAATCGGGGCGTTCAGCAGCGACGCGTTCAGTCTCCCGGCGTTCGGCGAGTTGCGGCGGCGAACCGAGATTTTCTCGGAGTTGATCGGATTTTCGGCCGCGCCGGCGACGCTCGAGGCCGGCGGGGACCCGGCGAGCGTCAACCTGGAAGTCGTAACCGGATCTTACTTCGATTTCTTCGGCGCGCGGCCGCAGCTTGGCCGCCTGCTCACGAAGGAAGACGATCGCGAGGGCGCGCGCCCGGTCTGCGTACTGAGCGATCGCATCTGGCGCGCGCAGTTGGGCGGAGACCGGCGCGCCGTCGGCCAACTCGTCCGCATCAACGGCGTGGCGGTGGAAGTGGCGGGAGTCGCCGCTGCCGCGTTTAGCGGAGCGGAGCTGCAACGTCCGCACGATCTTTGGGTGGCCACGTCGTTTCCGGACGCGCAACACGCGGGCCGGCGCTCCGCCGGGAACATCTGGCTGCACGCGATGGGCCGGCTCCGGCGCGGCGTTTCGTTCCCGGAAGCCCGCGCGCGGCTGGAGAGCGCCAGCCGCGGAGTGGAAGACGCGCTGCCCGAAGGACACCCCAACGCCGATGCCGTTTACGTCCTCAACGACGGCAGCAAGGGTTTCGATTCGTGGCGCAGCACGCTGCACGATCCGCTGATCGCGCTGATGGCGGCGGTCGGGCTGGTCCTGCTGGCGGCGTGCGCGAACCTGGCTAACCTGCTGCTGGCCCGCATGAGCGAGCGCCGCCGCGAATTCGCCATCAAGCTTTCCTTGGGCGTCAGCCGGTGGCGGCTGCTCCGGCAGTTGCTGATGGAAACGCTCGCGCTGGCCCTGGCGGGCGGGGCGGCCGGTCTGCTGATCTCGGCGGGATTGACGCGCTTCCTGCTGAACGTGTTCAACGCCGGCAACCGCGCGCGGCCGCTCCAGGTTTCGCCTGAGCCGGCGGTGCTGGCCTTCGCTCTGGGCGCCTGCTTTCTCACGGCCGTGGTGGCTGGGCTGTATCCCGCGTGGCAGGCGTCGCGCGCCGACGCCGGGGCGGCCCTGAAGGGCGGATCCGCGCGGGAGTACGGCCGCAGCGCGCTGCGCCGCACCCTGATCCTGACGCAACTGGCGCTCACCGTTCCTCTGCTGTTCGGCGCCAGCGCGTTCACCCAAAGCCTGCGCAACCTGAAGGCCATCGATCTCGGCTACGATATCGACCGCGTACTCGCCGTCGACCTGCGGGCGCGGACGTCGCTGAAAGACCCCGAAGCCGCTGCCCCGGCTCTGGCCGAAACGCTGGCGCGCGTGCGCCGGCTACCCGGGGTCGAATCCGCCGCGTACGCTTTCCCCGGCGTGCTTTCCGAGAACAGCATGGCCACGCAGCTCAAAGTGCGCGAAAGTTCCGGCGCGCTGCGCAATCTCGGGATGCGGATGCTGATGACCGCCGGCCCCGGCTACTTCGCGACCATGCGGATGACGCTGCTGCGCGGCCGCGATTTCGCCCCTTCCGACCGCTCCGGCGCCCCCCGGGTGGCGATCGTCAACGAGCGCATGGCGTCGCGGATCTGGCCCGGACAGGACGCTATCGGCAAGCGGCTGGCGACCGGTCCCTTCGAGATGGAAGTGGTCGGCCTGGTGCGCGACGCCAAATACCAGGGCTTCCGCGAGCCGACGCCGGCCACGCTCTACGTCCCACGAGATCAGATGCCCGACGATGCGGCCGTCCTGACGGTCCGCTGCCGCGGTTCGCTCGCCGCGGCGGAGCGCGCGATGCGCGCCGCCCTGGCGGATACCCTCCCCCAATTCCAGGTCTCAGGCGTGTCCAGCCTCGAAGCGAACCGCGACGGCCAAATCTCGCAGGAACGCGCGCTGGCGTTTCTCGGCTCGCTGTTCGGCGCCATGGCTACGGCGCTGGCGCTGGTCGGCATCTACGGGCTGATTTCCTATTCCGTCGCGCGGCGCACGCGCGAAGTCGGCGTGCGGATCAGCGTGGGGGCGCGGACCACGGACGTGCTGTGGCTCTTCGCGCGCGAGGCGCTGGCCCTGACCGCGGCCGGCGCACTCGTGGGCGTTCCGGTGGCGCTGCTGCTCTCCCGTTTCACGCTCAAGCTTCTGTACAAGGTCCCGCGGTACGATCCACCGGCCATCGCCATCGCGGTCGCGTTGCTCGCCGCCGGCGCGCTGCTGGCGTCGTTCTTCCCCTGCCGCCGCGCCGCGCGGATCGACCCGGTCGAGGCCCTTCGATGCGACTGAGACGCTTCTTCGCCCGTTTTTCCAGCTTGCTCCATCGCGAGCGCGCAGACCGGGAGATGGCCCGCGAGATGGCGGCGCACCTCGCCCTGATGGAGGACGATTTCGTCCGCCGCGGCAGGACGCCGGAGGAGGCGCGCCTCGCTGCCCGCCGCGCCTGGGGCGGGGTGGAGCAGACGCGGGAGTTGCACCGGGACGCCCGTTCCTTCGTCTGGCTGGAGCAACTTTTCCAGGACGCGCGGCACGCCTGGCGGAACCTGGTGAAAAGCCCCGCGTTCGTGGCGGTGGCTTTGCTCTCGCTGGCTTTCGGCATCGGCGTGAACACGGCCATCTTCACCCTGGTGAACGGGATCCTGCTGAAGGAACTGCCGGCTCCGGATCCGCACCGTATCGTGCAGGTGGACGCGAAAACCAGCTATTTCGGCAACCTGACCGCGTACAACTATCCGGTATTCCGGCTGATTCGCGCCCAGACCGGGATCTTCTCCGACGCCGTCGCGTTCTCTTCGCGTCAGGCGGTGCTCGATCGCAACGGCGAGCCGCAGAAGGTCGAGATGGAAATGATCACCGGCGCGTACTTCCGCTTTTTCGGAGGGCGTCCCGCGCTGGGCCGGCTTCTCGATAGCGAAGACGACCGTGTGGAGGGCGCGCACTACGTTTGCGTGCTGAGCTACGACGCGTGGCGCTCACACTTCGGCGGCGATGGGCGCGCCGTGGGACGCACGATACGTCTCGATGGCATCCCCCTGGAAGTGGTCGGAGTCGCCCAGCCGGATTTTGTGGGCGCGGAGTTGCAGCGACGGTACGACGTCTGGATCCCGACTGCGCTCTCGCTCGATTTTCGGCGCAATTCGCGGGAATTGCCCAACTCGATTTGGCTGCGCATTCTCGCCCGCCTCCAGCCCGGCATCTCCTTCGCGCAGGCCGACGATCGCCTGAAGGCAGCCAGCCGGGGTATTGAGGAGGCGCTGCCTAAAGATCGGGCGAATGCCGGCATGACGTACTTCCTGAGCGACGCCAGCAAGGGCTACGATTCGTGGCGCACCGAGCTTCACGATCCCCTGGTCTTTCTGATGGGCGCGGTCTCCCTGGTGTTGCTGGTGGCCTGCGCCAACCTGGCCAACCTGCTGCTGGCGCGCGCCAACGAACGGCGGCAGGAGTTCGCCATCAAGATGGCGCTGGGCATCAGCCGCTGGCGCCTGCTCCGCCAACTGCTGATCGAGACCATGGCGCTGGCGCTCGGCGGCGGAGCCCTGGCGATGATCCTTGCGGGCGCCCTCACTCGCTTCCTGCTGAACCTGTTCAATGCAGGGAACGCCTACCGGAAGATCAGCGTAGCTCCCGATGCCGTGGTGTTCGGGTTCACTGTTGCTGCGTGCGTTCTGACCGCGCTGGTCGCGGGCCTGTATCCGGCCTGGCAGGCGGCTCGCGCCGATGCCGCGGAGGGGTTGAAAGGCGGCTCGGCGCAGGGGCTCCGCCGCGGGTTCGCGCGACGCGCTCTCATCCTGGTGCAGGTGACGCTGGCCGTGGTCCTGCTGTTTGGCGCGAGCGTCTTCACCCATAGCCTGCACAATCTCAAGTTGATCCATCTCGGGTTCGACATCGACCGGGTCCTGACGGTCGATATCATAGCCCGCGGCTCGGGAAGAACGGTGAAGCCTGTGACGCCGCCGCCTGCGTTGACCGAAGTCCTGGCGCGCGTCCGCCAGCTGCCGGGCGTGGAGTCGGCCGCGTTCTCCGCACCGGGCGTACTCTCCGGAGGCATGATGGGCGGCAGTTTCCGGGTTAGCGACGGCGCGGAAAAAGGACGGAACGTGGAGGGCGCCTTCTTCATGTTCGCCGGCCCCGGCTACTTCTCCACGCTGCACATGCCTATACGCCGGGGTCGGGATTTCACTTCCGCCGACCGCGCCGGCGCACCGCGAGTAGCCATTGTCAACCAGAGCCTGGCCGCCAAAGCCTGGCCCGGCGAAGACCCGATCGGAAAGCGCTTCGACGGATGGAGCGCCAAAGACATCGAAGTCGCCGGCGTGGTCGGAGACAGCAAGTACGATTCGCTGCGCAAGGAGTCGCCTCCTACCGTCTTCCAGGCATTCGACCAGATGATCGGGGTGGGCGGCTCGCTCGAAGTCCGCTGCCGCGGATCTCTCGCCGCCGTGGAGCGCGACGTGCGCAGCATCGTCAGAGCTTCGGCCCCCGCCTACCAGGTTTCCGACGCCTCCAGCATCGAGCTGATGCGCGACAACCAGATCGCGCTGCAACGCCTGCTGGCGTTTCTGTCATCGCTCTTCGGAGCGCTAGGCACGTCGTTGGCGCTGGTGGGGATCTACGGGTTGATCGCTTATTCTGTGGCGCGGCGCACGCGCGAGGTGGGCATCCGGATCAGCGTTGGAGCGCAGACCGGGGACGTGCTGTGGCTGTTCGCGCGGGAGTCTGTGGTGTTGGTGGCAGTGGGCATCCTGGCGGGCCTGCCGCTGGCCGCGGTGCTCATGCGGCTGGCAAAGAAAACGCTGTACGAGGTGTCGCCGTCCAGCCCGGTGGACATGGGGATCACGCTGGCGCTGCTGGCCGCGGGAGGATTGCTGGCATCGTACGTCCCCGGCCGCAAAGCGGCGCGCATCGACCCGGTACGGGCTTTGAGATACGAGTAGTACCGCCGGTGGTCGCATTTCGCCACCGGTGCTTTTGGGCGGCGCCCAAAGCACCGGTGGCAAAATGCGACCACCGGCGGTACTCGTCACATCAGGGTCAGCGGGTCCACGTCAATCACCAGCGCGGTGGCCGGCCACTTGCGGTCGAGCGCAAACCGGCGCACGTTCCGCAACGATTCGCTCAGCGCCTTCCGGCTGGAGGACTTGATCAGGAACTGATACCGGTACTCGTTCTTCAGCCGCGGCACGGGCGCCTCCGCCGGGCCCATGATCCGCATTTTCTCGGGTGGCGGGGTGAACAGCAGGGCCAGATCGGAGCTCATCCGCATGGCCATCTCCTTCTTCTCGCTGCGCACCAGGATGTTGGCCAGGGCGCTGAACGGCGGGTATGCCATCATCCGCCGGAAATTGACTTCCTTGGCGTAGAAGGCGGCGTAATCCTGCGCGGCGGCCATGCGGACGGCGTAGTGGTCGGGGTTGATGGTCTGGATGAGCACGATGCCCGGCACGGAGCCCCGCCCCGCGCGCCCGGCCACCTGCGTCAGCAATTGGAAGGTCCGCTCCGCGGCGCGGAAATCAGGCATTCCCAGCCCCACGTCGGCCGATACCACGCCCACCAGCGTCACGTTGGGGATATCGTGGCCTTTGGCGATCATCTGCGTCCCCACCAGGATGTCGAAACTGCCCTCCCGGAAACTCTGGAGGATGGTTTCGTACTGGCGCTTGCCGGTCACGGTATCGCGGTCGAGCCGCGCAATCCGCGCCTTGGGGAACGCGTGGTGCAGTTCCTCTTCCACGCGTTCGGACCCCAGCCCCAGGAAGTAGATATGCTCGCTGGCGCACTTGGGGCAGACGCTGGGGACCTTTTCCGCGTACCCGCAGTAGTGGCAGAGCAGCCGCCGGTCGCGCTTGTGGAACGTCAGGGTGAGCGAGCAGTTCATGCACTCCACGCGCTCCCCGCAGGAGCGGCAAGCGACGAAGCTCGAAAATCCGCGGCGGTTCAGCAGCACGATGGTCTGTTCGCCGTTCTCCAGCCGCTGTCCGATGGCATCGATGAGCTTGCGGGAGAAGGTGGCCTGTTTGCGCGTTTCCAGGAACTCCTCGCGCATGTCGATGAGTTGCACGGTGGGCATGGGCCGCTCCTCGATGCGGCCCGGCAGTTCGAGCAGCGCGTACTTTCCGCGCTCCGCGTTGTAGCGGCTTTCCAGGCTGGGGGTGGCCGAACCGAGCACCACGCACGCCCCGGCGGCCTGCGCGCGCACGATGGCCACGTCGCGGCCGCTATAGCGGGGCGTCTCCTCCTGCTTGTAGCTGCCGTCGTGCTCTTCGTCCACCACGATCAGCCCCAGCCGCCGTACCGGCGCGAAGACGCCCGAGCGCGTCCCCACCACTACCGTGGCCGCCCCGCTGCGGATGCGCCGCCACTGCTCGGAGCGCTCCACGTCGGTGAACGCGCTGTGGAGAATCGCCACCTGGTCTCCGAAGCGCGAAAAGAACTGGCCCGCGACCGCCGGGGTGAGGGCGATTTCGGGCACCAGCAGGAGCGCGCTCCGGCCCTCGGCCAGGGTGGCCTCGATGGCGTTGAGGTAGACCTCGGTTTTACCCGAGCCGGTGACGCCGTAGAGCAGGAAGGTACGGAACTGCGCGGTTTGGATCGCTTCGCGGATCCGCTCGAACGCCGCCTGCTGGGTGGGGTTCATGGTGTGGCGCGCGCGCAAAGCCGCCGCGGTGATGGTCATCGGTTCCGCTTTGAGCGAAACCAGTCTCTTGCGGGCCAGGGAGCGGGCGGCGATGCTGGCGTTCTTCACCGCCTGCCCGGCATCCTTCAGGTTGTGCGACCCGGGGTGGAGTTCGAGGAAGGCGCGCAACTCGCGCTCGGATTTGTTGAGCTTGACCTCCGCGAGGCCCGGCGTCAATTCCACGCGGAGCCGTTCCGCCCGCGCGCGCAGCGCGTCGCGCTCCACCGTCACCTTCTCGGCCACGATGAAGCCCTTGCGCTCGAGCGACCGAATCACCTTATCCGCGAGAGGCAGCGCCTTGGCGAGGTACGCCGCCGAGAGCGGGCGCTTTTCCAGCAGCCGCAACACCTGCGCCGCCGGGTCGTCCGGAGCCGCATCGAGCAGCAATTGGCGGGCGGCGTCGCGGCCCGAATCGGTGAGCGACCACACCTTCCCGTGGCGGATATCGGCGGCCAGGGGCAGCATGCCGCGGAGCACTTCGCCCAGGGGCGCGCAGTAGTACTGGGCGATCCAGCGGCCGAGGGCCATCAACTCGTCGTCGAGCACCGGCTCGGAATCGATGAGCCGCAGCGCTTCGCGTGCGGCCATGGAGGGCTGCTCGTCGTGGCAGCGCAGGATCACGCCGGTGAGCTTGCGCGGCCCGAACGGCACCACGATGCGGCTGCCCGCGCGCACGCGATGCCGCAGCGTCTCCGGCAACGCATAGGTAAACGGCTGGTCGAGCGGCGCCGGCACGCTGACGTCGCAGTACAGGTATGAACCCTCGGGCATGGAAATCCCAGCATACCGCTGAGGCGCCAAGGCGCAGAGAAGAGGCACAATAACCGCCGCTAGCGCGTTCCTCTGCTCCCTCTGCGCGCCCGAAGCCCGGGCAAAGTGAGAACCGACTATCTCACGGCGCCGATTTCCGTTTGTTTTTCCTCTGGCGTCTCTGCGCCTCGGCGGTGAATCCTCTGTTTCTCCGTTTACAATCGAATCTGGGGCCCCGCCGCATGGAAAATCGCGAAATTGCGCGCTTGCTC
>JAIQFU010000142.1 GCA_020073115.1 Terriglobia bacterium
ATCCGCCTCCAGCCCGGCGCTCTTCCAGGCATGGAAGGCCGCCAATAAGCCGGCCGAGTTGCACACGTACGCGGCCGGCGGCCACGGGTTCGGGATGCCCAGGCACGACCAGCCCACCGATGGCTGGATCGAACGTTTCGGCGATTGGCTCCGCTATCAGAAGCTCATGAAGTAGCGTTCGCGCGAGCGGCCGGAGGGGGCCTTCCGGGGGTGCAAACTGTTGGGCCGGCACGCCGGCCAGCCTTATGGCCGCGAGCGCCGCCACCCGTCCGAGCGTTCCCACATTACGGGGGTTCACCATAGCGGAGCGGGCGTTCATGGCCAACACCGACCCCGCTGCGCGCACCGGCATGCTGCGCTGTCTGTTAATCTGTACCGCGCCATGCTGAAACGGATCACGTCGGGGGCCGCCTATTCTGCCGTAGTCCTGGCCGCTCTCCTTATCGCCCCGTTCCCGGCGATCGCCGCTTCGCCGCTCCACGTCACTTGGGAAGGTCTGTCGATCGTCGTCGGGAAAACTGTTTCGGTCGCCATGCCGGGAGGGGCAGTCGTCGTCGGAAAAGCGATGCGCGTGGAGGACGATGCGCTCGTGGTGGACGTCAAGAGCACAAGCGAGGCGAGGGCCTATCCGAAAGGTCCTCTCCGCGTGCCGCGACCGACGTTGCGCTTCCTCGAGATGCGAACCAAGGGGAAGGCGTTTCGGATTCTGGGCACGGTCCTCGGTTTTTGCGCCGGGGCGGTGGGTGGCGCCGTCGCCGGATTGGGAATTCAGGGCGGCCTGTTCAACAACAACCACCAAAACGCAGCCGCGGTTGCGTTCGTCGGGATCTGGGCCGGCGGAACCGTCGCCGGATACTTTGTGGGAAATGCGGCGGACAGACGCTGGACGCCCGTCGAAATCGTGCCCTAAGTTCGGCCCGATTTCGGAATGACGCGGCATTGGCGCGAATGCACAGCAGCCCGCTTGAGTTCCGCGCCGCTTTGTGCGCCAATTGAGGGTTACGCCGGAGTGACTATGAAACGAACGCCGCCCATACTCTGTCTCGCGATGCTGTGTGGTTGGGCCGCCGTCGCGCAGCCTGGGGCCAAGCCGCTGCCCGCGCCGAAATCGCAGGATGAACGGATGCAATGGTTCCGGCAGGCCAAGTTCGGCCTGTTCATTCACTGGGGCCTGTACGCCGTTCCGGCGGGGGAATGGAAAGGCCAGCCCATCGCCGGCATCGGCGAGTGGATCATGAACCGCGCCAAGATTCCGGTCAAGGAATACGAACAGCTTGCGATTCAGTTCAACCCCACGAAGTTCAACGCGGAAGAGTGGGTGCAACTGGCCGAGGACGCCGGCATGAAGTACATCGTGATCACCTCCAAGCACCATGATGGCTTCGCCATGTTCGGCTCTCAGGTCAGCAAGTACAACATCGTGGACGCCACCCCCTTCAAGCGCGATCCGCTGAAGGAACTCTCCGCGGCGTGCGCCCGCCACAAAATCAGGTTGGGCTTCTACTATTCCCAGTCGCAGGACTGGCATGAGCCGGCCGGCATGGGCAACACATGGGATTTCGGTCCCGACGCCGCCAAAGACTCGATTTACGATTCCTATCTGCGCGGCAAAGCCGAGCCGCAGGTGAAGGAACTCCTTACCAACTACGGCCCCGTGGCCCTGATCTGGTTCGACACGGCGCGCATGATGACCGGGGACCGCGGTCCGCGCTTCATCGACATCATGCGTACCCTGCAGCCCGCCGCGCTCATCGACGGGCGGCTGGGCATCAAGGGCGATTACACATCCACCGGCGATAACCAGATCCCCAACCAGGTGCTTAAGGAAGATTGGGAAGTACCGGCCACGCTCAACAGAACGTGGGGATTCAAGAAGGACGACCACGACTGGAAAGCGCCCGGGGATCTCATTTTCAAGTTGGTGGATATCGTCAGCAAGAACGGCAACTACCTGCTCAACGTGGGGCCGACCGCCGAGGGCGTAATCCCCCAGCCGAGCCAGGACAATCTGCGCGCCGTCGGAAAGTGGCTCAAGGTGAACGGCGAATCCATTTACGGCGCCGGGCCGACTCCCTTTGGTCCCGAACTCGGCGCCGAAGATCCGGCCCGCAAGGACAAGAATGGGCGCAACGCGTTCCAGCCGGCCACGGACTGGCGCTGCACCACCAAACCCGGGAAACTGTACATTCACCTTTTCAAGTATCCGGAGGGATCGTTCGAACTGGCGAACGCCCCCGCCAGGGTGAAGAAAGCCTATATGCTGGCCGACGCCAAACATTCCTCGCTGAAGTTGACGCAGGCCGGCGGCAGGGTCGCGGTGAAGATGCCCCCGAAAGCTCCGGACGCGGTCGATTCGGTGCTCGTGATGGAGACGGCGAAGTAGCAGTCCCCACCAGCGCCGATCGTCGAACCTGCTCCGACGCCGGCCGTGACCTGCCGCCGCCGCTCCGAGCCAACAATGGCCTCCAAGCCTGGCCAGGGAGTGGAACGCCCGCTTCGCTCTGCTCGCCCGCGGAAGGCGCGCCATAGCAGCGGTGCGATCCGATCCGCGGCCTTCTTCAGTTGCCCACGTAGGGATAGCGGTCCCAGGGATCGTCATCGCTCACCGCTCGCGGGTCTTTGGTCCCCCGCATCCAGCGGTCCAGCGCGGCGCGGAGCTTCTTCTTCTCAGCCGCATAGGGGGGCTGGCTGGCCACGTTCTCGAGCTCTCCCGGGTCGTTTCGGAGATCGTACAACTCCTCGGCGGGGCGCTTTTCGAATGACAGGCGGAAGTACCTGGACATGGCCGGCTCCCCACGCCGGTTCAGAATGACGTCTTTGGTGGGACCGCCGTCCACATCTCCGAACGGGCCCACCGACACGTACTTCTCGGGGTCGCCGGCGGGCCAGCGGTCTGGCCGCAGATTGCGTATGTACAGAAACTCGCGGGTGCGGACCGCGCAGCAAGGGTAGCTGAGATTGCCGCGCCGCACGTTGGCGTGGCGTTCCCGCTCCAGGAAGACCATGTCCCGGTGGCGCGCCGTTCGTCCCGTGAGCAACCCCAGGAGGCTGATCCCGGTCATGTCGGGGAGCGGCTTCAGCCCCGCTGCCTCGAGGAACGTCGGCGCGTAGTCCGTGAAGCTGACGAACTCATCGACTACCCTGCCGGGCTTGACGCGGGCCGGCCAGCGGACCGCCAGAGGCTGGTGGGTTCCGTACCCGTAGAGATTTGCCTTCGCGCGCGGGAAAGGCATCCCGTTGTCCCCGGTCACCACCACCAGCGTGTTTTCCAGTTCCCCGGCGGCTTCGAGCCGCCTGAGGATGTCGCCCGTCTCGCGGTCGAAACGCTGCGCTTCGAAGTAGTAGTCGAGGAGGTCGCTCCGAACTTCCGGGGCATCGGGCAGGAAAGGGGGGATCTGCACGTCGTGCGGGTCCATGCCCGAAGCGGCCCCGGACCCTGGCTCGTACGGCCGGTGAGGATCGTTGCTGCCGAACCAGAAGCAGAAGGGCCGGCCGCGAGGCTTGCCTTGGAGGAACGACGCGAAGTTGTTGAACTGCGGTCCGGCCGGGTTCCGGGTGCGCCCGCTGCCCTCCAGCGTTCCGGGTCCCCACCCCTTTCGCTCGAAGCCGACGTAGTAGCCGGCCCGCTCCAGCAGATCGGGGTAAACGGGAAACTTGGAGGGAAGGAAACTCCAGAGATTGCCGCCCTCCTCGAGCCTGTGGGGCGTCTGTCCCGTGAGGATCGCGGCCCGGGACGGCGTGCACGAGGGCGTTGCGCAGAAGGCCTGGGTAAACAGCACGCCTTCCCGGGCCACTCGTTCGAAAGTGGGGGTCTTGACCACCCTATCGCCGTAGAGCGGTGAGTGCGGCCAACCCCAGTCGTCCGCGATAGCCAGGAGGATGTTGGGCCGGGCGGCAAGAGGCGCCGCCTGGCCGGGCCTCGCACGCAGAGCGGTTCCTACGCTCGCTCCCAGAAAGCGCCGGCGGCTGATGGAACTCATGAGGGGCCTCCGCTGTCTCATGATATTCAATCCCGCGGTCGAGCGACAGTAAACGCGCGCGGTTCTTTCGTCCGCAAGAGGTCATGGTTCGCGGCTGGAATGGCTGGCCCGCACGGCAGCCCGGGTTGGGCCTCGATCTTCGTATACTGGTGGGTTCACGGCTATGATTGCGCGTCACTGGCGAGGGTGGACCGAACTTCGAAACGCCGAGGCTTACGGAGCGCGTCCGGGGGGGAGCGCCCTTTCCGGCCTGAAGAGGATCGCGGATTTCCGCGGCGGATATCTGTTGCGCCGCGACGGGCCGGGTTTCTAGCTCTCCCAGCCATGTCGCAACCTCCCTCGCGCGCAGCTTTTCGACACCCGGGGTTCCGGTTCTACATGGAGGCCCGGTTTCTGACCGCCGCCTGTTCGGAGATGCAGGCAGTCGCGGTTGCATGGCAGGTCTATGGCATGACGCATCGCCCGCTGGACCTCGGGCTGGTGGGCCTGGCGCAGTTTCTCCCCGGCATCCTGCTGTTTCTCGTGGCCGGCCACGCAGCCGACCGGATCCCCAGGCAGCGGATTCTGCAGGCGTGCTGCGCGGCGTTTTCCCTCTGCTCACTGCTGCTGCTCGTATTTGCGCTGGAAGGGATTCACAGCGTGTATCCCATCTACCTGGCGCTTCTGATGAATGGCTCCGTGCGCGCCTTCAACATGCCAACAGGGCAGGCGTTCCTGCCCCTGCTCGTGCCGGAAGAGCATTTCCCCAACGCCGTGGCCTGGAGCGCGTCCACTTTCCAGGTGGCTGCGATACTCGGCCCGGCGCTCGGCGGCGCGGTTTACGGTTGGACCGGAAGCCCGGCGCCGGTCTACGCCTGCGCCGCCGCCGCTTATCTTCTGGCGTTGGCGTTTGTGACCGCGATCCGTGTCCAGTCTCCCCAACGCCCGCGGAACACGGCATCATTGACGGTGGTGCTGGAAGGGCTTCGTTACGTCTGGCGCAACAAGTTGATCCTCGGCGCCATCTCCCTGGACCTCTTTGCGGTTCTGCTGGGAGGCGCGGTGGCTCTGCTGCCAGTCTTCGCCAGAGAGATTCTCGGAATCGGCGCCGTGGGTCTGGGGACGCTGCGCAGCGCGCCGGCGGTTGGCGCCGTTGCCATGGCCATCCTGGTGGCCCACTGGCCTCTCGGAAGGAATGCCGGAACGGCAATGTTGTCGTGCGTCGCCGGGTTCGGCGTGTCCACCATCGTATTCGGGCTGTCCCGTAATGTCATTCTCTCTCTTGCCGCGCTGGCGGTTGCCGGAGCGCTGGACATGGTGAGCATCATCGTGAGGCAAACCATGGTGCAGCTTGCGACGCCGGACGAAATGCGCGGCCGGGTCAGCGCGGTGAACATGATTTTCGTTGGCGCTTCGAACGAAGTGGGGCAGTTCGAGTCCGGCATCACGGCGCAATGGTTCGGCGCCGTGCCCGCCGTCATACTGGGGGGAGCGGGCTCCATTCTGGTGGTTGCGCTTTGGGCCCGGCTGTTTCCCGCCCTGCGGGCGCAATCCGGGGCGCCGTACGGGGCGTGAAAGTGCGAACTGTTTTCCATCCCGCCCGTATATGCCAATATGCGAGAGCTTTGGACCGATCTGCGCTACGCCGTGCGGACGCTCGGGAAATCCCCGCTTTTCGCCGCGGTGGCAATCCTGTCGCTGGCGCTCGGGATTGGCGCCAACACGGCGGTTTTCTCCCTGCTTGACCAGGTGATGCTCCGGCGGCTGCCGGTAAAAAATCCGGAGCAGTTGGTGATGTTCAAGTGGCGCGGCAGTTTTTACGGCAGCAACACCGGGATGAACGCGCTCTCCTACCCGATGTACAAGGACTTCCGCGACCGCAGCCAGGTGTTCAGCGGCGTAATCTGCCGTTACATGCTGCCGCTGAGCGTGGGTGCGCAGGGCCAGACGGAGCGTATCTTCGGCGAACTGGTCTCCGGCAACTACTTCCAGGTTTTGGGGGTCGGCGCGGCGATCGGCCGGACTATCACGCCGGACGACGACCGGGAAGCGGGAGCAAACCCCGTCGCCGTCTTGAGCTACAACTACTGGGTGGAGCGCTTCGCCCGCGACCCGCTCATCGTGGGCAGGGAACTGATCGTCAACGGGAACAAGCTGACCGTCGTTGGCGTGAGCGAAGCGGGCTTTGACGGAACCGAAGCTGGCATGCCGTTCCGGATGCGCATCCCCGTGGCCCTGAAAAAGCAGATGACCCCCGGGCCAACGGTCTACACCCTCGAAAACCGCCGCGGACGATGGGTAAACATATTCGGGCGGCTCAAGCCAGGCATCGCGCCGGCGCAGGCCAAGGCCTCGCTCCAGCCGCTGTTCCACTCCATCCTGGAGATGGAAGTCCAGCAGCAGGAGTTCTCCCGGGCCTCGGCCTACACGCGGGAGGAGTTCCTGAGGTCCACGGTAGAGGTCCTGCCGGGCTCGCGCGGCGGCGCCCTGTTGGGCACGATGGCCGGCGCGCCGCTCTGGGTTCTGATGGCGCTGGTGGGGCTGGTGCTCCTGATCGCCTGCGCCAATGTGGCCAACCTGCTGATGGCCCGGGCCGGCGGGCGCCGCAAAGAAATCGCCGTCCGGCTGGCGGTGGGGGCCAGGCGTTCCCGCCTGGTCCGCCAACTCATGGTGGAGAGCCTCCTCATGGCCATCTGCGGCGGCGCCGCCGGAACGCTGCTGGCTTACTGGGCCGACCGCTTCCTGGTGAGCTTTCTGCCGTCGGATATTCCCGTGCGGCTCTCCGGCGCGCCGGATCCGCGTGTGCTGGCGTTCGCCCTGGCGGCTTCCGTCCTGACGGGAATCGTATTCGGGCTCGCTCCCGCGCTTCAGGCGACGCGCGTGGACCTGCATTCCGCTTTGAAGGAGGAGGGCGCTGCCATCGCCGGCGGCGGCCATGCCCGGCTGCGCAAGCTGCTGGTAGTGACCCAAATGGCGCTGTCCCTGCTGTTGCTGATCGGCGCCGGCTTGTTCATCCGCTCGCTCCGCAATCTGGGCAGCCTCGATCCCGGGTTCCGTACCGCGAATGTGGTCGTGTTTTCCGTCGATCCGTCGCTAAGCGGTTATACAGGCCCGCAGACGCAGCTCTTTTACCGCCAGCTCACCGAAAAGCTCCGGGCTCTTCCGGAGGTGGAATCCGCCTCTCTGGGATTGGTCCGGGTGCTCGACTTCGGAGAGTGGGACAGCACGGTGACCGTGGAGGGCTATGAGGCCAAGCCCGGGGAGGACATGAACCCGTTCTACAACGGCGTGTCGCCGGGCTACTTCGCAACCCTGGGGATCCCGATGATGGAGGGCCGCGACTTCACGGCCGCCGATGCGGGCGGCGCGCGTAAGGTCGGGATCGTCAACCAGAAGTTCGCGCGACGGTATTTCGGAGACCGGAGCCCCGTCGGCCGCCACTTCGGATTCGGCGGCGACCCAGGGATTAAAACCGATATCGAGATCGTCGGCGTGGTCAAGGACGCCGTGTACCAGAACTTGCGGGACCCGATTCCGCGGCAGGTCTTCGTCCCTTACGAACAGCGGAACAACTTTCCGTCGATGACGGTATACGCCCGCACGCGCCTGGACCCCCGCCGGGCCCAGGCGGCGATCCGCGGGATCGTGCACGGCATGGACCCGAACCTTCCCATTTACGACATGCGCACGTTGGCGACACAGGTCGAACTGTCTCTCATCTTCGACCGCATGGTCGCTTTCCTGGCCACCGTCTTCGGTGCGCTGGCGACGCTGCTGGCCGCCGTCGGCCTCTACGGAGTCATGGCCTACAGCGTGGCGCGCCGGACGCGCGAGATCGGGCTGCGCATGGCCCTCGGCGCATCCAATCGTACGATCGTCTGGCTGGTAATGCGGGAGGCGCTGCTGCTGTTCGGCGCCGGCGCCGCCATCGCCTTGCCCTGCGCCTGGGGGCTGACCCGGCTGCTGCGGGCTCAGCTCTACGGCATTGCGCCGGGCGACCCGCTGAGCCTCGCGCTGGCGACCCTGGCGCTGGCGGCGGCCGCCGCGCTCTCCGGTTACGTCCCCGCGTTCCGGGCGGCCCGCATAGACCCAATCGGGGCGCTGAAATACGAGTGAGTTCGTATACGCCCGCTCTTTTTTATGGTTTTGAGTAAGTGATGGCGAACGAACCTGTCTCCTCCCTGACCAGGTAGTCCGGCGGAGGCAGAAAGAGAGTCATGGCCGGTTCCGCGCGGCTGAAGTTGCGGATCCGGAATGTACTCTCCCCATAACGGGGATCCGCAGTCTTTCGGAGCATCGTAATCCGCAACTCCCGCGACGTCCACGTATCCGTGGTAACGACGATATCGCGATCGTATCCCTGCGCGCCCGCGGGAGTCGTCTGGGTGCTGCGGACGCCCTCCACCGTGACGCCGTCGATCGTTTGCGCGCCTAACGATTCCGTCCCCGGCGGAGAGGGCGCCGTCGCCCGGTCCTGCAAAGCCGGCATCGCGCGGCCCCCTGGCGGCGGGGCGGCCCGGAGCGCGCTGCGGTGAGCCACGCGGTTCTGGGTGTCCAGCACGTACGACACGTTCGCCACCGGGTCTGTAATCTCCACGATGCGGGGCGCATCCAATGGGCGGCCCATTGGAGGCGAGTGTAGGATCGGGCGCTCCACGCGCGTCCTTCCTTGCCCGTCGCGGTAGACGATTTGTTGCGACATGGTCCGCGTGAGGCGCGTGCCGTCGCTCAGCGTCTGTGACGATTCGATCACTTCTTCACCGGAATAGGGCGCGTCCGTAACGGGCGGGGGAAGAAATGCTGGCGCCGGGTCCACGTAAACGGTGGCGCTGTATCCGCCGCTGGGAGAAATCGTGCCGCCTCCGGAGCGCACGCGTGTCGCCGCAGTCTGGCCGGAAGCTGCCACGGCCGCCACAGCAAAGGACGCCAGCAATAGCCGGCCGCCGCGGACTCCATCGGTTGTCATCGCTGCACCTGGTGGTTGATCGTAACCGTGACCTTTTCGTCCACAACCCGGTAGTCCGCCGGCGGATGGAACAGGCTGATCGCGGGCTCGTCGCGGCTGATGTGAATCAGCGTGCGTGTGGTCTCGCCTGTTCGCGGATCGTTCGTTTTCGAAAGAACCGTGACCCTGAGTTCCGGGGAACTCCACTGTTCGGAGACCACGACGATGGGGCGGTCGCTGCCGTCGGCCCCCGCGGGATAGGTCTGCGTCATCCGGGTCCCCTCCACCGTGAGGCCGTCGATTACCTGCGTTCCGAGGCGCTCGGACTTCATAACCGGCATGTTCGGCGGGGCGGCTCCGGCGGGCGGCCTCGGCAGACCGGGAGGCGGCGCCGCCGGTGCGGCCGGACGATAGTCCGCGGCCATCGAGCGGGGAGGCGGCGAGGGCGGCAACCCTTCCCCCGATGAGACCCCGGCGGGAGCCAGAATCATGGTATCGGGCGAAGGGACCTCCGACATGTCCCAACAGTGCGCAACCATGTTGCGCGGCTCCAGCATGCATTGCACGTTCCCGACCGCGTCGTACATCCGGACCGAGCCCGCGACCGGCTTCGAGTATGGGTCCGCGGCCGGCGGAAACCCCGATTCCCTGCGCTCTCTCCCTTGGGAATCCCGATACACCCGCCAGGTGAGACGCTTCTGGGTGAGATGAGAGCCGTCGGCCAGCGTCTGCACGCGTTCCTCGATCTCCTCGGCGGAATACTGCGCCCCGGTAAAGACCACGCCGGACGGCAAAGGCGGCGCATTCTTCATGGTGAACGAGATGCGGTGGGTCACGCCGTCCACGACCCTGGAAAAGCTCCCAGACGAACCGCCGCCGGTTTGTCCGGTGAGACCGCCGGCGCAGCAAAGTCCGAGTACAAGAAGAGAAGGAACGCGCACCATAAGCTGCCTCCGATTTGGAGTTTACCACCTGAAATTCCAGTCTGGAAGCCTCCTCCGTGGCGTGGGCATCCTTGCCCGCCGTCCCGGCATTCCTGCCGACATCCGGCCCCAGGGTTTGCCGCGCGTCCGGAAACAATCCGCCCTTTCCCCTCTGCTAGCATGTCTTCGTGAGTCTCGCCCGCGATCTCCGCCAGACCATCCGCGCTCTGCGAGGTAGCCCCGGATACGCCCTGATGTGCATCGGGGTGCTGGCTCTGGGAATCGGAGCCAACGCCGCCATCTTCAGCGTGCTCCACAGCGTGGTCCTGGATGCGCTCCCGTATCCCGATCCCTCACGCCTGGTTTTTCTGTGGGAGCGGTTTCCCGGGCTGCCCGCGCCTATCGGCGATCGCATGCAGGTCTCCCCGAGAAACTACCGCGAGTGGAAACGGCAGAGCTCGTCCTTCGCCGCCATCGAGGCGTTCCGCGGGATGCCCCTGGAAGAGACCGGCGGCGATCACCCGCGCCGGATCCGCGCGGGATTCGCCTCGGCCGGTCTGTTCCCCCTGCTCGGCGCGCGGCCTCGCGCGGGCCGCCTGTTCACCGCCGCGGAGGAGACTCCCGGGGCGCGTCGCGTACACGATCGTCGGCGCACTCCCGTCCCGGTTCCACGTCCCCGCCACCTACGAAGGCGGCGACCAGGTGACAGCCGATGTGTGGCTGCCGCTCTCGCGCCCCTGGAACAAGCCGGAAGACGACCGGGAGCGGGCGCTGAACGTGCCCGCGCGTCTCAAGCCGGGCGTCACGTTGGCTCAGGCGCGGGCGGAAATGGAGGGAATCGGCAAACGGCTGGAGCAATCGAACCCCGAGTTAAACACGGGCTGGCACACCGCTGTGTATCCATTGTCAGTCGAGGACGCCAACCCCAAAGTGCATCGCGCCCTCTACGTGCTGATGGGAGCGGTCGGGTTTCTGCTGCTGATCGCCTGCGCGAATCTCGCGAATCTGACGCTCGCGCGGGCCGCCCTGCGCTCCCGCGAAATCGCCGTGCGGCTGGCCCTCGGCGCCACGCCGGCGCGCCTCATGGCCCAGTTGGCGAGCGAGGCCTTCCTGGTTTCGCTGGCCGGCGCGGCGCTCGGACTGCTGCTAGCCCACTGGGCCATACGCCTCATGCTGGCGCTCAAACCCGAGGACATCCAGCGCCCCGAGTTGATCGGGTTGGACCTCCCCGTGTTCGGCTTCGCCGGCGCGGCGGCGCTCCTGACTGCGTTTCTCTTCGGCATCATTCCCTCGCTCGGAACGTGCCGCGCCGATCTCAGCATGGCGCTGAAGAGCGGCGGACGGGGCGTCTCCGGGTCGCGCGTCCACCTGGTTACCGGCGCCGGTCTGATGATCCGCAGCTTCCGCGAATTGATCGCCACCGGCGTAGGCTTCGATACCGCCGGCATCACCACCGCCGATATCGACCTGCCGGCCAGGTCGTACCCGGATGGCCCCAGCCGGACGCGCTTCTTCCGCGCTCTAATCGATCGGGCCCGATCCATCCCCGGCGTCACCGCCGCGGCGGTCACGGACATGCTGCCGCTGCACAATCTTTCCTTCTCCAATTTCTATATTGACGGCCGGCCGGAACCGCCGTTGGACGCGCTTCCGATCGCCGATCAGTGCAACGGGAGTCCGGAATACCTCGCGGCCATCGGCCTGCCGCTGGAGACGGGCCGCCGGTTCACCGCCCGCGACCTGGAATCGGATGCGAACGGCCATTCCGTGGCCGCCGTGAACCGGGCCTTCGTTCGCAAGTTCTTCCCTGGCGGGAACCCGCTGGGCGGGATTCTGCTCGATGGCGAGCGGAAGACGCGTTCCGAGATCGTGGCGGTCGTATCCGACTATCGCGCGATGGGCGCCGAGAACGGCAACCGCCCGACGATTTTTCACCTGACGCTACAGTTGCCCCGGGCGACCCTCCTGGTACGCGGGCGGGCTCCGGCCCTGCCGTTGGCCTCGGCCTTGCGCAACGCCGTTTGGTCTCTCGATCGCAACTTACCGGCCGTTGAGGCCATCCCCATGGAGCATTATGTGGACGGGTGGCTCTCGCAGCGGCGGTTCAATACCCACCTGTTGGAAATCTTCGCCGGGCTGGCGTTGATCCTCGCCATGATGGGGATCTACGGCGTGCTGTCGAACCTGGTGGCTTCGCGGATTCGCGAAATCGGCATCCGCATGGCCATCGGCGCATCGCCGGCCGCAATCGCGAAACTGGTGCTGCGCCAGAGCCTCCTGCCCGTCGCCGCGGGCCTCGCCGCGGGGCTGGCTGGCAGCCTGGCCCTCGGCCGTTTCCTGGAAGCGCTCCTGTTCCAGGTGCACGCGCGCGATCCCCTCGCATTGGCGCTGGCCTCCTGCACGGTTCTGTTGATCTCTCCCGCCGCCATCTATGTCCCGTTGCGGCGGGCCACGAGGGTGGATTGCACCGTGGCGCTCAGGGAGGAGTAGGGATTCTGGTAATGCGCCCTTACCGCCGCAATTGCCGGAGCATCTCCACGGCGCGATCCACCACCCGCGCCGCCGCCTCCGGCGCAAAACCGCTGATCTCCACTTCGTACCCGCCCTCGGGGTACAACCCCGCCGGCGGCAGATAGCCCGACCCGCCGTTGCAGTTCGTCAGCAGGAACGTGTGCCGGAATGGCGATCTCGCCTGGATGGCCTTGCCCACATCCACCAGCGCTTCGCAATCCATCGCCAGAAAGGCGACCTCCCCTACTCTTGCCGCCGTGATCCCCACGGACTTGACCTGATCCTTGTTCTTGGCCGGCGCCGCCACGCGCTCTGCTTTCGTCCGGATCGCAGCCATGTCCGACGTGTCGGTGATCGTGCGAAAAACGCGCACGACTTCCTCGCCCAGGCGGTTGCCCTGTTCCACCGTCGTCGGTCCCGCCGCCCGATCCGCATCGAACGTGCCCACCACGTAGCGCGGGTCGATATCCCCGGATGCTGCCGCAAATGCGGGGCTGATGGTCTTCGAGCCCAAGGTCGTCTCCACGAACTGCTCCGCAATCCCGAGAACGTCGCCGCTTACCTGCCGGTTCCTGGAGGTGAGCGACCGCGAATGGCACGCGTACGCGAACAAGGAGGCCATGGGCTGGCTGTGGCCGACCGTCACCTTCAGGACGTGAACGTCGCGGTCCATGGCGCCTGCGGGGTTTGGTTTCATTTCGATCCGTCCGTTCACCCTGAGCCTGCGGTTCACTCCGACCTCCGACGACCCTACGCCTGCTCCGATCGCCGCGCGCTGGCGCCCGCAAAAGCCTGACCCACTACCTCGAGCAACCTGGCTCTGAGCCTCTCGGCGTACTCAAAGTTGTTCGGATGCGGATATGTCGGGTTCAGAAACACCATCGGCGCGCTGTGCGTGTGCGTGCCGCAGAAGACCACTTCGTCTTCCGCGAGGCCGAATTTCGCAAAGATGTCTTTCTGGAAGTGGAGAACGGGCGCGGTCTGAAACCCGCTCAGATCGCAGGAGACCAGCACCAGCCGCTTCGCCCCGCTTCGAAACGCGATTGCCCGCGCGTACAGGAGGTCGTGCACGCCCTGAGACAGCCGTTGTTCGGGGTTCGAATAACCCATGAGCGCGACCGGCTTATCGGGAGTGATATCCACGCGGGCAACGCCCACGAACAGCGGCTGCGCATAGAGCGCCGAGCCGAGGACGAACGCCGTGAAGCGATACATTCGAGACAAAAATAGCACCCGGCGCACGCCGCCCGCGCCGGGCGGATTTCCGGCGGGTCGGCGTGCGCTGTGCAGAATCCTGAGTCATGGGAAGCTTGAGGGAGCATGGCGCTCGTGGCGGAAGGCGCTCCTCTTCGCCTACCTGTTCCGCGTGGATGCGGCAGCCGCCGCCGAACGTCTCGCGCGAATCAGGTCGGCCAGCCCTTTCGCCTGCGGCCTCGCCGGTATTTCTCCTAATGAGGACTTCCTGATGAGCCCCGGCCTCGAAAAGATCGCGCAATTCCCCAAGGGAACCAGGTTTTACCTGCCGCCCGCCGCCCCGGGAAGCTGGTTCGGAGAGCGGCGCACGGCGGAGATCCGGGGAATTCTCGAAGCCGCCGGAATGGAGATCGTGGCTGAAGCACCCCGGTAGGACGCCGCAATGCGGCGCCTGGACGTCCCGGGTACGCTAATCTCAAAAGTAAGCGATATGTCTGAACTATCTGGGCGGATCATTTGCGCTCTGCTATGGAGCTGCTGCGCCGTTCACGCGCAGGGGCCGGCCGCGCTACCGGGGCGCGGTCTTGCCCAACACACGTTCCTGTACTGCGGTGAATGGCAGGGCCGCAGCACGGAAAAGCAGGTGATGTATCTGGTCCGCGACGGGCGCGTCGTGTGGACCTACACCAACGAGCGGAACGGCGAACTGGGCGATTGCACCCGGCTCTCGAACGGCAACATCCTCTTCTCGCGCCAGTACGGCGCCAGCGAGATCACGCCGGAAAAGAAGATCGTCTGGGATTACGACGGCCCCAAAGGAGCCGAGATCCAC
>JAIQFU010000143.1 GCA_020073115.1 Terriglobia bacterium
TGGTGATCCACCAAATCCCACCGAGCAAAAAGGCGCCCGCCGTGACGATGTTAGGAATTTTCGAGAGTACCCGATAGGTGTACATGGGCAGAGGATCGTGGGGAACGTTGGCGGGAAATCCCAGGGCCTCGAACGGCACCGCGGAGAGATAGAGGACGGAAGTGCCGCCGGCCTCTTCCGTGCCGTAGATGTGTTGCACGTAGCCGGAGGAATTCTCGCGTAGCCGCTTTTCGGCCTCGGCCAGGAGTACGTCGCGCTCTCCAAAGATGCTCGCTTGCGCCGGGCAAACCGCCACGCAGGCCGGCGGTAGTCCCTTCGCTTGGCGCGGCGCGCACATCGTGCACTTCGCCACCTTAGGGAACAGCACCTTCCACTCGTATCGCGGAATGCCGAACGGGCAGGCCATCATGCAGTATCGGCAGCCCATGCAGCGGTCGGCGTCGTAAACCACGGGACCGGCGGCCGTCTTGCGCAACGCGCCCACCGGGCAAACCGACGCGCAGGTGGGGTCCTGGCAGTGCATGCAGAACCGGCGAACGAAGACCTCTCCGTGCGCCTCCACGACATTCAGGGCCTTGGCGGACAACACACCACCGACCTCGCCATGACTTTGGGCAAAGGCAACAAGCTCATCCTCGCTCATGGAGTTTGCCGACGGTGCATTGCCCGCATCGGGCGCGTCCAAAGGAAGACCGTTAACGACTTTGCATGCCGCGGCACAGGCCCCGCACCCGATGCATTTCGTCGTGTCAACTAGGATGGCCTTGCTCATGAGTTCCTGCGGAGGGACGTCATCAGGATGGGCCGGGAGCCGCTGGCCGCGGGGTTTGGCCGGTCGGCTGGCGACTCCCAGATTCGGCGCATGGGGGACCGTGTGGGTCACCCATTACGACTGCAAGAATTCCCTTTCGAACCTTTTCCACACTTCGCTATCGAACTGCGCGAGCACACCCGCCGTGGGGACGCCACCGTCCTGGCTGGTGACGCCCAGCGCCAAGTCGGGTGTCATCTGCAGGGCAATAAACTCCTGGAATCGCGCCACTTCCCTCTCCAGCCAGATGGCGGCGCGGAGGAACGCCAGGGTCAGGAACGCCGTGAGCGCCATATCGGTGGTGGCCAGGCCCGCGTGCGCCAGGACCGCCGGAAGGAAGCTGAACAGAAAAACGGCAATGGCCGCCACGGGGCGGTCGAAGTACCGCAATCCCCACCAGTACACCGCGAGACAGCCGACCCAGAAGAACGGCAGAATCCCGAGCCGCGCCGCGGCCAGGTTGCGATCGTACTGATGCCCGTAAGAGAGCGTGGCCAGGCCCTCCTGCAGCATCTCCCACTCGCCGGCGCCCATCGCGCCGGGATACCGCGCTCCGAGGAGGTACGGCCCCAGCGCCGCCGCCATGCGAGCCAGCGGCGGGTGCTGCGGTTCCAGGCGGTACGTCTTGTGATCCAGGAACTCCATGCCGCACGCGATGTGGGCCGGCTCGTCGAAGGTGTGGTTGAAAACCGTGTACGTGGCGACGATCCGGGCGGACGCCAGCAAGACCAGCAGCAACGCCACCACTCCGCCGCGCCGCTCCAGAAATGCGAACACGGCCGCGGTGCGGGATACTGGTAATTCCTTGACTGGAAGCGCGCTTTGCCGGCGCTTCCCCTGTCTGCTGGGCATTTACTTGAATTTAGCAAAATTACCATGACGGCCACCCCACGACCCATTCGCACCGTTTGCGTCTACTGCGCTTCCAGCGAGCGCACGCCCGAGGTCTATTTGGACGCCGCGGAGCGCCTCGGCGCCGCGCTGGCGGAGCACGGCATGGCCATCGTGTACGGCGGTAGTTCGTCAGGTTCCATGGGCCGGATGGCCGGGGCGGCGCTGGCCGCCGGCGCCAAGGTCACGGGCGTGCTGCCGCGCTTCATGGACGACCTGGAGTGGGGCCACGGCTCGCTCACCGAACTCCGGATCGTGGAAAGCATGCACGAGCGCAAGAACCTCATGCTGGAGCTTTCCGACGCGGTCGTGGCCCTTCCCGGCGGCTGCGGAACGCTCGAAGAACTTTTCGAGGCCATTACCTGGAAGCGCCTCGGCCTGTATCTCGGCCCCATCGTTCTGGTGAACGTGAACGGGTTCTTCGATCCCTGCGTGCGCCTGCTGGAGAACTGCATCGAACAGCGGTTCATGGACCCGAAGCACGCCGGGATGTGGTCCGTCGTGGACCAACCGGAGGCGGTGGTGGAAGCTCTCCGCTCCGCGCCCCCCTGGAGCGAGCACGCCCGCTCCTTCGCCGCGCTGCGGTAGTAGGGGTGTGGGGCAGGCGGTTCGCTCGCCCGGCGGGGCAAAATTCACCTCCACCGGTTTCCGCAGAGCGCCGTCCGGCCCGGAAGCTGCGAACGGCGGCCGCCGGGCCGGCATACCGGGGCCTACGCAACTGCCGCGTCGGGACGGTTCCGAGCCTCCACCGTCAGGGAGCGGTTCTCTCGACTATCTCCCCGCCGGGCGGTAGTAATTCGGATACGCCGGGCGCTTGAGCGTCGCCGGCGGATTCTTCTTGAGTTCCTCCATCACCACTTCCACCGCCTTCTCCAGTTGCGGATCGCGGCCCTTGCGGACCAGCGCGGGGTCCTGCTCCACTTCGATGTCTGGCGCCACCCCGATGTTCTCCACTTCCCACTCGCCGGTGAGCGGGTTGTAGATGCCGGAACTCGGGGCGCCCACGAAGCCCCCATCCATGAGTTGCGGACCTCCGGCCATTCCCACCAGGCCGCCCCAGGTGCGCGTTCCGATCAGCTTGCCCACGCCGGCGCGTTTGAAGTACCACGGCATGGCGTCGCCGCCCGAGCCCGCGCGCTCATTGATGATCATGACTTTGGGCCCGAAAATCCCCTGCGGCTGCACCAGGTCCGTTCCCACGCGGTTCGCGGCGGCGCTCAGCGGCTTGCGGTTGAGGATCTCGGCAATGTCGGTCGCGAGCAGACCGCCGCCGTTGAAGCGCTCGTCCACGATGGCCGCGTCTTTTCCGATCTGCGCATAAAAGTAGCGGACGAACGCGGTCAACCCGCCGTTGGCCGTGTCCGGCATGTAGATATAGGCCACCTTCCCGCCGGTCATCTGGTCGACTTTACGGCGGTTCTCCTCGATCCAGGCCAGGTTTCGCAAGCGGCCTTCGTCCGCCACGGGGACTACGGTCACTTCGCGCGACCCGGCGCCGCCGGCATCCGGCCCCACGCGCAGCAGCACCGATTTTCCGGCGAGCCCTTCGAAGAAGCTGTAGACGTTTTCCGGCGGACGCACGTCGCGGCCATTCACCGCCAGCAGGTACTCGCCCGCTTTCACGTTCACTCCCGGCTGCGTGAGCGGAGCGCGGAGCTGCGGATTCCAGTTCTCGCCGTTGTAAATGCGCGCGAAGCGGTACCTTCCGCTGGCGACCTCGTAATCGGCCCCCAGCATCCCCGTCTGGACGCGCTTCACTTCGGGCGTATCTCCGCCGCCGGTCCCCATGTGGCTCACGACCATGTTCCCCAGCATCTCCTGGAAGAGGTAGGTGAGATCGTTGCGAGCCGCGATATTGCGCAAGTAAGGCTCGTACTTCTTCTCCGCCGCCTTCAGGTCGAAGCCGTGAAAGTTGCGGTCGTAGAACCAGTCGCGCTCCACCCGCCACGCTTCGCGGTACATCTGTCTCCACTCCTGCGCCGGATCGACCTGCACTTCGATGCCGCTGGTGCGGAGCGCGCCTTGCGCGGCGCCGCCCGCGGGAGGCGTCGCGGCGGGAGGCGCCGCACCGCCCGGTCCGGCGGCCATGGGCCGCAGGGACGCGATGGTCCAGTGCTCCCCCTGCCGATACAGGGCCTTGTCGCCGCCGAACGACATCTCGAAAGCGCTCACGCCCGCCAGCGGCGTGTCGCTCTTCCGGGCTTTCAGGTCGTACCGGTATACGATCAGCCCCCCACCGCCCGGAGCGCCGTCCGGGGACTGCTCCGGCATTGCCAACGCCAGCAGCGTTCCTGCCTTCCCCACCTGGAGCGCCGCGTAGCGCCGCGCCGGCATGGGCACGGAGAGGATGCGCTGGTCGATCCCGTCAAGGTCGATTTTGACGTCCGGCGTCGCCGCTTTCGGCTTCGCGGGTTCGGCCGGCTTCGCGCCTGCGGCGGGCGGCGCGCCCGGAGCCGCGTCGGGCTTGGCCGGCTCCGCGGGTTTCTTCTCTTCGGCGGGTTTTTCCTCGTCACTCTCGGGCGCAAACGGAGAGGGCTGCGTCTTGTCCAGAACGGCCAGGTAAATCGAACTGCTCGAGGTGCGGCCCACGGCGTGGATGTCGAGCCCCAGGCTTTCTCCCGAATTGGTGCTCGCCGTGAAGTAGAGGTACTTGCCGTCCTTATCGAATACGGGGTTGGCGGCGTCGCTCATCCCGTCCGTCACCTGGGTCGATTTGGCGGCCGCGAGCGAATAAAGGTGGATCGCGCTCAGTTCGTTCGGCAACACCTTCGAGTACGCCAGCCACTTGCTGTCCGGAGACCACACGGCGGCGATATCGCCCGCCCGCATCTGGTAAGTGTCGTGGTCCACCTCCACCTGCTTTTTGGTATCCAGGTCCACGTACCAGAGCCGCTGGAAAGTGTCCACCAGCGCGATTTTCCTGCTGTCCGGCGAATAGCGCGGGGAGCTGTAGAACCCGGGTTTCAGCTCGACCCTGGTGACTTCACCGGCGCCGCTCTGCGGCCGGAGGTGCAGGGCGTACTCGCCCGACTCATCCGAGAGGTACGCGATGTTGGCGCCGTCCGGCGACCACTCTGGATCGCGTTCCATCACGCCCGGCGTATTGGTCAGGTTGCGCGGATCGCCTTTCTCGGCGGGCACGGTGATGATCTCGCCACGCGCCGCGAACACCGCGCGGGCGCCATTGGGCGAGACCGCCGCGGCGCCGAGTTGCCGCGCCACGTTGACCAGCTTGGCGCGCAACGCCGGGAAGTCGCCCTGCACGTGGATCGGGACCTGCTTCGCCCTGCCGGACTTCAGGTCGTAAAGGAAAATTCCGCCGAACTGCTCGTACACGATCGCATCCGGCCCGAGCGACGCGGACTTCAGGTCCAGCCCCTGGTTCGGGATCGCTTCGCGCACGGCTTTGGTCCTGGTGTCGTAGGAGAACAGCGTCACCGGCCCGTTGCGGTCCGAAAGGAAGTAGACGCGGTCTCCGGCCCACATGGGGTTGAAGTCGTTGGAATTCGTGCGGGGCACTTTGGTCACGGCGCTGTCGGCGAGGCTTGCCACCCAGATGCGCGCGGTCTGGCCGCCGCGGTACTTCTTCCACATCGTGAACGCCTTCCCGATGGGCTCGTAGGCGATGGATTGGCCGTCGGGGGACATGGACGCCTGGTACCCGGTGGGAAACGGCAGCTTCTCCTCCACCCCTCCTTCGGCCGGGACGGTGAACATCTCGCCGTAGCGCGAGTATGCGGTCCGTCGGTTTCGTCCCCGGGTCCGTTGGTGATCCGCACGGCGTCGCCGCCCTCGCGCGGGACGCTCCACAGGTCGCCCGCATAGGCGAAGACGATCTGGGTTTTGCTCAGAGTCGGCTTTTGCAGCAGCAGCGGCTCATCCGCCGCGGCGCCGAGCGCCGCGAGGGCAAAGAAGGCGAATAGCAGACGCATAGGTCCTCGTTTCTAGGGTGAATTCAGGATACGCGAACGGCGTTTGCGGCACAACTGCGCTTCTCCTCACCTCTGCGTAACGCCGGAGAGCCGGCGCGCGGTGGCGCGAAGCGGAAGCCACAACAGCCAGAAGAGTGCCAGCGCGGACGCGGCGCCCCCCACCAGGTACGCCGGCCACGGGCCGAACGCATCCAGCAGGGACTCGTTCCTCGGCTTCCGGCGCAGGTACATGTAGTTGGTCCCGGTAGTGGCGTCGAAAAGGCCGATGATGGCCGTATACGCCAGCAGGAGGCGGAATGCCCGCCAGGGCGGCCGCGTACCCGGGCGCGCCACCCCGCCGAACACCAGCGCCGCCACCGCAACCACGATTCCGCCGTGCGCGGCAAAGAAATAAATCGCCGGGTACGAGGGCCACGGCGACCACAGATCCGGCGTCAGCAATGCCATCCCCGCGCCCGCGAGCCCGGCGAAATAGGCGAACTCCACGATCCAGGGGGCGGGCCGCAGACAAGCCAGAACCGTGGCCCAAATCGTGAGATCGCAAAGCTGAAGCGGCAGGTTCCAGAGGTGGAGTCCTTCGTGCGAATAGCGAAAGACCCACCACGCCGCTTCGTTGCCGGCCAATCCTATTCCCAGCGCCAGGCGCACGATCCGGCCCCGGATCCACCCCCGCCGGCACAGGACTGCCAGCGCCGCCGCCCCCGCCGCGATCCCCAGGAGCAGCACCACGTGAAGGCGTCCGAACAGCGGCACGTATCCGATTCTATAGGATGCCGCCTTCGACGACTCGGCCGAGCAATTGTGGCGGACGCACTTTGGCGCGCCGTGTCCGCACTCCCGCGGACAGGCTTAGAAGCGAAACACCGCGATCACACCCGCGTGGTCGGATCCGAACGGTGGCGTGAACCCGGGGGACCCCGGCGCCAGGACCTTATCAATCTGGAGCGCCAGCAGGCCTCGTTCGAAGAAAAGGTCGATGCGCTCGAAAGGAGTCGTCGCTGGAAAAGATATCGGAATCTGATCGTCGATATAGAGCGGCCAGGTGTTCCCGGGATTTCCGGGTTTGAGCGCCCCCCACACTTCCGTGTAGCCCGCCGCTTTGATGTTGTCGGCCGTCGGCGTAAAATCCAGGACGCCGGGATTGTCGTTCGCATCGGAGTTGAAGTCGCCGCACAAGACGACCGGACCGGTGACATACTGCAAGGCGCTCAGCAATTCCCCGGCCTGCGCAACCTGGACCGTAACCGCGAGATTGAAGTTCGGGACCGCGCTTTGCAGATGGGTCGCGATGAGAAAAAACTGGTGGTCCCCCTTGTGCACGGTGGCCGAAATCCAGCCCGACTGGACCTGCAGTCCGGAAATGGTGAGAGCGTTGTTAAAGATGTGGGAGCGGACATCGGTGAAATAAAGCGCCGGCGATTGCCAGTCGAGCCGGGCCAGGAGGACGTTCCTGCTGGTCAGCCGGAGTGCGCCGATCTTATTGCCGGGCAGCGCCACGTCGTCAACCGTGTTCACGGCGACGGCGCTATAAAGGGCCCCGCGTTTGAGCAGTTCCGAGAGAAGGAATGTGAGCTGGTCGTAAACGGGGACCAACGCGGTTCCGGGCGTTGGCCCGATACGCCAGAGCGTCACCTCCTGCAGAGCGACGATGTCCGGCTTTTGTTCGGCGATCTTTCCGGCCAGCAGGGCGGCCCGCTGCTGGAGGTGGCCCGCGTTGAGCTCGGCAAACGTGAGATCTACCGCGTCTGCCAGAGTGAACCCCGGAATGGCCCCGGATGCCGCGGCGATGATGTAACCCTCGCCGGTTCCCTGATCCATGTTTTGCGTCATAATCCTGACAGTCGCATCCGCGGCTGTGGAGTAACCAGCCACGGCGAGGATGAGAGACGCGATAACTATGAGCTTACGAATCATAGACCCTCCTCCGAAGACCCGCCCGCGCCAGGGTTTGATGGCATGCCTTCGGCTGCTAGAGATTATAGGAGTCTTTGGTATGATACGCGCCGCGTTTTTTAATGAAATGGGATTAGGGAATTAACCGGAAGAGCGCGGCCGGCGAGAGCGTCTTCCCAATCATCTTACCCCGCCGCGCGGGAGTGCCGCGAATGCGACACTGTCCTCTGGTTTCAACCGCCACGGCCGCGCAAGCCCTTTGGATTCAGCCGCGGTTTCGGTGGAGTGTGGGATGCATATGGCTCCGCGGCAGGTGAGCGAAATGTACTTTTCGCAGAAGCGCTCCGTCCTGGTTTCCGGGTTGCTGCATGCCGCCGCCATCGTGCTCGTGCTGGCGCTGACCGGCGTTCCCACTCGACCCGTCGCCCGATTCGTGAAGGCGGTGCTCGTCATCCCGCGCGACCTGGTTCTGCCGGCCTCCCGCCGGGATGGCGGCGGGGGTGGCGGCGTCCACTCCCCCTTGCCCGCGAGCCAAGGCCGGCTCCCCAGGCAAGCTCTCAGGCAGTTCACTCCGCCGCAAGTCACGGCCGTGAATCCGGACCCCAGGCTCATCATGGAACCCACCATCCTGGTGGCTCCGGATATCGCCCTGCCCAAGGTGGACCTGGCGCAGTACGGGATTCCCAACGGCGTTCCGGGGCCGCCCTCGGGAGGGCCCGGCGCGGGCGGCGGTATCGGCGAAGGCGACGGAACGGGGGTAGGGAATAGCCGCGGTCCCGGGTACGGCGATGGCCCCGGCGGCCCCGGCTTCGGCAGGGCAAACGCCGGTTTCCGGGGGTCCATGACCGGCCCCGTGGTGCTCTCCAAGATCGAGCCCGATTACTCCGATGAAGCGCGCAAAGCCCATCTGCAGGGGACTGTCGTGCTGCGCATCGATGTGGATACGCGCGGCGCCGCGCAGAACATCCGGGTGACGCAGAGCCTCGGTCTGGGGCTGGATGAGCGCGCCATCGAAGCCGTGCGGCGCTGGCGGTTCCGGCCGGCCATGCAGAACGGCAGGCCCATGGAGGCCCCGGCCCTGATCGAAGTGTTCTTCCGATTGCTGTAACAGGGCACGGGCACGCCCGGCCCGCGCTACCATGAATTCATAGGCACGCCTGTCCGCCAGCTTCGCTCTCGAGCCGTTCCAAAGAACAGCCGCTTCATTCTTATGGCCGGGTTCGGGGGGCTGCTTGTTCTCATGGCGTTCGCCGAGATTGACGGGATCCAGGCCGTCCAGCAGATCCAGGCGTCCAACGACCAGATCCGTGAGGATTTCCTCCGCCGCACCCGCGTGCTGGAGCGCATCCGTTCCGACCTCTACGTCTCCGGGACCTACGTTCGCGACTACCTCCTCGAACCGGAAGCCGGCAAGGCCGAGGGCCATCGCTACAGCCTCATGGAAACGCGCGCCGACATGGATGCGGCCTTGCGGGAATACCGCGGGCTGCTGACCGGCCGCGAAGGCCCCATGTTCCAGTCCCTCACCCGTGAGCTGGCGGATTACTGGAAGACCCTGGAACCGGCGCTCCGGTGGGAACCGGAGCAAAGGAGGGCCGGCGGCTACGCCTTTCTGCGGGATGAGGTCTTCCCTCGCCGCATGGCCATGCTGGGGATCGCCGACCGCATTGGAGCGATCAATGAATCGCAGGTGAACGCCGGGCGGGCCAAGGTCGTCGAGATCTTCTCGCAGCACCGGCGGCGGCTCGTCGTGACCATCGGGCTGACGGTCGGGCTGGGGCTGCTGCTGGCCTTCTTCAGCATGGACCGGATTCTGGGGCTGGAGGCCCGCGCGGAGCGTCACTATCGCGAGATCGCCGATGCCCGGGCGGAGCTGCAGCGGCTCTCCGCGCGGCTGGTGGAGGCCCAGGAGAATGAGCGGCGTTCCATCTCGCGCGAGCTGCACGACGAGGTCGGGCAGTCGCTCACCGGCATCCTGGTGGAAATGGCCAACCTCTCCACCATGATCCGCGGCGCCCGGCCCGACGCCGCGCTGGACGCCAAGGCCGAGGAGATCAAACGCCTGGTGGAGGGCTCCCTGGGGGTGGTCCGGAACATGGCGTTGCTGCTCCGGCCCTCCATGCTGGACGATCTCGGCCTCACGCCCGCCCTGGAGTGGCAGGCGCGCGAAGTTTCCAAGCGCAGCGGCATCCGCGTGAAGGTGGCGGCCGAGGGGGTCTCGGAAGACCTTCCGGAGGAGCACAAAACCTGCGTGTACCGCGTCGTGCAGGAGGCCCTGCACAACGCCGTCCGCCATGCCGGAGCGCGCAACGTGACGGTCTCCATCCGCCAGGAGCAGGACCGTCTTTCGCTCCTGGTGCAGGACGACGGAAAGGGCTTCGATGCGCGGCGCGAGCGTGGCTTGGGGCTGGTCGGCATCGGGGAGCGCGTGTCCACTCTAGGCGGCGTTTTCACCGTGGATTCGACGCCGGGAAAGGGCGCTTTGCTCAGCGTATCGCTCCCCCTTCCCGCCCGCGAGTTGGAGGAAACCGCGTGAAACCGATTCGCATCCTCCTGGCCGACGACCATACCGTGGTCCGGAAAGGTCTCCGCCTGCTGCTGGAGAGCCAGCCGGAGCTGAGCGTGGTGGCCGAAGCGGCCAACGGCCGCGAGGCCGTCGCCCTGGCCGAAGAGCACGAGCCCGATGTGGCCGTCCTGGACGTCGCCATGCCGATTCTGAACGGCATCGAGGCCGCGCGCCAGATCGGCGCCCGCCATCCGCAGACCGCGATTGTCTTTCTGAGCATGCACTCCGATGAAGGATACGTCCTCAAGGCCCTCAAGGCCGGCGCGCGCGCCTACCTCCTGAAGGACTCCGCGGAACATGATTTGATCGAGGCCGTGAAATCGGTGACCCAGGGGAAAGCGTTCTTCAGCCCCGCCATCAGCCAGATGATGATGGAAGAGTACATGCGCCAGATGCGCGAGCGCGAGGTGGAGGACAGTTACGACCTGCTCACCACGCGTGAAAGGGAGATCCTCCAGTTGCTGGCCGAAGGCCGGAGTAACAAAGACGTGGCCAATATCCTGAACCTCAGCCTCTACACCGTGGAAACCCACCGCGGCAACATCTTGCAGAAGCTGAACCTGCACAGCGGTCCGGAGCTGACCCTCTACGCCATCCGCAAAGGCGTGATCCGGTAACAGTGAGCCGCCAGCGAACCGCGGCGGTTTTGTAGGGACCGAGCAGGCCCGGCCCGGCGGCGGCGCTATTTACCGCAGCGTCCCCACCTGATAGTCCACGTTCACTCGTTGCGCCTGGTAATCGTATTTCGCCGTCGTGTTCGCGATCTGCGCCGAAGTGAGGTTCAGCTGCGCCTGGCTCAGTTCCACGATCGATCCCAGGCCCAGTTCGTAGCGGCTCTGGGCGAGGTCCCGTCCCATCTTGGCCTGGTCCAGCAGTTGCTGCGTGAGGCCGAGGCGGTCGTAAGCCGTGGTGGCGTTCAGATAGGCCACGCGGACATCGCGGACCACGCGGTTCTCCTCACCGGTGATGTTCTCGGCCGCGGCCTTGGCCTTTATTTGGGCCTCCGTTTCGCGCGCTTTGAACAGCCCGCCGTTGAGAATCGGGATATTTACGTTTAGGCCGATGGCGCCGTAGCGGCTCGGAACGCCGGCGTACCCCGCCGGGACGAAGCCGGCGGTTCCCACCACGCCGATGCTGGGGAAGTAGAGGTCGTGCTCGGCCTTGGCAAAGCGCTCGGCGGCGGACTGCCGGAGCCTCAGGTCCTTCAACTCGGGGCGGTTCTGGACCGCCTGGCTCACGAGGTCGTTCACCCGGTCGGGAAGCTGCGAGGGCATGGGTTCTTCGGCCAGCGTCAAGCCGGTCTCGTTTGGCAGGCCCATGGCCGTCGCCAGTTGCGCCTGCGTGGCCTTCACATCGTTCTGCGCCTGC
Organism: Terriglobia bacterium; assembly: GCA_020073115.1. Taxonomy (GTDB): domain Bacteria; phylum Acidobacteriota; class Terriglobia; order Bryobacterales; family Bryobacteraceae; genus BOG-224. The sequence goes on from JAIQFU010000143.1 coordinate 11,462, forward strand.
ACCTGGAGCAGCTTGGCGTCCGACAGATTCACGTTTGCGAAGCTCACGTCCAGGTTCGATTTCAGCTTGCTTTGGGCGAGCGCGGACACCTGGTCCGCCACCAACTGGCGGTCGGCCACCGTCTGGTCCGCCACCTGCAATACCGCCTGCGCCCGCAGAGCGGCGAAGTACGCCTGGCTCACTCGCAAGAGAATCTGAGCGCGCGTGGTTTCCGTAGTCTGGTCCTCGGCCTGCGCTTGCAGGTTCGCCATGCCCACGAGGTTTTTGGTCCGGCCGAAATCGGTGATGAGTTGGCCCACGGAAAGGCCCGACCCGACGCGGTTATATACCACGGGGTTGTTCAGCCCGCCGGCGGCGAGCCGGCTGCCGTTGTCGGCGCCCACGCTGGTGAAACTGCCGAACACGCTGGGGGCGAAGTTGGCCTTGTACTCGTTGGGAACCTGGTAAGCCGCCGCGGCATTGTACCGCGCCGCCGAAAACTGAGGGTTGTTCTGGATGGCCAACTGCTGCGCCTGCGCCAGCGTGAGAGGCGTGGGCTGCTGGGCAGAAGCGGCCGCGGCAAGCAGCAGAAGCAACGACAACTGTGGGGCGGGGCTTCTGCCCCGCGCGGCGCCCTCTGCGCCCGCTTCCGCCCGCCGGAAGGGCTCGGGCCGGGCAGAAGCCCGGCTGCGGGGCAGAAGCCCCGCCCCACTGAGTCCGCGGTTCATCGGTTTGACCCCCGTTCGGCGTAGATCAGCACGTAGGCCGCCGGCACCAGGAACACCGTGAGCGCCACCGACGCGCTCAGGCCCCCGAGAATTGCCCGCGCCAGGGGAGCGTACGCCTCGCTCCCGGCGCCCAGCTTCAGGGCCATCGGCAACAGCCCGAAGATCGTCGCCAGGGACGTCATCAGCACCGGGCGCAGCCGCACCCGGCAGGAAGTGGCCACCGCTTCCCGCACGCTCATCCCTTCTTCGCGCAGCCGGCGCGTAAACTCCACGATCAGAATGCTGTTGGAAACCGCGATCCCCACCAGCATCACCACTCCCATCAGCGACATCACGTTGAGCGTAGTGCCGGAGGACCACAGCACCAGAATCACCCCGCTCAGTCCCGGCGGCACAGCCAGGAGGATGATGAACGGATCGAGGAAAGACTGGAACTGCGCGACCAGGATCAGATACAGCAGCACCACCGCCAGAATCAGCCCGATGGCGAAGCTGTGGAACGAAATCCGCATGCCCTGCACCATCCCGCGCAGCGTCACGTCGAGGCCTTCAGGGACCTTGGTGTTTGCGATCAGGTTGTCGATGGCATTGGCGATTCGCCCCAGGTCTTCGTTCAGAGGCCGCACGTAGATGTCGATCGTGCGCCGCAGTTGGTAGTGGTCCACCTCGGTCGGGGCCTTAATCCGCTGGATATCGCTGACCATGTCGAGCCGCGTCGGCTCGGGAATCCCGGGACCGCGCAACGGTATGGCGCGCAAATCGGCGATGCTCTTCACCTGCGTTTCGGGGTACTGCACGGTGAGCATGTAGTCCAGCCCCGATTTCGGGTCGATCCAGAAGCTGGGGGCGATCATCTGGTTCGAGGTCAGGGCCGTGATCACGTTATCCACCACTTCCTTCTGGTCCAGCCCCATTTCGCTGGCGCGCATGCGGTCCACATTCAGCCGCAGCGCGGGGTAGTCGATGTCCTGGGGAACGAAGGCGTCCGCCACGCCGGGGATTTTCTGAATGCGCGAAGCCAGGGTGACCGCGGTATCGTAGGAGTCCCTCAGGTTCGAGCCGGCCACCTGGACGTCGATGGGCGCCGCCAGCCCCAGGTTCAGCACCGCGTCCACCATGCCGCCCGACTGGAAGTACGCGCTCAGCTCGGGCATCTCGGTCCGTATCCGATCCTTCACCCTGCTCATGTACTCGAAGCTGCTGACCTTGTGGTCTTCCTTCAGGGCGACCTGTACGAACGCCGTGTGCATGGCCGAGTTGCTGGTGTAGATGGAGGAGAAGCCGGGGGTCGAACCGATGTTGGAAACCACCATGGAAAGATCGCCGGGGGAGACCACGGTCCGGACCAGGTTCTCCACGCGGGCGACTTCGCTCTCGGTCACCGCCAGGCGCGTGCCGCTGGGGGCCTTCAGGTTGATGACGAACTGGCCCGCGTCCGTGCGGGGGAAGAACGAGATGCCGAGCAGGGGGAACATCGCCAGGCTCAACACGAACAACACCCCGAAGCCCGACAGGGTCATGGCCGGCCGCCGCAGCGTCAACGCCACGGCTTTGTCGTACCACTTCAGGAAGCCCTCGAACCGGGCGTTGAACCACAGATTGAACCGGTCCGTGAGGTTCCATTTCTTCCGGGGATGGTCCACCGAAACGGGCCGCTCGTTGGATGGCGTGCCGTGGTGCGCGGGGGCTTTGATGAAGCGCGCGCAGAACAGCGGAACCACGGTCATCGCCACGGCGAAGGAGGCGAACAGAGAAAGAGCCACCGCCAGAGCCAGCGCGGAGAAAAGAAATTTGCTGACTCCGTAGAGGAACGTGACGGGAAAGAACACCACCACCGTGGTCAGGGTAGCGGAGAGCACCGGGAGCGCCACCTCGCGGCCGCCCCGCTCCGCGGCCACATCCGGGGGCTCGCCCAGTTCCAGGTGGCGGTAGATGTTTTCGAGCACCACCACCGAGTTGTCGATCAAACGCGAGAAAGCCAGCGCCAGCCCGCCCAGCACCATGCTGTTCACCGAACTGCCGCCCATTGAAAGGGCCATGAACGCGGCCAGGGCCGAGAGCGGAATGGAAAAGAACACCGCCACCGTAGCGCGCATGCTCCCCAGGAATACCAGGATCATGAGGGAGGTCAGGAACAGCCCGATTCCGCCTTCGTGCAGCAGGGTCTCGATGGCCGTCTTGACGAACACCGACTGGTCGAACACCACCTTGCTGACCATTTGCTTGGGAACGTCGTACAGATGCTGAAGAGATTTTTTCACGCCGTCCACGACGGCGATGGTGTTGGTATCGCCGCCTTGCCGCATGATGGGGATGTAAACCGACTCCTGCCCGTCCACCCGCACGATGTTGGATTGAATCTGGGAAGCGTCGCGCGCCACCCCGATGTCTTCGATCCGAACCGGCGAGGCGCCCACCGTCTTAATGGGCAGCTCGTCGATCTGTTTGACCGTGGCGAGCTGGCTGTTGGTGTAGATGTTGTAGTCCAGCGGCCCGATCTGCACGTCGCCTGCCGGCAGAATCAGGTTGGCGGCGTTCAACGACCGCACCACGTCCATAAGGCTCAGCTCATGGGCTTCCAGTTTGTAGGGGTCGGCATAGACCATGATCTGGCGGTAGCGCCCGCCGAAGGGAGGCGGCGCGGCCGCGCCTTGAACGCCGGCCAGCACCTGGTTGCGGACCTCGAACTGCGCCAGGTCGCGAAGCGTGGTCTCGCTGAGCCCGGCGCCTTTCACCGTCACCAGGCAGACCGGCAGGCTCGAAGCGTCGAATTTCAGCACCACCGGCGGCAGCGTCCCGGGAGGCAGCCGCCGCAGGTTGGCCATCGCCAGGTTCGAAATGGAAGTAACCGCCGAATCGGCGTTGCTTCCCGGCTGGAAGTACACTTTGATGATGCTTACGCCGGGCAAAGAGCGGGACTCGATGTGCTCGATGCCGCTGCCCAACATGAAGAAGCGTTCGAAGCGGCTGGTAATATCCGCTTCGATCTGCTCCGGAGGCATGCCGGAGTAGAACGTCGCCACCACCACTACCGGGATGTTCATCCCGGGAAACATATCCACGGGCATCCGCGCCAGGCTGGTGACCCCCACCACGGCGATGATGAGGCACACCACGACAATGAAATACGGATTGCGAATCGCAAAACCTGACATGTGAAAATCCTGATTACTTTTGCGCTACGAGGTTTGTGACTTTGGGGCGGACCTGGTCGCCCGGCTTGAGGCCGGAGCGCCCGCTGAGGACCACGATGTCGCCGTCGTTCAGGCCGGAGCGGATTTCCACGTTCTGAGAGGTCTCGATGCCCAGCGAGACGCGCCGGATTTCGACGCGATCGTTGGGCGTGACGACCATTACCTGGCCGGCCGCCGCGGCGTCCTGAGCGGTCTCCGTGGAATCGCGATCCACCGCCAGGATGGGCGCCGCCACCACGCCATCGTGGCGCGACAGCGTCAGGTCCACCTCGGCGAACATTCCGGGGATCAGCACCAGGCTGGGATTGGGAATGTCCACCTCGGTATCCATGGTGCGGGTGGCCAGC
>JAIQFU010000144.1 GCA_020073115.1 Terriglobia bacterium
GTAGGTGAAGATGCCGTTGCGGAAGTCCGCGGTCGGGACAGACCGCGCGGAGGCGACCGCCTCGCTCCGGTCCTTACGCCCTTCATAGTTGAGGAAGAAAAACAGCCGGTTGGCCTGGATGGGCCCGCCGAACGACGCGCCGTAAACATTGCGGTTCAGCCTGGCCCGCTCCACCCCGGCCTGTTTGCTGAAGAAATCGTTGGCGCTGGTGGCGGTGTTTCGCAGGTATTCGTAAACGGACCCGTGGAGGGTGTTGGAGCCGCTCTTTGTGACCAGCGCGACCTGCGCTCCCGACGTGCGCCCGAAATCGGCGCCGGCGTTGGTCGTGATGGTGCGGAACTCCTGGACGGAATCGAGCGTTACGCGGAGGACGCTGGTGAAAGCGGCCCGGTTCTGCTGTTCGTTGACGTCCACGCCGTCGAGGGTCACGTTGGCCTGGTCGCTCTTGCCGCCGTTCACGGCGCCGCTGCGGTAGTCGCCGATTCCCCCCGGATTCGGCTCGCCCAGATAAAGGACGCCCGGTTGCAGCGAAAGGAGCCCCAGGACATTCCGCGCCTCGAAAGGCAGTTGAGTGATCGGCTTGTCGCCGATGGCATTCCCGATGGAGGCGTCCGTGAGATTCACCTGCGCCGCTTGGGCGCTCACCGCGACCGTTTCCGCCACCGCCCCGAGCTTTTCAAAGGCGACGGCGAGAGTGGCCGGCGTGTTCACCAGCAATCGAATGCCGCCGATCGTCAGGTCGGCGAAGCCGGCGCGCCTGGCTGTAAGCCGATACCTTCCCGGCGGGAGTTGGGCGAACGAATACCGCCCTTGCGCGTCGCTGCGGGTCTCACGCCGGGCGCCCGTATCGTCGTTGATCAATACGAGCTGCGCCGCGGGGACCATTGCGCCGGTCGGATCGGCGACCGTGCCGCCGAGGGCGGCGGTTGCCTGCGCGCAGAGCGGGCCGGCGAGCAGGGAAAGAATGCAGACGGCGATGAGCCGTTCCAGGTGTTTACTCATGACCGCGGGAAAATAATACACCGCAACGGGGGCAATCTCCAAGCGCATAATTAATTGAACAGGAGCTTCCGGTATGAAATACGCCGTATGCGCCGCCGCATGCCTGGTTTTGTCCGGCTGCGGGCTGTTCGCGCAGGATGACGACCGCATCGCGCGGTATCTGGCTATGCTGGAACGACCCGAGCGCGAGGGGTTCCAGAAGCCGGCGCAGGTGATAGCCGCGCTGGCGCTGCGGCGCGGCGAGCGCGTCGCCGACCTCGGGGCGGGATCGGGCTATTTCACCATTCCGGTGGCCCAAGCCGTGGGGCCGGCGGGAATCGTATGGGCGCTCGACATCCGCCAGCCGATGCTCGACTACATCGCCCGGCGGCTAAAAAGCGAGAACCTCGCCAACGTCCGTCTGAAACTGGTCGCGGCCGACGACCCGCAACTTCCACCGGGCGCCGTGGACACGATTCTGATGGTCGATGTTTACCATTACATCCATTTCGAGAAACGGGGCGCGCAATACGCGCCCAAGCTCCGCCCCGGTCTCGCTCCGGGCGGCCGGGTGGTGATCATCGACTACAAGCCCAAGCCGTTCGACCAGCGCCCGTGGGGACCGCCCCCCGAGCAGCAGATGTCCCGGGCCACCCTGGACAGCTACATGGCCAAGGGCGGTTTCAAGCCGGCCAAGGTCCACACGTTTTTGCCGGAACAGTACTTTGTCGAGTACGTGGCGCGGTAGGCGGGGCAGGCGTCCGGCCTGCCCACGCGGCTGAAAACCTCAGGGCTGGATCGCGCCGCGAACAGCGGCGGGAAGGGCGGTCTTCCCGCCCCTGCCCGGATTGGAGGTAGACACACTGGTCGCGGCCGACTGCGCCGAGGCGTTGCCCGCCGCATCATACGCCGCCACGGCGTACGAGTAAGAAGTGTTCCTTTGGATCGCGCTGTCGGTGTAGGATGTGGCGGCCGCCGAGGCGAGCAGCGCGCCGTTCCGGTAAATGCGGTAGCCGGCGACCACCACATCGTCGGTGGAGGCAGACCACTTCAGTTGCACGCTGTTCCCGCTGAAGACGGCCTGAACCGCGGCGGGAATCGTGGGCGGAGCCGTGTCGGCTATCACCGGCGCCGCGCCGTTGGCCTGCGGCTCGATGGTCGAAACCGCGTTGCCGCTCCTCCAGCGCACGTAATCGAAAGACCACTTGTAGTTCTGGGAAAAGATCTTGCCCGAGTAGCTGATATCCGTGTCGAGCGCGTGCTGGAACAGGAAATCGCCTCTCTGCTGGTAGAGCGGGTCTCCCGTCTGGAGCCACACCCAGGCATATGCGGGAATAATCAGGTTGTTGAGATCGGTTGCCCACTCCGGAGGGACTTCGAGCGCCGCGTACATCATGGCGCCGGTCTGCGGGTCCACTACGTTGGCCCATTGCCAATCGAGCATGGCCTTGATCGCCGGCAGCACGCGCGGGTCTCCGGTGCGTTTCTGGTGGGCCATGAGCGCCTCGGCAGCCAGCCCGCCCATGAACGCGGAGTTGTAGAAATCGGAGGTATAGGGGGCCGAGACGTAGATCTGGTCGAAGATGCCCAGCATGCCTGCGACCGCCTGGTCGTAGAAGCGGCTATGCGGCTGGCCGGACTCCTCGCCGGCAATCAGGCAATCGAGGGCGTAGGCCAGTTCCCGAATCAGGTTGGGGTCCGAAACGAGCCCCCAGACGGGGCCCGCACCGTTGATATATGGCGTGTTCACGGAGGAGTAAAGAGCCGCCACGGCGTTGGCGGAGACCGCATCGGAGTAGCGCCAGGCGTGCATGGCGAGGCCGAAGGGAAATTTACGGTATCCCGGGATATTACCGCTGGAACCGATGTAGGCCGCGTACTGCTTCAGGACGTTCTCCGCGCAGGGGAGCCATTGCGACATGTTTCCGGTGTAATCGCCGATCTGGAGGTAGACCCGCCCTCCGTCGTAGTACCAGGGCTGAGACTCGGTTCCGAAAGAGAACGCGCCGCCAGCGAAGGCCGTGCACCATTTGTCGGCCAGGGTGGTCATGGTCGATTGCCAGGACGCCAGGTTGGGAATGGGCGGGTAGGAGGCGATCTGCGGCGGAGCCGGCGGGACCGGCGCGGCTGCGACGGTGAATGTATAGCCGGCGGTCTTCGAGAGCGTGGAGGTGGTGACCGTCACGTTGGCGGTGTAGGTTCCGGGCGGGGTGCTCGAGGAGGTGCGGAAGCGGACGGCGAACGTGGAATTGGACGCGTTGTAGCAGTACTGCTGCCCGGCGCCATTCACGTAACTGTCCCCGGCCTCGCTCACCGGATCCGTGTTGTAGCCGCAGATCACGTGCAACGCGATGGTCGAGGGCAATCCGGTCACGCCCGCGAAGGTAACCGAATCGGCCGCCCCCGATAAAAGAACGTTCGACCACTTGACGTAGATATCGGATCCCGCGGTCACATTCGCGGCGCCAGCCAGGTCGATGCGGAAATCCGGCGACCCGGCAACGTTGATGGAAGCGGTGGTGAAGCTCGAAACGGTCCCCGAACCTGTCGCACAGTTATAAGAGGTTGCCAGGCCTCCGGATACGTCCTGGGAAGCGACGTAGAAAGAGTATTGCGTCGCAGGCGTCAGATTCGAGAGCGAAACGGAGTGCGCCGTGACCATCCCCGCGTCCAGCAGCTCGGGGTAGCGGCGGTAAGGCAGCCCGGTGTTGGAGTAGACCAGGAGCACCTGGGAAGTGGAGGGCACGTCTGTGGACCACGTGATCACGGCCGCAGTGGTCGTAACCGAAGCGGAATGAATGCTGGAAATGACCGGCGCTCCGAAAGCAGCGCCCATACAGCAGGACAAGAATGCAGCGAGACACACGAACTTCCCGGGCATATGGCTCCTTGGGTACGCGGAAATCGCCGGAGACGCACCCAGCGGCGTGGAAGGCGGACGGCGCCTGGAGAATGTACTAAACAGTACTGTATCAGATTGTCGGCCGGGTTGGCCCGGAGAGCAAGCTATCTTTGGTTAAACCTTGGCCCTGGGAGAGACGCCGAACCGCTCCGGTGGCGCGTGGCGCGGTTGGCGAGGAGGAGCATACCGGAGCCGTTCTGCCGGGTGGCGGTCAGCTCGATCCCATCGTCCAGAAGAGCGCGGAGGATCCAGATCCACTTCGCGTCAATCGTCGTGTACACGTAGAACTCGCGGTGGGAATCGATGAAGGGAGCGTATGCGGCGGTATTCACGGGGAACCACGGCCGCAGCAACTCGGCGCAGAGATCCACCGTGTCAAAGCCGAGGTATTCGAGGGAGCGCCGGCTGTCGGCCAGGTAGACGAGCCGCCGCTTCAGCTCAGGGGGCGCGTAATACGAGGCGACCAGGGATGCTTCCCTCGAACCGAAGACGATGGGCAGCCGCCGGGTGGCCGTGGATTCCAGAGACTGCGCCATGGCGGCAACGCTTTTTCGGTCCGACTCGTACTTGCGGATCTGGACGTAGCCCGAAACGGCGAAACCGACGGCGAAGAGAGCGGCAAAAACCACGGCTGGGGCGGCTCGGGAGCCGAAGGCGCGCGACAGAACAAAAGGGATCGCGATGGCGGGTGCCAGCAGGGCAGGCAACACGTACCGGAAGACGAATGCGTGGGTCACCCATTTGGCGGCCACCATGACGAAGAGCGGGAGCGCGGCGAACGAGAGGGCCAATACCACCGTATCGAGATCGACCGGGAAGGACTCGGCGCGGGGACCTCCGCGGTACGGGGACCGGGGTTGGGACCGCGGGAGGCAGGCGAGCGCCGCGGCCACAGCCAGAAAAGCCGGTGCGGCGGGGGCCAGCAGCACGGCGAAAAACCTGGCCGCATCCACCCATTCCGGAACCGCCCAAAAATGGGCTGCCGGCGCGGATGCATTGCGCAGCAGCGGCAGCGAGAGGAGCGGCGCAAGCCACACGCACCCGATGGCGCACCACCGGCCAAGTTCGAGACGGCGGAGACGCCAGGAGCGGAGCAACTGGGCCGCGCCGAAGGGGATGGCGAGGAACACACCGTAGTAATGACAACAGGTCGCCAGAGTCAGCGCCAGCCCCAAGCCAACCACGGCAAGCCTGCGGCGCCGTGCGGTACCGGCCAATTCCCAGAAGAGCAGCGCCGCGCCCGCGCAGCCCAGCAGCGGCGCGTAGCCCCGCGCCTCGATGGCGAAATGAAACGCGCGTGTCAGCGGAGGGATGGAAAACGCGGCAAGGCCGTAAGACCTCCCGTAGCGCCTGGCAACGAAGGCATAGAGGCAGAGGCACATCACCAGAAACCCGGCGATAGAGGGAAGGCGCAGGGCGATCCCGTTCTCGCCGAGAGCGGAGATGCTGAGCCGCTCCAGAAGGAAATACGGGAGCGGGTGTTGATCACCGCCCGTGGCCAGCGCGGCGGTCAGTCCGGAGATGGTTTTGATGCGGGCCAGGTAGAGGGTGAAGAACTCGTCGGTCCAGAACGGACGGATGGCCGCGATGCTCAAGGCGACCGCCAGGTAGAGCGCCGAAAAGCCCGCCAGGATGATCGGGCCGGCAGCGGACAGCCCGATGGCGCCGAACCGCCGTTTGGAGGAACGGGGGCGCGCTTCCGCTCCGTTGGCAGGCGCGGCGCCGGGGAACTCGGGAGTTTCATCCCCCTTCAGAAGGAACGGGCCGATGCCGGCGGCGGGTCTATCCGCATGAGAATCCGAGAGCCGTTCTGCCATAAGATTACGGGATGATAGCCATCGTCCAGGAGCGCCAGCAGGCTCCACCCCCAAGCGGCTTGCGGCTCCGTGTAGACCAGAAAACGGTTGTACCGGCGGAGGAAGGCGGCGTACTCCACCACGTTCAGCTGGAACCAGGGTCTTAACTTATCCATGCCGGCGTCGAACGTATCGAAGTCCACGTACTTGAGAGAGCGGCCCGGGTCGGAGAGATAGGTGATGCGGCGTTTCAGGCGGGGACTCGCATAATACCCGAGTTGCATGAAAGTGCGAGGGTCGCCGATCGCAATCGGCAGGTCCGCCGGCGTTAGCGAGGCGAGATGCGCGGCTTCCGCCGTGAGGCCGCGCCGCGTCGCCCGATCCTGCAGGATGGCCTGGATGCCGGATCCGAAGGCGAACTGCGCGCCGGCGATCAGAACGAAGGCCGCGGCCGCGGCGCGCCGCCCGTCCATGAGGCGGTACAGCAGAATGCAGGCCAGCAGCACGGGACCGAGCACCGCCTCGATCACGTACCGGAAATAGAACGCGTGGGTCACCAGTTTAGCTGCCAACATGGCCGCGAAAGGGATGGCGCAAAACCCGAGAGCCAGGGCTACATCTTCCGCGGCGAGCGATTCTGCCCGCGCCGGACGCGTGGCGCCGGAGCGGGCGCCCGCCGGGAGGAACAGCAGCAGAAACGCGATAGCCAGTGCAAACGCCACGAGGGAGGGTAAAGACGGCCCCAACGTCACGGTGAAGAAATCCAGCGCCTCGCTCCACCCCGGCGCCGCCCAGAAATGGGAGGACATGGCGCGCATCGGCCGGATGAACGGGTATGCCAGCAACACGGGCGCATACAGAAACGCGAAAGCCGCCCACACCGGCGGGTCGAGCGTTCGCGCGCGCAGGGAGCGCGCCAGTTCCGCCGCGGCGAACGGGACAATGAGAAACACGGCGTAATAGTGGAAGGCCGACGCCAGGGCCATCGAGAAGGCCAGCCCGGCGAGGGCCGCCTTCCGGCGCTTTCCGCGCGCGCCGGCATCCCAGCAAACCATGGCCAGCGCGGCCCCAAACAAAAGCCCGGCGTATCCCCTGGCCTCGATAGCGTACGCGCCGGCCAGCGTCACCATCGGAAACAGGAAAGCCATGAGCCCATAAATCCGCGAGGTCCGCCTGGAGACGAACACGAAGAGACAGGCGCAGGCCGCCCAGAAGAAAACGATGGAGGGGAACCGCAGCCCCAATTCGTTCTGGCCCAGCGCCGCCATGGAATAATGCGTCACCCGGTAGAACGCGAACGGGTGCTGGTCCGCGCCCGTCAAAAGCGCTTTGTAGAGTTCGGAGGCGCTCGGGATGCGGGAGAGATACAGGGTGTACAACTCGTCGTGCCACAGAAGGCGGATGCGGGCGTGGATGAAGCTCAGGGCGAAATAGATCAGCGAGAAGAAGGCGAGCGCGTGAACGGCGTAGCGCTCCCCCAGCATTTCGGCGCGTTCGGAGGCGGTCCGAAGGCGAGCCAGCGTCCGGTGGATTTCCGCCGCGGCGCGCGCGCCGGTGACGTCGACTTGAAATTGAGAAGCCATATCAGCGTCCCGCTTCCCGGCCGCGCCTCATTTGGCGAGGGCCCCTCGGGACTGCCGGGCCAGCGCGCGGTGCAGGCGCCGGCTTCCGATGCTCATGAGGGCCTGAAGGTAATTGGGGCCGACATGGATGATGCGAAACGACGAACTGCCCATGTCATGCTCGCGATTGATCCAGGAAATGGGGACCTCCTCGATATCGTAACCCGCCAGGAGCGGCTTGAGCCCCGTTTCCACGTTGGCAGCGAAATGGTCCTGCTCCAGGCGGAGGTTTTTGAGAATCTCCGCCCGGTAGAGCTTCAGGTTGTTGGAAATATCGCGCAGGGAGCGCTTCAGCAGGACGCGCGCCAGGAGGTGGAAACCGCGGTTGCAAAGGATCTTGAAAAACGGGTAGTTGATGAGCAGCGACTCGTGCGAGAAACGGCTCCCGATGGCCCCGTCCCGCCCTGCCGCGACGGCGTCGAACAGGTCGCGGAACTCCGGCAGGATCTGGACGAAATCGGAATCCATGGTGAGGATATACCGGCCCGTCGCCGCGGCGTAGCCGTCGCGCAAGGCCCGTCCCACGCCGTTCGGGGGCCGGCGGTCCACCAGTTTCACGCGCGGTTCCCGGGCGGCGATCTCGCGCGTCACTTCGGCCGTCCGGTCCGTGCTGTTGTCGTTGACGATCACGATTTCGTGGACGTAGGGGCCGTAGAACCCCAGCAGGCTTTCGACCAGCCTGGGGACGTTCATCTCTTCGTTATGGCAGGGCGCCACGAAAGAGACGGCGTCGAAAAATTGGGGGTGCTCGGCCAGGTTCACGAAGGGCCGGCGCTCCCCGCCCGGCTTCCGCGCCCAGATATAGAGCGTACCGCAGACCTCGCGCAGCAAAGGCGCGTGCTCCACCACGAAGGCCAGCGACTGCAGGGCGTTCACCATGCGGCGGGGCGTCAGCGGGTGAATGATGTCGTAAGGGACGATGTCGATTTCGGTGAACCCCTGCCGGGAGGCGGCCTTCATGAGCTTGTAGCGGCGCATGCCGACCTGGCACGGCGCGTTGCCGGCCCACTGCCCGATTCGCGGGATCCCCGTCTTGAGCGCGACTTGCGGATTCCAGCAGTTGTTCTCGAAGAAGAGCAGTTGGCCGCCGGGCTTCAGCAGCCGGCGTATGGCCCGGAGGTTCTCCTCGTACGCGGTGTGGCACAGGATTCCCGTCCCGACCACGTAATCGAAACTCTCGGGCGGGAAGGCGCGGCCCAGGTCCTCTACGGAAACGAACCGCACGTTGGGCAGTTCCCGGCCGGGCAGCAGGGAACGGTTGAAGACGGCCGCGGTAATCGGATTTTCGCCCCGCAGCGCCGCGGTCAGATGCCCGGTCCAAAGGCCGCTTCCGGCGCCCAACTCCAGAATCGATTCGCCGGGAAGGACATGGAAGGAGTGCCGGACCGTGAGGGCGCGCCACCAGAGTTTTACCGGCGATGTCCCCGGGTGGCGCAGCCAGTACGATTCCCGAGTGCGCTCCATCTCCGCGAGGTTTTGAGCCAGGGGCATATGCGTCTCCTCAGTCCGACTGCGTTCCGCCGGCCACATTCGCCTGGCCCGGGAGGTCCTCCTGGCCGGCCGGGGCCGATAGCCCCGCGGCCCCGGCGGACCGGGCGCCGGCCTTCCGTTTGCACTGGGCGGCAATCGCGTCCACGATTGACGGCAGGCTGTGCTCGATGCGCCACTTCGGGAAATGGGAGTGAATCTTGGTCAGGTCCGAGATGTAGCAGATGTGATCGCCCGCACGGTTCGCCGGCTCGTAGGAGTATTCGAGGCGATAGCCTCTCTCCGCCAGAAGGTCGATGGTCTCGAGGATAGAGACGCTGTTCCCGCGGCCTCCGCCGAGGTTGTACGCTTCGCCGCGGCGCGGGTTGCGGTGGAACTCCAGAAACAGCCGGGCGACATCGCGGCAATGAATCTGGTCGCGCACCTGTTTCCCTTTGTAGCCGTAGATCCTGTACGGGCATCCGGTAACCGCGCACAACACGATGTAGGCCAGGTACCCGTGCAATTCCACGGCCGAGTGCTGCGGCCCGGTGAGGCATCCTCCCCGGAAGACGCCGACCGGCATGTCGAAGTACCTGCCGAACTCCTGGCACATCACGTCCGCCGCGACTTTGGAGGCGCCGAAGAGGGAGTGCAGGCAGGCGTCGATAGACATGCTTTCATCGATCCCCGCGCGCGCGTCGGCATAGTCGTAACGCTTCTCCGTCTCGATCAGCGGAAGAAAGTTCGGCCGGTCGCCGTAGACTTTGTTGGTGCTGGTGAAACAAAACGGAGAGTCGCGCGCGAAATCGCGGGCGGCCACGAGCAGGTTCATCGTGCCGCCGGCGTTCACGTCGAAATCGACATAGGGAATGGAAGCCGCCTTGTCGTGCGAAGGCTGGGCCGCGGTGTGAATCACGAAATCCGGCCGCTCGGTGCGGAAGAGATCCCGCACCTCCGTGCGGCGCCGGATATCCAACGGCAGGTGGCGATAGCGGGGCAGCGAGGCGACGAGGTCTTCGACCACGGCCCCGGTGGATCCGGCCGGACCGAAGAACTGTTGCCGCATATCGTTGTCCACGCCCACGACGTCCCAGCCCTCTTCGCACAGGAGCCGGGCGCACTCCGAGCCAATCAATCCTCCCGAACCGGTAACCAGCGCCTTCATAAGCTTCCAGGCGAAGGTAGCAGTTTCGGGCCGGCCGGCTCTGTTAGGTTTTGATCTTTTGCGGGCTTCGGTCCGGCGGCGCGTGCTGCATCCTACAACCGCGAACGCCGTTTGGCGGGTTGCCGCGCAATGGCGCCCGAGGCGCGGGCGGAATGCGCCGGGGCGGGGCTAGAGGCTCGGCTCGACGGGCAATTCGGGGCGTCCGCTCCAATCCTGAAAAGAGCCGTCGTAGAGGCGCGCCTGGAGGCCCAGGTAGCGCGCCGCGAAATAGAGCACGGTGGCCTGCTGGCCGGTCTGGCAATACAGAACGGTGAGGGCGGGAGCCTCGCTGCGGCCGGCGGTGAGGACCTGGCGCAGGGACGCTGCCGGCTTGAGTTTGCCATTTTCCGCAAGGACGCTCGCCACCGGCGCATTGCGCGCGCCCGGGATGTGTCCGGCCCTCGGCAGGCCTCCCGAGTTCGCGCCGCTGAAGAATTCGGGAG
>JAIQFU010000145.1 GCA_020073115.1 Terriglobia bacterium
GCCGCCACGCTGGAATCGCCGGATGGCGCAATTTCCGCCGACATCGAGGGACTTCGGATTGCGTCCGGCTACTTCCAGGGAACGTTGTACCGCGGGCCGGTCTGGACCGTGTCCGGGTCGCTCGAGGTTTCGTCCGCGCTCGCCGATGTGTTCGCGGGGCCCGCGGCTGTGCTGGTGTTGCGTAATACGGGACGCGACGTCACGCTCGGAGTCCCGCCCTACGGGATCGCCTCGAGCCTGGGAGTCAGCCTCGGGGGCAACGGGCTGAGCGTGGGCGGCATTGTCGTTTCGGCGAAACTGGATACCGCGGCCCTGCCGTCTCCGCTCACCGGGTCGAGCGACGGTTTTTTCGTTGCCGACAGCGGTCCGGAAGCCGTTCCGGAGCCGTCTTCTCTCTCCTTGCTGATCGTGTCCGGAGCCTTCCTTTTCCTCTTTTGGAGCGCTATGAAACGAAGGCGCCGGGCCCACACCCAATAGTTATGGGCTCCTCGGTTCAATCGTTTGCAATCCGGTTCGGCACTCTGATACCATCTAGTTGGCAGAACGGATCCCTCTCGTTGAACGCGCCGCCAATCCAACCAATGGAGCAAACAATCAACTGAATGAGTTTTACCGTATTTCTGGGCAATCTTCCCACATGGGTAACCGCTGACGACATCAAGCAATGGCTCGCCGCCGAAGACTTGGTCGCAGACGGCATCAAAGTCATTCGCAACCACGAAACGCAGGAATCGAAGGGATTCGCTTTCATCGAGGCGCCCACGGGCGACGAGATGCAGGCGATCATCCGGCGCTTTGACCGCGCGCCGCTGGAAGACCGGCTGTTGCGCGCCAACCCGGCGCAGCCCCCCAAGGGCAAGGAAGGCCTACGCGGCGCTCCACCCGCGGCCGCCGGCGCCCCCAACAACCGCGCGCCGGCGCGAAACGACCGCCGGAAACGCGGCGGCAAGCAACGCGAGCAGACGCCCCGCAGCGCTTTCGCAACGGAACTGGCCAAGGTTCTGTAGGCTGGATCCCGGACGGCGCGACCGAGTTCCAAAGGCCTCCACACCTGTGAAGCGCAATCACACAGCCCTCCAGATAAACCGCTCTATTTCATAGTTTTAGATTTGGCACACGGCGTGCCATTGCCAGCCGTATGAAATACGCCTGGCTCGGGTGCCTGGTCTGGGGCGGCGCGCTGTTCGCCGGGACGCAAGGCTCGTACGCCTCCGCTACCGATACGAACGTGAACGCCCGGTACAAGGTGGAGACGGTGATCGTCTCCGGCGATGGATGGACCAGCGACATCGGAGCCGGCAAGGAAGAGAAGAAGCTTAGCTCCGGCCTGAGAAAACGCATTTCCGCGCTTATCGGCGACAACCTGAATCCGTCGGCCCTGGATGACATCTCCAAGCGGATCCGCGACGAACTGCACGCCCGCGAAGTGACGCGCCACCTGATGCGCGGCGCGAGCCCCGAATCCGTCAAAGTGGTTTTTAAGGTGAGCGAAGACAGCAGCCGCCGTTTCGACATCTCCGTCCCGAAATTCCTGTACAACTCCAAGCAGGGTTGGAGCGGGGCGGTGGAGGGCACGGCCACCGTCAAGCAGAATGGATTCACCTTCGGCTTGGTGAGCGACGGGGATGAATTGCCGGAGCGCTACGCCGGGCTGGTGGCGCGGTACGAGAACAAGTCGGTGGGGACCGATCGGCTCCGCTTCCAGTTCGAGTTCGAGAGCTATCACGAACAGTGGAACAACGCCACGGTGCAGGAGCTGCCGCCCTATGCTCCGGCAACCGGCTCGGCGCTGGAGACCTCGCAGGCGTACCGGACCCGCCAGAACTTCGAGCCGGCGCTGACGCTGGTCATCTGCCGGCCCCTCACCCTGACGGTGGGCGCCAGTTTCGAACGGATGCAGAACCAGTTTCCGGCCGCGCACACCGTGGCCGCCAACACGGCCGTGGGCACGCTGCGCTACCAGCGGCAGTTCGAAGGCGCCGATTACGAACAGGATGTCGATGCGGCGTACAATTTGCGGGCGGCCACCCGCGTGCTGGACAGTGATTTCGTATACGCGCGCCACCACTGGGCGCTCCGTTACATGCTGCGGCACGGACGGCACGTCCTGCTGGACGACGTGGCGGGCGGCGTCATCACCGGCCGCGCTCCGCTGTTCGAACGGTACGTCCTCGGCAATAGTAGTACCCTGAGAGGATGGAATAAGTTCGACCTCGATCCGCTCGGCGGAAACCGGATGGTCCACAATTCCGTCGAGTATCGGTACGGCTTTTTCGAAATCTTCTACGACACAGGAGCGATTTGGGACAGCGGATTACAGTCCGCCACACCCAGGCACGGGGTCGGGGTAGGTCTGCGCCAGGGATCGTTTTCGCTGGCCGTGGCGTTCCCCGTCCGGAGCGGGCGGGCCGATCCGATCTTCATGATGGGCATGAACTATTGATGCCGCGAGACGCGCGGGACAATGGGATCAGCCGGAGGAGCTGGCTGCTGGCCTGCCTGGCGTTTCCTTTATTCGGCGCGCGCGCGGCGGACGCGTTATCCGTCAATTACGATGGCGACAATCTCCACCCCGTCGACCCCGGCTTGCATTTCCTGACGCAAAAAACCGCGGCCCTCGACCGCCTGAAGGACGCCGACGCGGTGACGTTCGTCTACTGGCTGCAGTTGTTTACCATCGACCGGAGCGTGCCGCGCGCGGAATCCCGGGGCAAGTTCGTGGTCAGCTACGATATTTTCGAGGAGCGGTTTCAGGTGAACTTCGGTGGCCGCTCGCAGTCGGGCCTGACGGCCGTGGATGCGGAAAAGCTGTGTCTGGAGCGCATGGCGGTCAGCGCGGCGGGGATCCCGCAGGACCTGCCGTTCTTCCTCCGGCTGGAACTGCGGACCGCCGGCCCGCGGGAGTTGCCCAGCGTCACGACCGATTCAGGAATCAGCCTGCGCGCCTTTGTAGAGATCTTCAGCCGGAAGCCCGGGGCCGACGATCCACACTGGGGGCCGCTGGAAAGTCCCCGGTTGCGTCTCTCCGACCTCGGCCGCACGCCGGGGCGGGGAGCGCGAAACGGGTGAACCGGCTCCGCACCAAGCTCATCCTGATCTTCCTGGCGGCCACCCTGGCGCCGCTCGCGGCCACGGTGTGGCTGACCACATCGCTCATCGATATCAGCCTGGAATACGCTTCCACCGACGAGCTCGATTCCATCTCGGAATCGCTGAAGGCGGCCATGAAGGAGGTCTACAACCGGGCGCGGGCCGACCTCAAGCAGCGCGCCGCAAGGGGCGAGATCCAGCCGCGGAAGTACGCCGCGGCGGAGCGCCCGAACTGGCCCGATGGCGTCAAATCGTTCGCCGATGGAGACCTGGACGAGCAGTTCGTGCGCGCCGGAAGCGAGGGGGACCGCCTCGACTACCTGGTGCGGCGCGGCGGCGAGATCTGGTCGTACTCCGCCGGGCTCGGCGACGTGAAGCTGGACCGGCTGGAGGACCAGTGGCGCGACGCCCGCAAACTGGTGAGCGATGCGCAGCACCGGGACCTACGGCGGGGGTTCACGCTGGGGTACGTTCTTCTGGCGGCTTCGTTCTGGCTCGTCTCGCTGGCGCTCCTGGCGTATCTCGCCACGCGCATCAGCCGGCCCATTCAACAGTTGACCGCCGGGCTGGGACAATTGGCCGCGGGCGACCTGAAGGCCCGCGTGGAGCCGCAGCGCGATGACGAGATCGGGCGGGCGATTCAGGCCTTCAACCACATGGCCGGAAAACTCCAGGAAAGCACGGAGCGCCTGGTGTACCTGGGGCAGATGGCAAGCTGGCAGACGCTGGCGCGCAAGATGGCGCACGAGGTGAAGAACTCGCTCACCCCCATCCGGCTCACGGTGGAGGAGATGATGGCGCGCTACGACGAGGCGGACCGCGGCTTCATGGAGCAGGCCACGCAAATCGTGGTGGACGAGATCGAAACGCTGGAACGGCGCATCCGTGCCTTCTCGCAGTTCGCCGCGGAACCGCCTGTCAAACCCGCGGAACTGGACGTGAACGCCCTCCTGCAGGAGCGTATCGCGTTTCTCAAAACAGCGCACCCGGAGCTGGCTTACGATTGCCGGCTGGCGGACGGCGCGCCGCGCGTGATGGCCGACCCGGACCTGATCAAGGGCATCCTCACCAACCTGCTGGAGAACGCGGCCGAAGCGGCGGGCGAAGGCGGCCGCATTCTGGGGATCACGGCGGCGGAGCAGGGGCGCGTGGCTATCGAGGTTCACGACTCCGGCCCGGGGTTGACCGACCAGGCCCGCGCGTCGCTCTTCCAGCCCACCATTTCGTTTAAGAAGAAGGGCATGGGACTGGGGCTTTCGATCGCGCGCAAGAGCGCGCTGCTATCGGGAGGGGACATTGTTGCGGTAAAAGGAGAGTTGGGCGGAGCCGGATTCCGCGTGCTGCTGCCCGTCACGGCCAATGGCTTCCAAACGCGTTCTGATCGTGGATGACGAAGAGAATATCGGGCGCTCTCTGCGCATGATCCTGGAGCGCGAGGGCTATGCGGTGGCGGTGTGCCGCAGCGTGGCGGAGTTCCGCAAACACCCCGATGCGCACCGCGCGGACGCCTACCTGCTCGATCTCAAGCTGCCCGACGGCAGCGGGATCGACGTGCTGAAGGCCATCCGCCAGAACGGAACCGCCTCGCCGGTGGTCATGATCTCCGGCCACGGCGTGATTTCCGACGCGGTGGAAGCCACGCGCGCCGGGGCTTACGACTTCCTGGAAAAGCCGCTCAGCCGCGACCGCGTGCTGGTGGCCGTCAAGAACGCGCTGGAGCAGGGGAACCTGCTCAAGGAGAACGAGCGCCTCCGCGAACTGGTGGGGGGGGCGCAGAAAATGATCGGCGACAGCCCCGCGTGGCTGCGCGCCGTGGAGCAGGCGTCGAGGGCGGCGCGGTCGGACGCGCGGGTGCTGTTGATCGGCGAGTCCGGGACGGGCAAGGAACTGCTGGCCGCCCACATCCACAACTCCAGCCCCTTCGCCGCAGGGCCGTTCGTGAAAGTGAACTGCGCGGCCATCCCCACGGAATTGCTGGAAACGGAGCTGTTCGGCCACGAGAAGGGGTCTTTCACCGGCGCCACGGGGATGCGCCGCGGCAAGTTCGAACTGGCGGACGGCGGGACGATCTTTCTGGACGAGGTCGGGGACCTGCACGGGGCGTCGCAGGCGAAACTGCTGCGCGTGCTGCAAGAGGGCGAGTTCCACCGCGTGGGCGGCGAGCAGATCATTCGCGTCAGCGTCCGGGTGGTCTCCGCCACCAACCGGGACCTGGCCCAGATGGTGGCCCAGGAGAAGTTCCGCGAGGACCTGTACTACCGGCTCAGCGTGGTGCCCATACGGGTGCCGGCGCTGCGCGAGCGGCCGCACGACATCCGCCTCCTGGCCGAATACTTCCTGGAGGACTTCTGCGCCCGCAACAACTTCCGGCGCAAGACGCTGGAAGACGGCGTGCTGCCGATGCTGGAAAGCTACGGGTGGCCGGGCAACGCGCGCGAGTTGCGCAACGTGATCGAGCGCATGGCGATCCTGAGCCCGGGCGACCGCATCACGCGCGACGCCGTCCCGGTGGAGATCCGGGTGCAGCGCGAGGCGGGGCCCAAGTCCACGATTCAGGAGGCGCGCGAATCGGCTGAACGCGAGCATATCCTGCGGGCGCTGGAGGAATCGAACTGGAACGTCTCGGGGGCCGCGCGGGCGCTGGGGATGGAACGCACGAACCTGCATAAGCGCATCCGGGCGTTGGGGCTCAGCCGGACGAGGTAGCGGAGCGTGGGGCGGGGCTTCTGCCCGGCGGAGCCCATCCGCCGCGTAGAAGCCCCGCTCTACCAGGCGGCTGCTAACATATTCCCTTGGCTCCATCCACGGTCACATCGCCCCGCGGTGAGGGCCTGGCCCTCTGGCAGAAGCTGGCGTCCGCAAGCCTGCTCGCCGCCTATTTCCTCTGGTTCGCCTGGGACGGCCTCCACGCGCGCTGGGCCTCCGACGACATGATGAACATTTACCTCCCGTGGAAGCCGGGCCCCTGGCATCTGCTGTATTCGCAGTTCGCGCTGTGGCACGGCGAGTATCGACCCATGGGCGGCGCCTTCTATGTCCCGATGTTCCACTTCTTCGGGTTCAATCCGCTGCCGTACCGGATCGCCATTCTCCTGCTCCTGGGGCTGAATGTGTGGGTGGCCTACCGTTTCGCGCGGGCCCTGGGCTGCGGGGAACTGGCCGCAACCCTCGCCGCCGCCGTAGTGGCCTATCACGGGGGGCTGGGAAGCCTGCATTACAACACCGACACGATCTACGACATCCTCTGTTTCACCTTCTATTTCGGAGCTTTTTTGTATTACGCCGGCATACGCAGCCGCGGCAGGCTGCCGGGCGCGGGCCAGACCGCGGTCTTCCTGGCGCTGTTCGTGTGCGCGCTGAACTCGAAGGAAATGGCGGTCACGCTGCCTGTGGCCTTGCTGGCGTACGAGATGTTTTTCCACCTGCCGGACGGGTGGAAGCCGTCCGCTTTGCGCGCTTGGGTGCTTGGCCCGGGGCGCACGGCGTTGTGGGCCGGCGCCGTGACGTTGCTGTCCCTCTACGGGAAGAAGTACGGACCCAACGGCCTGCTGCACTCCCCCAATTACCAGCCGGTCTTCACCCTGGAACGGATCGTGAATTTCCAGCGGATGTGGATTCGCGAGCTGTTTTTCTGGAACGATATCGGCGTAATCGGGATGGTGGCGTTCTGGGCGGCGGTCACGGCGCTGGCCTGGGCCCTCCGGCGGCCGGCCCTGCGTTTTTGCTGGGTGTTCGTGGTCGTCGCGCCGCTGCCGATCGAGTTCCTGGAAGGACGCGACCAGGCCTGCCTGTACATTCCGCTGGCCGCGTGGGCGGTGTTCGCCGCCATTATCGTATCGGAAGAGGCCGCGCGTCTGAGCCGCAACCGCGCCCTCATGGCCGCCTTCCTGGCGGTCCCGTTGCTCTTCTGGGTGCGCGAGAACCGGTATCTCCAGAAGACCTATGTCCACAAGGCAATGGTGCAGCAGGGCCTGCTCACGCAAGAGGTGATCCGGCAATTCGATGCGCTCCAACCGCGCGTCCCGCCGCACTCGGAGGTGGTTTTCCTCTCCGATCCTTTCGATGGGTACGATATGGAGTTCATCGCCAACCTCTGGCTGCGGGACCGGACGACGAACGTCCACCTGCAGCGGATTCAACGACTGCCGGAATCCGAGGTGGCGAAGATGATCCGGTTCACGTGGGAGAACGGAAAGCTGGTGAAGTTGTAGCGCGGTTGGACGCGGCGCGCAAGAGCGCGTGCGCTACATTCTTCGGATCACCGCTTCGGTGAACTGGGACGTAGTGCCGGTCCCGCCGACGTCGCCCGTCAGACACTCCCGGTGGCGGTAGACCTCCTCGATGGCCCGCTGCAGCCGTCCGGCGGCCTCGCGCTCCCCCATGTGCGCCAGCATCAGGACGGCGGACTGCATCAGCGCCGTGGGGTTGGCGAGCCCCTTCCCGGCGATGTCGGGAGCGGTGCCGTGGACCGCCTCGAAGATGGCGTGGTTGTCCCCGATGTTCGCCCCCGGCACGATCCCCAATCCGCCCACGAGGCCCGCCGCCAGGTCGGAGATGATGTCGCCGTAGAGGTTGGGGAGGACCAGCAGGTCGAAGGTCTCCGGCCGCATCACTAGTTGCATGCAGGCATTGTCCACGATGAGCTCGTTGTACTGCGTCTCCGGGAACTGGGACGCCACGTCGCGGCAGCACTTCAGAAAAAGGCCGTCGCTGAGCTTCATGATGTTGGCCTTGTGAATGGCGGTCACCTTGCCGCGGCCCTCGCGCCGCGCGTATTCGAAGGTGGCTCGCGCGATCTTCATGGAAGCGTTCCGGGTGATGATCTTGAGGCTTTCCACCACGCCCGGTACGATTTCGTGTTCCAGGCCGGCGTAGAGGTCCTCCGTGTTTTCGCGGAAAATGGCTAGGTCCAGCGGCACGTCCTGGTAGCGGGTCTTGAGACCCGGCAGCATGCGGACGGGGCGGAAATTGGTGTAGAGGCCGAGTTTCTTACGCAAGGCCACGTTGATGCTCTGGTGCCCTCCCGCGATGGGGGTGGCGGTGGGGCCCTTGAGGCCTATGCGCGTGATTTCGAGCGAAGCCAGTACATCGTCGGGCAGCAGCTGCCCGTATTCCGCCAGCGCGCCCAAGCCGGCCTGCACGCGTTCCCATTCGATCTCCACTCCCGTGGCCTCCACGGCGCGCACGGTGGCGTCCGCGACTTCAGGTCCGATGCCGTCGCCGGGAATCAGCGTTACCAGGTGGGCCATGACAGCTATTATAGAGTTGGGGTGGGCGCATGATTCCGCATTGGGCGGTGGAGCGCCGCAAAATGATCGAGATGCAGCTCCGGCGCCGCGGCATTCGGGACGAACGCATACTGAGCGCCATGGAGGAGATTCCGCGGGAGCAGTTCATTCCTCCGGAAGCGCGCCTCTCGGCGTACGAAGACGGACCCGTTCCCATCGGTTTCGGACAGACCATTTCGCAGCCCTACATGACCGCGCTGATGGCCGAGCTTCTGGAACTCACGGGCGGTGAAAGCGTGCTGGAGGTGGGGGCCGGCTGCGGGTACGCGGCGGCGGTATTGGGAAAGCTGGCGGCGCGGGTGGTGGCCATCGAGATTGTGCCCGCGCTCGCCGAAACGGCCAGGGAGAACCTGGAGCGTACGGGCCTGGGCCCGAACGTGTCCGTCATCTGCGGGGATGGGTCCCTGGGGTACCCCGAGGGGGCCCCCTTCGACGCGATTTCCGTGGCCGCGGGCGCCCGGGATATTCCCCCGGCGCTGCTGGCGCAACTCCAGGACCCGGGCCGGCTCGTCATGCCGGTGGGCGATTACGCCGACCAGGAACTGCGGGTGGTCGCCAAACGGGACGGCCAGATCCAATCCCGTGTGGCGGCCCTGTGCCGCTTTGTCCCCTTGCGGGGCGAGGGCGGGTTCTAGATGCGCCTCCGCACTGCCAAAGACCGCCTCAAAATCGAGCACAGCATTATCGACGGCGTGCGCGATGTCTTGGAGGAGTTGCTCAAAGCGAACCCGGAGATCCGGTCCGTGATCCCGGGCGTGATCCGGCCGGTGCGCGACGCCAGGGGCAAAGTGAAGGTGCGGGTCACGGTACCGACGCGCGGCGTAGCGCGCCTTTAGCTGGAGTGGGCCACCGGCCCGCCGCGCCGGCTCTCGTGCCGGAGTCGGATGCCGGCATGGCAGGCTGAAAGCGCACTCCACGTCACGCTTTTCCCAAATGCAGCGCGACGACGCCCCATGTGAGATATTCATAGCTCACGTTGGCAAAGCCCGCCTTTCGCATCTCCGACGCCAGTTCCGGCGCGGTGGGGAACTTCCGCACGGATTCCGGGAGATAGCGGTACGCATCCGGCGAGCCCGAAATCGCTCCGCCGATGAGCGGCAGGATGCGGCGCGAGTAGAAGTTGTAGACTGCTGCGAATGCGGGGTTGGGCGGCTGCGAAAATTCCAGGATGGCGGCCGTGCCGCCGGGTCCGAGAACGCGGCGCATCTCGCGCAGGCCGGCGTCGTAATCGGCCAGGTTGCGGAAACCGAAGGCCACGGTGATGAGGTCGAGCGCGCCGTCGCGGACCGGCAACCGGAGGGCATCCGCTTCGAACACGGCAGCGCGGGACTGGCGGCGTTCGAGTTTGCCGCGCGCGGAAACCAGCATCGGGTGGCAGAAATCGGCGCCGAGCACGGGACACGCGCTGCGCTTCGCCAGCGCGAGCGCCAGGTCTCCGGTGCCGCAGCAGATGTCCAGGACGCGGGCCTCGGGGCGGGCCAGGACGGCGGCGGCCCGTTGCGCGGCGTGAGCGCGCCAGTAACGGTCGATGTTGAACGAGAGCAGATGGTTGGCGAGATCGTAGCGGCGCGCCACGCGGGCGAACATGCCGCGCACCTGGCTGGCCGCCTCGCGCGGGTTGCGGGCGCCCTCCGGCGTCGCCCCCCTCATGACAGCGCGGTCCGGATCGCGTCCAGCGCCAGCCGGTCGTCGATCCCCGACGCCACCTGGGCCTCCCCGATGCGGACCGGAAGGACGAAGTGCACCGCGCCGCGCACGGTCTTCTTGTCGTGAACCAGGCGCGCCAGGAGGTCTTCCGCGCGGATTCCGTCCAGTGGCGGAATGGGGCCGTAGAGCCGGAGGGCGTCGAGGATATCGACCGCATCCTCGGCCGAGAGGTAGCCGGAGTTCTCGGCCAGGTACGCGGCGGCGCGCATGCCGAAAGCCACGGCCTCGCCGTGGAGAAACCGCGTGTAGCCGGTCTCCGCCTCCAGGGCATGGCCGAAGGTGTGGCCGAGGTTGAGGATGCGGCGCAGTCCGCTCTCGCGCTCATCGGCGGACACCACCTCCGTTTTCATCCGGACGGCGGCCGCAATGATGCGGTCCACCGCCGCAGGTTCGCGCGCCAGGACTTCCGGGCTGTGATCGGCGAGGAACCGGAACAGCTCGGCATCGCGAATCACCCCGGCCTTGACGATCTCGTAGAGCCCCGCGCGGTACTCGCGCTCGGGCAGCGTCTCCAGGGTGGCCGGATCGATCACCACGGCCAGCGGCTGGTGAAAGGCCCCGACCAGGTTCTTGCCGGTCCGGAGATTGACGCCTGTTTTGCCGCCGATGGCCGCGTCCACCTGCGCCAGCAGCGTGGTGGGGGCGTGGACGACGGGAATGCCGCGCATGAAGATGGCGGCCAGGAACCCTCCCATATCGGTGACGATCCCCCCGCCGAAGGCGAGGACGACGCTGGTGCGGTCGCCCCCGCGGCGCACCATTTCTTCCGCGGCGGCTTCCAGCGGAGCCAGCCGTTTCCGGTCCTCGCCGCCGGGCAGGTGGATGATCTCGTGTTCGACGCCCGCCAGGCCGCGCTCCAGGGCGGCGCCTTGATGCCGCCAGACATCCTCGGTGGAGACCACGAACACCTTCCCGCGATTCTGTGGAAGATGCTGCGCCACCGCGGCCAGTGAGCCGCGTTCGACCAAGGCCGCATAGCGGCCATGCGGAGTCTCCACCGCAAAAGAAGGCATATTGGAGTTGTAGCACGGGCCGGATGTGGGCACGAATGCCGGCGCAGCGAACAGGAATGTTCACGCCACGCGTTATCATCGCAATAGCGGATGAATCCCGATTTCCTCGTAATTGGAGCCGGTGTAGCCGGGCTGCGCGCCGCCATCGAACTGGCGCCGGTCGGGCGCGTGCTCGTCGTTGCCAAGGAGAGCCTGCGCGAGTCCTCCTCCGAGTACGCGCAGGGCGGAATCGCCGTGGCTCTCAGCGACGACGACGAAGTGGAGCTTCACGAACAGGATACGCTGTTCGCGGGCGATGGCCTGTGCGACCGCGCCGCGGTGCACACGCTTGTGGAAGAGGGCCCCGCGGCGATTCAGGAGCTGATCGAATGGGGCGCCGAGTTCGATCGCCAGGGTTCGAAGCTCGCGTTCACCCGGGAGGGCGCGCACAGCCGCAACCGCGTGCTCCACGCCCACGGCGATTCCACCGGGCGGGAGATCGCGCGCACGCTCTACCACAAAGCCGCATCGCTCGCGAACATCGAATTCCGGAGCTATGCCGCGACCACCGGCCTGCTGATGGAAAACGGCTCGGTCACCGGAGCCGAAGTGTACGATTCCGCGGCCGGCGCCGTCACCCCGGTGTTCGCCGGCGCCGTGCTGCTGGCCACCGGCGGGCTAGGGCGGGTCTTTCTGAACACCACCAATCCCGACGTGGCCACCGGCGACGGCGTGGCCATGGCGTGGCGCGCCGGCGCGGAGATCTCCGACATCGAGTTCGTTCAGTTCCATCCCACGGCGCTCAACGTGGAGGGCGCGCCGCGGTTCCTGCTTTCGGAAGCCCTGCGCGGCGAAGGCGCGGTGCTGCGCAACGCGCGCGGCGAGCGATTCATGGAGCGTTACCACCCGTTGAAGGACCTCGCGCCGCGCGACGTGGTGGCGCGCGCCATCGTGGCGGAAATGAAGCAGGGCGAGGTGGTCCTGGACCTGACCCAGCGGGGGTCCGCGTTCGTTCGCGAGCGGTTTCCGCGGATCTACGAGACGTGCCTGAAATACGGGATCGACCTGGGAGCGCAGGCGGCGCCCGTGGCTCCGGCGGCGCACTATGCCATGGGAGGGGTGCGCACCGATCTGGCCGGGCGTACCATGCTGCCGGGACTGTTCGCGGCGGGTGAGGCCGCCTGCACGGGAGTGCACGGGGCCAACCGCCTGGCCAGCAACTCGCTGCTGGAGGGAGTGGTCTTCGGGGCCCGGGCGGGGCGGGCGATGCAAGCGGTGCAGAGCCGGGCCCAGAGAGAGCGGTCAGCCAGTGGTCCGGACCGTTTGATGGCCGCTCGCTACGGGGCGCCCTCCGGGCCCGGCTCTGAAGTCCATATTCAGCGGCTTGCGTGGGATCACTGCGGGATTATTCGCAACGCCGACGGGCTTCGCTCCGCGATCGCCACGCTGGGTAGGCCGGGGGCCTGCGGTACGATGCGCGACGTGGTGCTGCTGATCGCCCGTTGTGCGCTGGCCCGCGAGGAAAGCCGCGGCGCTCATTTCCGCGCGGATTTCCCCGAGAAGCGCGCTCCCTTCGAAAAACACTCCATCGCCTTGAAAGATGCCGACATCGACTTCCGATAGACCGCGGCAGGCCCTCACCCCGGTTTGCGCGCTTCTGGCCGTGGCCGCCGTGCCGGACGCGGGAGCCGGGGCGGTGGTGTGGACTACGCCCTGCATGCTGTCCGCCGCCATGCTCATCGCCTGGGCGGCGGAATCGGCGCAGTTCTTCATGGCGCAAGGCTTGGCCCTGGCCATCCTGGCATGGCTGCAAACACTGCCCGAATTCGCCGTGGAAGCCGTGCTCGCGTGGGAGCGCAAGGTATCGCTCCTGACCGCCGGCCTCACGGGCGCGCTCCGCCTTCTCACCGGCCTGGGATGGCCCATGATCTATTTCACCGCCGCGCTCTTTCACCGGCGGCGCTACCGCCGTCCCCTGGGGTCGATCCGGCTGGAAGACGAGCACTGCGTCGAAGTGATGGGGCTGCTGCCGCCGATGGCGTACGCGGCGATCGTTTGGGCCAAAGGCTCGCTCAACGTGATCGACGCGGCCATCCTCATCCTCATGTACGTGGCGTATCTGGCGGTTCTGCGCCGGATGCCGCCAAAAGCGGAGGAGAGCATCGAAGACCTGGAGCTGATCCCGCGTACGGTGGTTACGGCCCCGCGGAATACCCGCGTCGCCGCCATCGCCGGGCTGTTCGTGGTGGGCGGAGGGCTCATCTATTTCGTGGCGGAGCCGTTCCTGGACAGCTTACAGGCCCTCGCCGTCAACCTGGGGATCCCGACCTTCATCTTCATCCAGTGGGTGGCGCCGTTCGTCTCCGAGTTCCCGGAAAAGGTCTCCGCGTTCTACTGGGCGCGGACGGTGAAGGGCTCGCCCACCGCGCTGATGAACATGGTTTCCAGCAACATCAACCAGTGGACGCTGCTGGCGGCCATGCTGCCCATCACGTATTCCATCAGCATCGGCGCGGTGACCGCCATTCCGTTCGATGCCGAACAGCGGCTGGAAGTGCTGATGACGCTGGGGCAGGCGCTCCTGGGGGCCATCTTCCTGATCGATATGAAGCTGGTATGGTGGGAAGCGGCGGGGCTTTTCGCCCTGTGGTTCATCCAGTTTGCGCTGTCGCCGATCAAACCCGGGCCCACCGGTATCGGTTTTCTGGCCGCGCACATTCACCGCTGGGTGACGGCGGCGTACTTCGTGTGGGCGGCGGTTGAGGTGGGCCGCATGGCGGCCGGAAAGCGCCAGCCCGCGGCGTTCCGCCTGTTCGGGCTGATGTGGAAGCGGCACGTGAGAGCGTAGAAGTCTTGTGCCGGCGGCGGCCGATTTGCGCCACTGGTACTTTTGAGCCGGCCAAAAGCACCGGTGGCGAGAACCGGCCACCGGCGGTGCAACCGTTTCTCGATAGAATAGAATCACACCGACAATGAGAGAAAAGATTCGGTCCACGACAGTGATCTGCGTGCGCCGCGACGATAAAGTCGTCATGGCCGGCGACGGGCAAGTCACCCTTGGCCAGGAAGTAATAAAAGGCACCGCGCGCAAGCTGCGCCGGCTGTACAACGACAAGATAGTGGCCGGTTTCGCGGGTTCCACGGCCGACGCCTTCGCCCTGTTCGCGCGCTTCGAATCGAAGCTCGAGCAGTTCAACGGAAACCTGGCCCGCTCCGTGGTGGAGTTGGCAAAGGAATGGCGCACCGACCGCGTCCTGCGGCACCTGGAAGCGCTGCTGCTGGTGGCCGACGCCAAGACCACGTACCTGGTGAGCGGAAACGGCGACGTGATCGAGCCCGATGAGGGGGTGGCGGCGATCGGCTCCGGAGGGCCGTTCGCCATGGCGGCGGCCACGGCGCTGATGCGCAACACCAAGCTCTCCGCTCGGCGCGTGGCCGAGGAGGCCATGGCCATCGCCGGCAGGATCTGTATCTACACGAACGATAAAGTCACTTTCGAGGAGTTGGAGTAATGGTCATTTATCTTCCCGGCCAGTCGGTCGATGAGCAGCCGCTGCTGGACGAACTCACTCCCCGGGAAATCGTACGCGAGCTGGACAAGCACGTGGTGGGGCAGGGGGAGGCCAAGCGCGCCGTGGCCATCGCGTTGCGCAACCGGATCCGCCGCCAGAAACTGGCGCCCGAGATGGCCGAAGAGGTGATGCCCAAAAACATCCTCATGATCGGCCCCACGGGCGTGGGCAAAACGGAGCTGGCGCGGCGCCTCGCGCGCCTGGCGAACTCGCCGTTTCTCAAGGTGGAGGCCAGCAAGTTTACCGAGGTGGGCTATGTAGGGCGCGATGTTGAATCCATGATCCGCGACCTGGTGGACATCGCCATCGACATGGTCCGCGAGGAGCGCCTGGACGAAGTGGCCGACCGGGCCGAGATGGCCGCCGAGGACCGCCTGCTGGACCTCCTCATGCCGCCCCAGAGCGAGCCCAGCGAGAGCGTCGAGCGCACCCGCGAAAAGCTGCGCGAGCGCCTCCGCGAGGGCAAGCTGGACGAGCGCCTGGTGGAGATCGAAGTCAAAGACCGCGCCCCGACGTTTGAGATCACCACCAACGCGGGTATCGAGGAGATGGGCATCAACATCCCCAAAGATATGCTGCCCAACATCTTCGGCGGGAAAACGCGCAAGCGCAAGATGCGCGTGGCCGAAGCGCTCGATTACCTCGTGCAGGAAGAAGAGCAGAAGCTCATCGACATGGACCAGGTGACGCGCGTGTCGCTGGAGCGCGTCGAATCGAGCGGAATCATCTTCCTCGACGAGATCGACAAAATCGCCGGCCGCGAATCGGGTCACGGCCCCGACGTGAGCCGCGAGGGCGTGCAGCGCGATATCCTGCCCATCGTCGAGGGCACCACCGTAAACACGCGCTACGGGTTCGTGCGCACGGACCATATCCTGTTCATCGCCGCCGGCGCCTTCCACGTCTCCAAGCCCAGCGACCTGATCCCGGAGCTGCAGGGGCGGTTTCCCATCCGGGTAGAGCTGAAGTCGCTCAGCGTGGAGGACTTCATCCGCATCCTCAAGGAGCCCAAGAACGCGCTGGCCAAGCAGTACACCGCGCTGATGGAGACTGAAGGCATCAAGCTGGCGCTTACCGACGACGCCCTGGAGGAAGTAGCGAAGTTCGCTGCCCAGGTGAACGAAAGCTCCGAGAATATCGGCGCGCGGCGGCTCCACACTATCATGGAGAAACTGCTGGAAGAGATTTCCTTCGAGGGGCCGGACCTGAAGAAGAAGACGGTCAAGGTGGACGCTAACTACGTGCGGAAGCAGTTGGCCGATATCGTCAAAGACCAGGATCTGAGCCGGTATATCTTGTAGCCCTCTCGCGGACTGGCTGGGAAACCCTCGCCGTTTGGGGGTTTCGTAGCCTGTCCCCGAATTGCATGCGCCCTACTCTTCCCAGCGGAACCGCGCGACGGCGAGGGCTCCGAATGCCAGGGCGAACCCCACCAGCACGGCCATGGGCCCAAGCGACGCCGAGAAGCCCATCCCGCGCCAGGTCATGGCATCCAGCCCGTCCACGGCCCACCTTGTCGGCACAGCCAGCGTCAGCTTTTGGAGCATTTGCGGGAAGAGGAACGTCGGGACCCACGCGCCGCCCAGCATCACCATCAGCAAAGTACCGAGAATGGCGATTCCGCGCGTGGCCTCGGGAGTCTTGCCCAGCGCCGCGATCAGGAGTCCGAAGGCGGCGGTCATCAACGAGAACGCCGCGCAGATGCCCAGGAATCCCGGCAGGCTGCCCTGAATGCGCACCCCGAACACCACGCGCGCGAACGCGAACATGAACACCAGGATGAACATCGACGTGATCGCCGCGCTCGCCGCGCGGCTGCCCAGCAGCACGCTGCGCGAAAGCGGCGCGGCGCGCAGCCGGCTCCACAAACCTTCCCGGCGTTGCAGCAGCAGCCCCATCCCCACTTCGATCCCCACGAAGAGGATGAACTGAACACCCATGCCGCCGAAATAGTGCGCGTACCCGTTGTAGGGAATGCCCGTCCCGGAGGTGATGGCTTCCGTGCGGGTCCCGAAAGGAACGGTCAGGCCCGCCTGCGAAGCTCCCGGGCGGCCCTGGCTTTGAGCGTTCCATTGCCCGATGGCTTTAAGCATGGCAGTCAGCGATGGCTTCAGGTCCGGCGGCAGCCCGCTGTTCTTGTCGAGGTCCGCCAGCGAATCCTTCACCAGCCGGCTGCTGCCCGGGCCGCCGAAGGCCTCCTGGCTGACCGCCTCCATTACGTGTCCGGAGAGAATCCCCTGGACCATGCCCATTTCCGCCCCGTGCGTCGGGTCGTAGAGCAGCGCGATCTCGGGCTTGGCGGCATTGCCGAAAAAAGCGCGCGCGGCGATCTCCCCGAATTTCTCGGGGATCACGAACGCCACCGTGGCCTTGCCTTTGCGCACTGCCTCGCGCGCCTGCTCCATGCCGGCCGGCATTAGCACGAGGGCTTTGTCTCCGCTCATCCGGGCGACGATGCCGCGCGAAATGGGGCTGCCATCCTGGTCCACCACCAGCACCGGAATCCGGGTGGCTTCCGGCTGGCCGCCATTGCCGCCGAAAAGATACCCAAAAAAGGAGGCCATGGCGATCGGCGCCACGACGCTCATCAGCACCGCGCGTCGATTGGCGAAGAACAGCCGGACGTCTTTACGGACCAGGGCCTTCCATGCGGTATACATCAATCGCGCAGACTCCTCCCGGTAAGCGAGAGAAATACGGTCTCCAGATCGGCCCGCTCGCTGGCCACGTGTTGATACGAATATCCGTGGTCCAGCAGCCAGGCGAGCACTTTGGGGGTGGCGGCAAGCTCTCGCACGCCGATGCGCAACCCGGCTCCCCGCTTTTCGAGCGATTGCACCTCGGGCAGCCGGCGCAAGGCATCGAGCCCGGCGCCGTCCTCCGCCTCGTCGAGTTCCACGCTCAGCATGTTGGCCGCCGGCAGCAGGCGGTAGAGGCCGTGCATCGTGTCGTCCGCCACCACCTTGCCGTGATCGATGATCACCAGCCGGTCGCAGAGGCGTTCCGCCTCCTCCATGTAGTGCGTGGTATAGAGCAGCGCCTTCCCGCGCTTCTTCAGGGCTTCCAGGTTGTCGAAGATGGCATTGCGGCTCTGCGGATCGACCCCCACGGTGGGCTCGTCCAGCAGCAGCAATTCGGGATCGTGCAGCAGCGCCGCCGCCAGATTCAACCGCCGCTTCATGCCGCCGCTGAAGGTGGCAACCCGGTCCTTCCCGCGGTCGGCCAGCCCGACGAAATCGAGCGCTGAGCCGATGGCCCTCCTGCCCGCGGAGCCTTCCAGCCCATAGAGCGCGGCGAAGAGCGCCAGGTTCTCGCCGGCCGGCAACTCCTCATAAAGGGCGATCTGCTGCGGAACCAGCCCGATGTTGCGCTTGGCCGGGTCGGTGTCGCCTCCGAGCGGCCGGCCCGCGATCAGCACTTCGCCCGCGTCCGGCCGCAGCAGCCCCGCGATCATGGAGACGGTGGTGGTCTTGCCGGCGCCGTTGGGCCCCAGCAGTCCTACCATTTCGCCTGCCCGCGCGCGCAGGCTAACGCCGTCCACCGCTGCCAGCGGCCCGAAGCTCTTGCGCAGTCCTTTGACCTCGAGCATGCTCTCTCCGGTAACTATACGCCACACCGCCGGAGAAAGTTCATTGTGCGCCGCCGGTGGCCCACACCGGCCACCGGCGGTACACGCGGTACAATGCAACCGCCGATGACCCGCTCCGCCATGCTCGCGCTGGTCCGCGCCCAAACGTCGCCCTGGGATATCCTCGTCATCGGCGGCGGCGCCACGGGCATGGGGATCGCTCTCGACGCCTCCGCGCGCGGATATTCCGTCCTGCTCCTGGAGCGCGGCGATTTCGGCCAGGGGACCTCCAGCCGCAGCACCAAGCTCATTCATGGCGGCGTGCGCTACCTGGAACAGGGCAACATTCCGCTCGTGGTGGAAGCGCTGAAAGAGCGGGGGCTGCTCTCCCGCAACGCGCCCGGGTTCGTCCGCAATCTCGCCTTTGTGGTCCCCAGCTACGAATGGTGGGAGGCCCCGTTTTACGGCGCCGGGTTGAAACTGTATGAACTGCTGGCGGGGCGGTACGGTTTCGGCGCGCCGCGGATTCTGTCGCGGGAAGAGACGCTGGCGCGCCTGCCCAACATCCGAACCGACGGCCTCCGCGGCGGGGTGGTCTACTTCGACGGCCAGTTCGACGATTGCCGCCTGCTGCTGGCGCTCGCCGCTACCGCGGCCGGACACGGCGCCGCTTTGCTGAACTACGCCCCGGTGGTCGCGCTCCTCAAGGACGCCCGGAAGCGTATCGCAGGCGTGCGCTGGCGCGATGCCGAAACGGGCGAGGAGTTCGAAACCCGGGCGAAGGCGGTGATCAACGCCGCCGGCCCGTTCTCGGACGAGGTGCGCCGCATGGCCGACCCCCTCGCCGCGCCGCTTCTGTCGCTGAGCCAGGGCATTCATCTCGTATTCGACGCGTCCTTTCTGGCCGCGGACAGCGCCATCATGGTCCCGCACACGGCCGACGGACGCGTGATGTTCGCCATCCCCTGGCTGGGCCATACGCTGGTGGGAACCACCGACACCCCCGTCGCCGCGCCTGTTGCGGAACCGGCGGCGCAGGAACGCGAGATCGAGTTCATCCTCCACACCGCTTCCCTGTACCTGGCCAAAGCGCCCTCCCGCGCCGACGCGCTGAGCGTCTTCGCCGGCCTGCGCCCGCTGGTGGCCGCCGGCGCGCCGCGCGACACGGCGTCGCTCGCCCGCAGCCACATGGTGCGCGCCGAAGAAACCGGACTGCTCACCGTCTGTGGCGGGAAGTGGACCCCGTACCGCCGGATGGCCGA
>JAIQFU010000146.1:0-915 GCA_020073115.1 Terriglobia bacterium
CCTTCCCCGCCCCCAGCGCGGCGCGAACCCCCAACTCTCCCGTGCGCCGCGCCACGGTGTAGGACACCACGGCGTAAATCCCGAGGCTCGCGACCAGCAGCGCCATAGCGGCGAAGGCGCCGGCCAGCAGCATCTGGAAGCGACGCACGGCGATGCTTTCGTCCAGCACGTCCGCCATGGTGCGCATGCGCGCCGCCGGGACGTCGGGGTCCGCCGCGCGGATGGCGGCGCGCAGCGCGCCCGCGATGGACCAGGGCTCACCCGCGGCGCGCGCCACCAGCACCGTGCGAAATGGCATCCAATCCCAATAGGGGCGGTACATCATCGCCACGGGCGGCCTGTGCGCTTCCACGCGGACGTCGCCCGCCACGCCGAGCACCTCGAACCACTGGTCGTTTCCGCGGCTGAACTTCCGGCCTATCGGGTCCTGCTTCGGCCACAGGGCCGCCGCCAGGTTCGCGGAGATGATGGCGACGTTGCGGCCGCGATCGTGGTCGCTGAAGGTGCGGCCGCCGCGCAGCGGAATCCCTATGGTCCGGAAGTAGTCCGCCGTGACGAACCGGACATTCACCGGGATCCCTCCGAAGCTGGCGTTGGGCTGGAGCGAGGCCATGTCCACCCAGGTTTCACCCTGCAGGGGGAGCGCGGACGCGACACCCGCCGCCTGAACGCCGGGCTCCGCCGCCAGTCTTTCGAACACGCGCCGATAAAAACCTTCGCGGGCGGATTCCTCGCGGTACTTTTGCCCGGAAAGCCCGATATCCACCGCCAGAACGGTGGGTGCGCTGAAGCCTTTATCGGCCCGGATCAGGCGCGTGAAGCTGTTCATCAGGAGTCCCGCCAGCAGAAGCAGCAGGGCGCCCATCCCCACTTCGCACATCACCAGGGCCGACCGGATGCGCGCCCCGGCGCGCG
>JAIQFU010000146.1:949-11867 GCA_020073115.1 Terriglobia bacterium
CCGCCCCCGCCGCCCGCCACGCGGGAAGCAAGCCCGTCAGCAGGGCCGTTACCGCCACCAGCGCTCCGGCAAACGCGATCACCCGCCCATCGAGCCGCACCTCGTCGATCCTCGGCAGGTTGGGCGGCGCATAGTGGATCAGCAGCCGCATCCCGATATCGGCCACGCCAATGGCCAGGAGGCCGCCCGCGAGACAGATCAGTCCCGTTTCCAGCAGCGGGTGGCGCATCAACCGCGCGCGTCCCGCTCCCAGCGCGGCGCGCACGGCGGCCTCCCGGCTGCGGCGCTCGCCGCGCGCCAGGACGAGGTTCGCTAGGTTCACGCAGACGATGAGCAGCAGGACCGCGATGGCGCCCATCAGCACCAGCAACCCGCGCCGCGCTCCTCCGACGATGTTATCCAGCAGCGGGGTAACCAGAGCCTTCTCATTGAGCCGTTCTCCCGCCAGCGTCTCCATCTGCGCCTGTACTGCTTCCAACTCCGCCGCCGCGCGCTGCAGCGAGGCGCCCGGCTCCAGCCGCGCGATGGCGCCGTAGTTGAAGCGGCCTACAAGCTCCGCCAACTCGTCTTTGGAAAAGACCTTGGGCCGGAACACCTCGGTCCGCGGCGGCACGGCCTGGCCTCCTCCGAACACGTTGCGGTCGGGGAAGCGGAAGCTCGCGGGCAGGACGCCGATAACCGTATGGGCGCGGCCCTCCAACACGATCGCCCTGCCGATGAGGCCCGGGTCGGCGTGAAACCGGCGGCGCCAGAGGCCGTCGGTGAGCACGGCCACGAGGTCCTTGCGAAACCCGCGCGGCGTCGAGCCGCTCCGGCTCCCCGGACCCGGTCAGGTTCAGCGATGCGGCCTCGACGAGCGCGACGCCCTCGAACGCCTGGCATTGCCTGCGCCATTCGACGTAATGGCGCGCGTTCACCGGCACCGACGGGTAAATGCGTGCGACCGACGGAATCACCTCCCGAATCGTGATCAGCCGGCCGGGATCCCGATAGGCCAGCGGGTTCAGCAGCGCCCCGTTGACCAGCGAGAACACCGCCGTGGCGCATCCGATGCCCAGGGCCAGCATCAGAACCGCGACCGCCACAAAGCCCGGCTCGCGGACCAATGCGCGGACGCTGAACCGCAGATCGTCAGCGAAGTTCTTCATTGTGAAGTATTACGAGGAATGGACGCGCCGGGTTCGATTTTGGTGTGGCGCACGCTTCCGCATCCGGCGGCGAGCGTCAACCCGCCGGCGGCCCCGCTGCGCAGGCGGAAGCCCGCGCCGCCGCGCTGCAGCGTGCGCCACATACTATTCCTTCTTCGCCACCACCAGCGTAATATCGTCCGCCTGGGGAGCCCCGGCGGCGAAGGCGGCTACCGCGTCGTTCACGGCCTTCAGGATGCTCTCGGCGCTCTCGCCGCGGTGCTGCCTCAATACTTCGATCAGCCGCTCTTCGCCGAACTCCTGTTGGTCTACGTCGTTGGCTTCCGTCACGCCGTCGCTGTAGATCGCCAGGACGTCGCCCGGGTCGAGCCGCGCCTTCATCTCGCAGTAGGGCGCGAGGGGCAGGATGCCCAGCGGCGGACCGCCGCCTTCCAGGGTCTGCGCCTGCCCGCCGGCGCGGACCACGACCGGCGGATTGTGGCCGGCGCTGGCGAAGGAAAGCGCGCCCGTCCCGCCGTCCAGCACGCAAAAGAAAAAAGTGATGAAGCGGTTGCTGGGGCACTTCACGCAGGTGCTCTTGTTCAGCCGCGTCATGAAGGCCCCCAGGTCGAGCGGCTCCTCGGCCAGTACCTGCACGCGGGCATGTAACGCCATGGCCATCAGGGAAGCCGGCATACCCTTTCCGGAGACGTCCCCCAGCGCCAGGCCAACCCGCGCGTCGGGATAAGGAAAGAAATCGTAGTAGTCGCCGCCCACCGTGCGGCACGCGGCGTTGTACCCGGCCACTTCCAGGCCCGGCATCTGCGGCGCCGTGTCAGGCAGGGTGCGCCGCTGAATCTCGGCCGCCTGCGTAAGCTCGCGCTGCATGATGCGGTCGGCCGCTTCGATTTCCGCCAGCCGCGCGTTCTCGATGCGGATCGCCGCCTCGTTGGCCATCAAGGTCAGCAGGCTCAGGTCATCCTTGGTGAATTCGCGGAGCACGAAGGGCGAATCCACGTAGATCAGGCCGATGATGCGCTCCTTGGTTTGCAGCGGCACGGCCATCATGGTGTGGACCTTCTGCTCCACGATGCTCATGCGCCCCTTGAACGCCTCGTCGAGTTGCGCATCGCGCACCAGAATGGAGGCCTTGTCGTTCAGCACGCGGTCGCGCACCGCGGTGCTGATGCGGAAGCCGTCGCCCTTGTGCGCCTTGGGAACCAGCGTGCCGCCTTCCAGCGTCATCAGGACGCCGCGCTGCGCGTTGACGCCCTGAACGGCGAGGTCCAGAATCACCGGGAACATTTCCGCCAAGGGGCGGTACTCGGCCAGTTCCTGCCCCGCGCGGATCAGGGCCTGCATGGGAGCGGACGTCCGCGGATCGGCCCGCTCCAGAACAATGGTCTGGTGCGCGCCTTCCAGGCTGGTGATCACGGTGGAGGTGCTGGGCGAATCCGGCGGAGCGCCGCCCTCGAATACCACCACGCCCTCCTGCGCCCGGCCGTCGGCGGGGGAGTACACGATGATCAGGTGGCCGGCAGTGATGCGGTCTCCGGGCCTCAGCACGAGGCGGCCCTTCAGGGCCAGGTCGTTGACGTAGGTGCCGTTCTTGCTGCCGAGGTCCTGGACCGTCCAGTCGTCCCCTTCCACCTCGAAGGCGAAGTGCTGCCGCGAAAGCCCCGCATCTTCCGCAAAACACAGGTCGGCGGCGCTGGAGCGGCCCACCGAGAGGCGTTGGCCGATCAGCGGCACGGTCCGCATCTGCCGGTCGGGGCATTGGATCACAAGTTCGCGTGCCATGGCGTTATTTTAAGACTTCCACAGGCGGATAGGGAATGTACGCGCAGACCCGGCCCTTCCGGGCGCTTTTCCTTTGGCTTCAGTTAGTTCCATTTTTTGTTTCTTACCGGGGCCGTCCGGGTGTGGTAACGTTCCACTCCCGGCCAGCGCCTTGAATGTAACGCCGATGCCTGTGAATCGATTTCTCATCTATTTCGCGCGGTTTACCGCCATCTGGATCGTAGCAGCGGGACTATACGCTTCCGAGCACCACGGGACTGTCACGGCAGGCGCTCTGCCGGTGCCGGGGGCCACGGTCACTGCAACCCAGGGCGATAAGAAACTGGTAACCACCACTGACGACCAGGGGGTCTACTCCTTCTCGAATCTGCCCGACGGCATCTGGATGATTCAGGTCGAGATGCTCGGGTTCACCCGGCAGAGCCGGGAGATCGGGATCGATTTTGACGCGCCCAGCCCCGCGTGGGAGTTGAAACTCCTGCCCTCGGTGGCGGAGATCGCGGCAGCCGCGAAACCGGCGGAAGCGCCTCCGGCGCCCGCGGCCGCCGTTGCTCCGGCTCCCGCCGCGGTCACCGCAAGCGCGGCCGCGCCGCCTCCCGCGGCCGCTGTGGCGGACAAGAATGCGGCGGCCGCGGCCAAACCCGCGCCGGCCCCCGCGCAGCCGAGCATGGCCCCGGCGGTGGCGGCCCAAAACAAGCCTCAGGCCCGAAACAACGGCCGGCAACAGGGTGCGCAGGCCAGGAACAACGGCAGGAACTCGAACCAGGGTGGCCGCGGCAGGGGCAATCAACCGGCCGATTACCAGCAGGTCGGGGTCAACCAGTCGGCCGACAGTTCGCTGTTCGGCCAGGAAGGCACGCTCACCAACGAGCAGACGGCCGAGCTTTCGCAGAGCGCCAACCAGGCCATCGCGATCCAAGGCAGCATGAGCAGCGCGGCGGGGATGGGCGGGCAGAACGATTGGGGCTTCGGCGGGCGCGGCATGATGGGTCCGGGCGGACCGATGGGCATGGGGCCCGACGGCCCCGAGGGCCGCGGCGGCCTGATGGGGCTGGGCGTGCCCGGAACCGGCGACGGCGAGCCCGTTAGCACTCTCAATGCCGCCGGCGACACCTCGGGCGGCGGGCGTGGCGGGCGCGGCGGCGCCATGGGCGGAGGCCCTGGCGGCGGCGGACGCGGCGGTTTCGGCGGAGGGGGCGGCGGCGGACCCATGATGGGCGGCGGCGGACGCGGCGGCGGCGGCGGGATGGGCGGCTTCGGCGGGCGCGGCGGACGCGGCGGCGACCTCGGCGGACGCGGCGGGCGCGGAGCGCAAGGCTGGCAGGGACGTCCCAACGCCCTGGCTTTCGGCAACAATCGCCGGAATCCCGCCCGCATGTACAACGGCAGCTTCAACATACAGGAGCAGAATTCGCTGCTGGATGCCCAGCAATACTCCATCAGCGGCCAGCCGATCGCCAAGCCGTACTCCAATACGACCCAGGTGGGCGCTTCCTTCGGCGGGCCCCTGCGCATCCCCAAAATTTACAATCCGA
Organism: Terriglobia bacterium; assembly: GCA_020073115.1. Lineage (GTDB taxonomy): Bacteria > Acidobacteriota > Terriglobia > Bryobacterales > Bryobacteraceae > BOG-224. The sequence goes on from JAIQFU010000146.1 coordinate 5,412, forward strand.
CGCGGATGGGCCAGTTCATGGTGAACGTGAACGTGGGCCGCGTGCGCAACGGCAATTCCGGCTCCCTGACCACGATGCCCTCCGCCCTGGAGCGGCAGGGCGATTTTTCGCAATCCGTCGGATCGACCGGCGGGGCGGTGTCGATCTATGACCCTAGAACCAACGCGCCGTTCGCGGGAAACCGCATTCCCGCGAATCGGATCGACCCCATCGCCCAGGCGCTCCTGCAGTATTATCCGTACCCCAATCTGCCGGGAGCGAAAAACAACTACCAGCAGCCCTACACCACGCACAGCAACACGAACAGCGTGAATGCGCGCATCAACCAGTCGCTCACCCAGAGAGATTCGGTCAACGGCAACTTCGCCTACCAGGGAGGAAGCGGGGTGACCCCCCTGCGCCTGGGGTTTATCGACCCCCTCACCGGCCTGCCTATCGAGGATACGTCCAACAGCCGCGGCATGAATGCCGGGGTCTCGTACCGGCATAATTTCACCAGCCACGTCACCGGCAACATCGGCTATACGTTCAGCCGGAACCGCAGCCTGGCCTCTCCGTTCTTCGCCTACAGGGACGATATCGCCGGGCGCTTGGGGATTCAGGGCGTCTCCACCGACCCCCTGAACTGGGGCCCGCCCAGCCTGAGTTTCTCCGGCTTCGGCGGCTTCTCCGACGGCTCGGCCTCGCTGATGCGCTCGCAGACCAATTCCGTCACCACTTCGCTGTTGTGGGTCTACAAGACGCACAATCTCTCGACCGGCTTCAGTTACCGCCGGCAGCAGAACAACCGCAATTCGGACCCCAATGGCCGCGGCTCCTTCACGTTCAATGGTTACGCTACCAGCTTGCTGGTTAATGGCGCGGCGCAGGCAAGCACCGGATTTGACATGGCCGATTTTCTGCTCGGGTCGCCGGACAGCGCCTCGGTGCGATACGGAAATCCTTCGCTTTATTTCCGCGGTTCCGTCTTCCAGATCTATATGCAGGACGATTGGCGCATCGCCTCGCGCTTCTCGGTGAACTATGGCGTCCGCTGGGATTACCAGACGCCCGTGAGAGAGTTGTACAACCGCATGGTGAACCTGGCATTCACGCCGGCGTTCACCTCCTTCAACACGGTGCAGCCCGGCCAGGCCAATCCGCTCACCGGTCAGAGCGTCCCGAACACCCTGGTGAGGCCGGACTACAATAACATCTCGCCGCGTTTCGGGTTCGCGTGGCGCCCCTGGGCGGGCAAATCCACGGTCATCCGCGGGGGCTACGGGATGTACTTCAACTCGTCGGTGTACAGCTCGATGGCCACGCAACTCTCGCAACAGCCGCCGCTGGCCACCGCGTGGAACCTGTACATCCAGGACGGCCCGATGAACATGGCTAACGCGTTCGCCGACCCGGCGAGCCGGGGAACCAACACCATCAGTAATACGTTCGCAATCGATCCCAACTACAAGGTGGGCTACGCGCAGCAGTGGACTTTCAGCATCCAGCACAACCTGCCGTACTCGTTCCAAACCAACGTCTCCTACATGGGGGTGAAGGGCACGGACCTGGACCGGCAGATCGCGCCGTGGGTGGTTCCGCCCGGCGCGGCGGCTGCTCCCTACCCCACGGGGTACACTTATGAAACGTTCGGCGGTAATTCCATCTACAACGCCTTGAACGTGATGCTGATCCGGCGTTTCCGCGCGGGTTTGAGCGCCAACGCAACCTATACCTTCGCGAAAGGAATCCAGGACGGCTCGACGGCCCAGAACTGGCTCAACTTCGCCGCGGACCGGGCCATCATGAACGTGCCGGCGCACAGCCTGAACATCAACTTCAGCTACAGCACCGGGCAGGGCGCGCGCGGCGGCGGCTTGCTCACCGGTTGGAAGGGCCACCTCGTCAAGGACTGGAACATCAACAGCGGGATTTCCATGAATAGCGGCAGTTGGCTCACCCCGATGGCCGGCGGCAACCAGTTCACCAAGGGCGGAAGCACTCGCGCCGACGCCACCGGGATCCCCGTCACGGATATTCCCGCGGGCGAGTACTTCAACCAGACGGCCTTCGCCCTGCCGGCGGCCGGGACGTGGGGGAACGCCGGCCGGAACGTGATTCCCGGTCCGTTCGGCCTCACGCTCAATGCCTCCGCCAACCGCACCTTCCGGCTCGGGGAGCGGCGCCGGATGACATTTACCATGCAGGCGCGCAACGCCTTGAACACGGTCGTGGTTACGAACTGGAACACCACGCTGAACACCCCGACTTACGGCCAGGTCACCGGCGTAGGCAATCCGCGCACCGTCAGCACGGGCCTGAGGTTCAATTTCTAGCCATGAACACCACGAAAGCGATCTTCGCCGCGATTCTGGTTGGCCTCCTGTCGGCCGCCGCGCAACAGCCGGCGCCGCAGCCACGGCCGCAGCAGCAGGCCAACGCGCCCCTCCAAAAGACCACGTACAAGTTCGAATCGACCACCCAATTGGTGATCGTCAACGTTTCGGCCAAGGACAAGAACGGCAACCCGATCGAGGGCCTGAAAGCTTCCGATTTCACGGTGACCGAGGATGGCAAGCCGCAGGTGGTGAAGGTATTCGAATACCAGCGGCTGGAGGACGACGCGCAGCCTCTGCCGCCGCCGCCTCCGCCCTCGCTGCAACCGCGCGCTCAGCCCGCCGCGGCTCTCCCGCCGGTGGTCCCGCCCGTGGTGAACCAGATCATCGCACCGGCCAGGCAGGGCGAGATCAAGTACCGCGACCGGCGGCTGCTGGTCCTGTACTTCGATTTCCAGGGCATGCCCCCCGACGACCAGATCCGCGCCCAGGCCGGGGCCATGAAGTTCGTCAAGACCCAGATGACCCCCTCCGACATGGTGGCCGTGATGGAGTACGGCGGCGAGTTGAAGTTACTCTCGGATTTCACCAACGACCGCGACGCGCTGCTCAAAACCGTCAACCGGCTGGTGATCGGCGAGGCCAGCGATATGGGCAACGTGACCGCGGACGACACCGCCGAGGATAATTACGCCGCCTTCACCGCCGACGATTCGGAGTTCAACATTTTCAATACCGACCGGCAGCTATCCGCCCTGGAAAATGCGGTCAAGCAGCTTTCCAGCCTGGCGGAGAAGAAGGCCATGGTCTACATTTCGAGCGGCGTGCAGCGCAGCGGAACGGATAACGACGCCCAGCTCCGCGCCACCATCAACGCCGCCATCCGCAGCAACGTGTCCTTCTATACGCTCGACGCGCGCGGCCTGGTCGCGAACGCGCCGGCCGGCAACGCCAGCCGCGGATCCGGCGGAAATTCCGGCGGACGGGGCAACGCCGGCAATTATAGCGGCGGGTCCATGCGCTCGCAGGCCGGCAATCTCCAGGGCTCCCAGGACACGCTTTACGCCCTGGCAGTGGACACCGGAGGCAAGGAATTCGTAGACCAGAACGACCTTTCGCTGGGAATCGTCCAGGCCCAAAAGGCGATCGCCAGCTATTACATTCTCGGGTACTATAGCGGCAACACCGCGCTCGACGGGCACTACCGCCGGATCAAGGTGCAGATTGGCAGGGACCTCAGCGCCAAGCTGGATTACCGCACCGGCTACTTCGCCTCCAAGGAGTTCAAGCAGTTCAACTCTTCCGACCGGGAACGTCAGCTCCAGGAGGCCCTGACGTTGGGAGACCCGATTACCGACCTCTCCCTCGCGCTGGAGACGGATTACTTCCGCACCATGCGCGACCTGTACCGCGTGCCGGTGGCCATCAAGATCCCCGGAAGCGATATCGAGCTGGCCAAGCGCGGCGGCGCCCAGAGCACCCGGATCGACTTTCTGGCCGAGGTGCGCGACGAGAAGAACCGCGTGGCGGGGGTGGTGCGCGACAACATCATCGTCAAGTTGAACGAAGAGACCGCGGCGCAGCTGTCCAAGAGGACCGTGGCCTACGACACGGTGTTCGCGCTGCCTCCGGGGACCTACACCATCAAGTTCCTGGCGCGCGAGAACGAGACCGGGAAAATGGGGACCTTCCAGACGAAGTTCCGGATCCCCGATCTGACGGCCGAGCAGAAGTATCTTCCGATCAGCTCCGTGGTCCTCAGCAACCAGCGCGAGGAGCAGAAAGCGCTGGTGGGCGCCGCTTTCGGCGACCGGCGCATGTTCAACTTCAACCCGCTGGTGCAGGGCGGGCAGAAGCTGATACCCAGCGTGACCCGCGTTTTCCGCCGCGACCAGGACCTGTACGTCTTCCTGGAGGCGTACCAACCGGCGGCGGAGACGACCCAGCCGATGATCGCCAGCCTGGCGTTCTACCGCGGCAAGGTGAAGGCGTTCGAATCCGAGCCGGTGCAGGTGAGCGATGGCCTGAACCCGATGACCAAAGCCGTACCGGTGCGGTTCAGCGTGCCCCTGGCCAAACTGGAGCCCGGAATGTACACCTGCCAGGTGAGCGTGCTGGATCCGGCCGCCCAGAAGTTCGCCTTCTGGCGCGCGCCCATGGTGCTGTTGGGCCAGTAACCTCGTAGTCAAACGTTTCGAGAGAGGCTACGAAATCCCCGCGGTTTGGGGATTTCGTAGCCTCTCCCCGAAATATCTTACTCCAGCGCGATAGTTAGCGTTACCGCCGCGCGTACTTCGATGTTCCCTTCCTCGACCGGGGTGGCGGCGTTGGCCGCCCCCGCCATCTGCATCATGCGAGGCGCCACCTGCGGGGTGGTCCCCTGGTCCAGCCAGAGCACTTTTCCTAATTTCAGACCCAAACCCGCGGCCATGGCCTCGGCGTTCGCCCGCGCCTGCGCGGACGCCTGCCGCAGCGCCTCGGCCCGTACGGGAGCCTCGTCCTTGAGGGTGAATTGGAGTTGCTGAATGTTGGTGGCCCCGGCCTGGGTGGCCGCGTCGATCAACTTACCGACGCCGGCGAGGTCCGCGGTTGTGATTTCGACCGTGTTGCTCGCCGAATAGCCCGCGATCGTCGGCTGCCCTCCCGGCCGCGGGTACTGGTAATTCGGGCTCAGAGTGTAAGCCGCGGTCCGGATATCCGCTCGCGGACCTAAGGCGGACCGGAGCTTGTCCAAGACCGCCTGAACTTGCGCGGCGTTCTGCGACGAGGCCGCCTGGGCGCTCGGCGCCTGCGTCAGGACCCCGATATTGATTTTGGCGAGGTCTGGTTTCACGGACACGACGGCCTCACCGGCCGCCATGACCGAGGCCGGCCGCACGCCCACCGGGCCGGCCGGCTGGCCCCAGGCCGAAGCCGCACAAAGGACCCCAAGCGCCTGAAACATGTGCGTTCGCATTCGGGATTCTCCTACAACCATCTTCGCAGGCGGGCTCGACTCCGAAATTGCCGTATCTTTTGCGTCCGGCGCCGCGTCTATTTTACCGAAGCAGCTATTCCAGACCTGAATGGTTTACCCTGTGGACGGTATTGATTGCGGAACAAAAGATGCCGGACACTGAGGGATGCTGAGAGAAAGAGCACATTTCAGAGTCAAGCTCCTTGCTTGTGAATTCCGATCATTTTAAGATATCGGAGTAGCTTTACTCCGAATCGACTGGGAGAGTCCAGATGATTTACTCGCGTTCAGCCGAATATGCCATCCGCGCCTTCGTGCATCTCGCGCAGGTTCCGGAAGGCAAGTACGCCATGGTGAAGAATATCGCCGAACAGGAAGATATTCCCGCCCACTTCTTGGCCAAGATTCTGCAGCAACTGGCCCGTAAGGGTTTGCTGCGTTCCAGCAAAGGACCGACGGGAGGCTTCGCGTTGCGGATCGATCCCGGGGAGATCCGGTTGCTGGATATCGTCGAAGCCCTGGACGGGCTGGCTCCGTATCAGCAGTGCGCCAGCGGACTTTCCGAGTGCTCCGACGACATGCCGTGCTCCATGCACGATAGCTGGATCGCCCTCCGTTCGCGTATCATGGATTATTTGGGGAAGAACACAATCGCCGACACCAGCTGTGCGATCATGCCGAACACCACCAGTGCCATCAGCGAATGGGCATAAACCAGACCCAATTGGTAACTCGCGACGTCCGCCGGCGGCCTGCCCTGTGCCATCGCAAGAACGCTTTGATACGATTTTATCGATCCGTCGAAGTCGCCTCGAATCAAAAGATCGTTGCCCGCGGCAAGAGCTTCGCGCATTTCGCGGCGCCGGTTCGACTCCGTAAATAGACTGCAGCCGGCAAAGAATATTAACAGGGCAAGGCAAAAATAAAAGTGCTGCCTTTGCCCAGCTCACTATGGACACCGATCCGCCCGCCATGCATTTGTATCAATTGCTGACTAATGGACAAGCCCAGGCCCGTGCCTCCGGTCTTACGGGTGGGTGAGTTATCCACCTGGGAGAAAGCCTGAAACAGCTTTTCCTGATCGTCCTGCGAAATACCGGGGCCGGTGGTAGAGTCCCATTAATCAAAGGAGTCCCTCACATGGTCCGACTAAGTGCAGTCGCCCTGATGTCGCTGTTCCTCGCC
>JAIQFU010000660.1 GCA_020073115.1 Terriglobia bacterium
TCTTGTCCACGCGGAACTCCACCTGAACGTTCGGCTTCTCCGGCTTGGATCTGTCGGGGTAGACCACGAAATAGGCGTACGGTTTGGCGTCGGCCGGCAGTTTGGGGTCGACGAACGGGACCAGCCGCCTGGTCTGGAGAACAAATGGGTCGGAGGGTTCGGGCTGGCCGAGAACCGGCTCAATCCGTTGAATGAGCATGGCGCTGCTCATCGCGATGCCGTTCGCCGGCCCGGGGCTTTCAAACTCGGAGACGGCCGCGCTGGAGCGGCCTCCTTCCCGGTCCATCACCACCGTATTGAGGGTGTAGCGGCCCGCGGGCAGGCTGACGAAGTGATTGTAAGCGAGCGGGTTGGCGCGCACGGCGGCGAGGTTCGCGTCGGGGATCTCGTAGGGAACGTCTACGCTGAACTTGTCCACGATTTGTCCGGCGGAATCCCTGATGAGCGCCAGCAGGCCGACGCGCACCAGGCGCGACAGGCGCCCGGTCGGGGTGGCGGTGAGGCTCGTTCCCGGGACTTCGAAGACGAGGGTCTCGTGCGCGCCCGCGCCATCGGGCCGAAAGTGGAAAGTGGCGGTAGAGAAATCAAACGCGTGGGGCAGCGGCTTCCCACTCAGCACCGCCAGCCCGATGGTTTCCAAAGGCGTCAGCGGCCCCGCGCCCTTCAGGTCGGGCATGGCGAAATATCCTTTGCGGGCTTCCGCCGTCAGGCCCGCGCGCGCCACCTTGACCTCGATCTGCCGCAGGCGGCCATCCCAGGTATCGGAGGCAGGGCGGTAGGAGGCCTCGTAGTGGGCGTCCATTTCCTCCACGACGCGCTGGAAGGGCCTGCGGAAGTCGTTGGTATTGGCGATCAGGGATCCGCCCGTGCCTTCGGCCAGCTCGCGCAGGGCCGACTGCACGTCCGAGGTGCGGACGGCGTTCTCCATGGTAGTGCCCTGGAGGCTCCTCTCCTTGGCGGCCGCCATCGCTCCCTGACCGTTCGCCATAGGCTGGGTCTGCCCCTGGCTGACAGCGGCTACACGGCCCAAGGCGACGTTGGCGGCGCTGGCCGGCGAAACTGCGTCGAGGCCCGTGGCGCTGATGGGGTAGATGGACATGCCGGCCTGGTTGGCCTTATTGCCGCCGAGGTTGTCGATCATGGTGGTGATTCGATCGGTCTCGCGCATCCCGGAGATGTTGCTGAAATCGCGCTGCTCGGTTACCTGCGTGCCGCGGATGGTGTTCGCGGAGAGGCTGGTGGACACATCCGCGCCCGTGATCGCGGTCTTGGAGATCTCTCCCCCGGTAATCCTGAGGTCGGCGGTAGCGGTGTGGCTGGCCATGTCTACGGCCACCGCGATAGCTGCCATGGTGGGGTTGGCGGTCAGAACCGCGAGCGACGCGCTGCCGAAATCCAGAGGCGCCAGGGTGAAAACGTTCAGCAAGGCCCGGGCCAACTCGGCGCGATTGTTGGTGAAGGGGTAGACGGGGATGAGATGGTCGTCCAGCAAGAACAAACCAAGGTAAGTATCGGGCGGCAGATCGTTTTGCAGGAACTCCTGAACCGCGGCGATGGCGCGGGTCCTCGCGACCGGGTCGAGATTGTAGAAGACGATCGGAACCAGGTTGACGGCCCGGAGCGCGCGCGACGGCTGCGGCGGTTGTACCGTCCGGGAGGTAGGAGCAGCCGCTCTGAGGGTCTGGGCTTCGCGGGCGCTCAGGAACCGGAAGCTCTTGACGTCCTGCCGCACGCCGTCTTCATACACCTCGATCTCGTTGGACTTGAGGTTATTCACCGCTTTGCCGCGTTTGTCGCGGACCACAATATCCAGCAGGATTTCGGTGGCGCTGGAGCGGATGGTGGGCGTGAGGTCCGCGGCGGGAGGGTTCTGCGCCGCCGCCATCCCCGTAAACAGGAAAGACTCGCAGAGCGCGAGCAAAGCAGCGATCTTTCGCATTTGCCTGTATTCTAGCGCAAGGATCCTGCGCTTACTTCTGTTGGAAGAACAGGCCTATGCCGTTGGCGAACATATCGGTGACGATGCCCCTGTCGAGGGATGGCGGATTGACAATCCGCCGCGGGATGGCATCCTGCCCCACAACCCACGTTGGCCTTGCACGTGGGGGCGGCTGCAGACCGGCGGAGGGTACACTCGGGTTATTCTGGGTCTGATGCGTTGGAGGGTTTTGCTCTTGGGCGCCACGGCCATGGCGATGGCGGCCACGGTCGCCTCCGGCCCCATCATCTTCGAAGAGATCGCCGCCCGCGCCGGCCTCCGTTTCGTGGCCGACAGCTCTCCCACGCCCAACAAGAACCAGCCGGAGACGATGGTCGCGGGCGTCGCGTTACTCGATTACGACAACGACGGCTATCTCGATGTTTACCTGGTCAACGGCGCCGCGATCCCGTCCCTGCGCAAGGAATCGCCGAGATACTGGAACCGCCTGTTCCACAACAACCGCAACGGAACCTTCACCGACGTGACGGAGAAGGCCGGCGTACAGGGGGAAGGCTACGGGATGGGCGCCGCTATCGGCGACTACGACAACGACGGCTGGCCGGATATCTTCGTGGCGAATGTCAACCGGAACCAGTTATTCCACAACAATCACGACGGCACGTTCAGCGATGCGACGGAGAAAGCACGGCTGGCCGGCGCCATGCTCGACGGCAAGAAGATGTGGTCCATTTCGGCCGGATGGTTCGATTACGACAACGACGGCCGGCTGGACCTGTTCATTTCCAACTACTGCAAGTGGGAAGCCGACAAGGACCCCTTCTGCGGACCGAACCCGCAGATGCGCGCCTACTGTCATCCGAAGTACTACGATCCGCTGCCCAACACCCTTTACCACAGCAACGGCGACGGAACCTTTACCGACGTGTCCGCGGCCATGGGCATCGACAAGTTCTACGGCAAAGGAATGGGCGTGGCTTTCGCCGACTACGATCGCGACGGCTTCACGGACGTTTTCGTGGCGAACGACAACGCGCCCAACCTGCTGTTTCACAACCTCGGGGGAAAGAAGTTCGAGGAGACCTCGCTGCAGGCCGGCGTCGCGTACCCGGAATCGGGCGCGTTCATCTCCGGGATGGGGGTGGACTTCAAGGACGTGGAAGCGCCCACGTTTGACGCGCGCCTGGACAAAAACGGAGATCTGGTGCTTTACGATGATCAGGATGTATCGCTTTGGAATTCC
>JAIQFU010000147.1 GCA_020073115.1 Terriglobia bacterium
TCCGCGGTCGGCAGGCTCCCGGAGAAAGAGCTGACGGCGGTCATGGAAGGGTATTTCGGCGGCGCCGCACTTCGCATAGTGGAAAAGGGCGCCGGCGGGCCGGTCCGGGAGCTCCGGTCCCAGGTTTTCCCCTGCTATTGGCCCTGGCGACCCTGGCGGCCGGTCTGGTCCCTGCCCGCCGGGCCGCCCCCATCGACCCCCGTGGAAGCGCTGCGCGGCGAGTAGGTGGTGAACTTCTTCCGCCCGGTCCGCGTTAATATCGGTGCAGGTATGACGTCAGGGATGATATGAACGCACGAATATTCACCGCGGCGACGATCGTCGCCCTCTCTTGCTCGGCGCTGCCGGCTAAGGCCGCCGACTCGCGCTTGCTCAAACTGGTGATGCCGGACGCCAAGGTGATTGCGGGCGTCAACGTGACCCAGGCCAAAATCAGCCCCTTCGGGCAATACGTTCTTTCGCAGATCGCGCCCCAGGACCAGGAACTTCAGAAGCTTTCGACCCAGGTCGGCTTCGATCCGCGGAACGATGTTAACGAATTGCTGGTGGCCTCTACCGGCCCGCAGGCCGGGAAGGTTCAGTCCGGCCTGGTCATGGCACTCGGTAATTTCAATATTTCCAGCATCGTTTCCGCCGCCACGGCGGCCGGCGCCAAGACCGAAACCTACAATAAGGTGACGATCCTGGAAGATCCGAACCTCACGAGCGGGATCGCCTTCCTGAACTCGAATGTGGTGGTTCTGGGGGACATGGCGAACGTCAAGGCGGCGATCGACCGCAAGGACTCGCCTTCCGCTTCCCCCGGGGGCGCCGCAAGTTTCCACGCTGACGAACCAAACCGCGTTCCAGGCGGTCCAGCAGGTTGCCGGCGGCGTGAAGTTCGGGGAAACGGTAGCAGTGGACGCCGAAGCCCAGACCGACACCCCCGACAACGCCAAATCCATCCAGGGGGTGCTCCAACTTCTGGCCAACATGGCGGCCCTCCAAACCTCCCAGAGCCCGCAGGCGGCGTCGCTGTTGAAGTCCCTGGTGGTGAATGCCTCGGGTGTTTTCGTTACGGTGCGCATGAGCCTGCCGACCGAGCAGATTCAGCAACTCGTCCAGCATGCCAAGCCGGCGGCCACCGCGGCTCCGGCCCGCCGCCCTGCCCGGCGGATGTAATCTTCAGTTTCGGCTCGCCGGCAGCGCAAGCCGCCGGCGAGCTCCGCGTTTCAGAGCCGCGCCCGTCAGGGAGCGGTGATCTTCCCCCCAGGAAATCCTCTTACTGCGCCGGTTCGATGATCGCCGACATCGAGCCCTTGGACCGCGCCAGGCGCCAGTCGGGACCGTAGGCGTGAATCTGGTCGCGCGCGAACTCCGCCGCGGCCAGTTCGCAGGTGATCAGCACCGTCCGCCCGCATCGGTCTACCTCCTCCGCATGTTGATAGGCCTGCTCGAAGGTAAAGATAAAGATCTTCTGCAGCATGTCGATCACGTAGTCGTAGGTGTGGTCGTTGTCGTCGAGGAGTACGACGCGGTAGAGCGGGACCAACTGTTCCCGCTCGACGGTTTCCGTATCGGGAGAAACAGAAGGATTTGGCATGCGCCCGACATGACCAGTATGCGCCAATCGCGCGTCGCGCGACAACCGCATGGGAGAATGAAAGCGAACCATGCCGGCGCGCGTTTATCTCGATTACCACGCCACCACTCCCGTCGATCCCCGCGTTCTGGAAGCAATGTTGCCCTTTTTCGGGCCGAAATTCGGCAATGCCGCCAGCCGGAGCCACAGCTTCGGGTGGGAGGCGGAGAAAGCCGTGGAACTCGCCCGCAAGCGCGTCGCCTCTTTGGCCGGGGCCGAGGCGCGCGAGATCGTTTTTACCAGCGGCGCCACGGAATCGGACAACCTCGCCATCAAGGGCGTGGCGGAGTCGCGCCGCGCCAACGGGAACCACGTGGTCACCATGGCCACCGAGCATAAGGCCGTGCTCGATCCTGTCCGGCGTCTGGAGCGCTCGGGAATGGAAGTCACGGTCCTGCCGCCCGAGAAGGATGGATTGCTCGATCTCACTCGTCTCCGCGGCGCCATCCGCTCCGATACCGTGCTGGTGAGCGTGATGTACGCCAATAACGAGATCGGCGTGGTCCAGCCCATCGGCGAGATCGGCGCCATTTGCCGCCAGGCCGGCGTGTGGTTCCATTGCGACGCCGTGCAGGCCTTCGGAAAGATCCCTGTGGATGTGGAGCGGGACCACATCGACCTGATGTCGATGAGCGCCCATAAGATGTACGGTCCCAAGGGGGTAGGCGCGCTCTACGTGCGGCGTCGGGCGCCGCGCGTCGCCTTGCAGCCGCAGATGGACGGCGGCGGGCACGAATCCGGCCTGCGGTCCGGCACCTTGAACGTGCCCGGAATCGTGGGCTTCGGCGAAGCGTGCGAACTCTGCGCCCGCGAGAGCGAAGCCGAGGCGGCGCGCGTTGGCGCCTTGCGCGATCGCCTCAAGGCGAAGATCCAGGCCGAACTGCCCGGCGCGAGCGTGAACGGGTCGATGGAGCATCGCCTCCCCGGCAACCTCAACCTGAGTTTCGAGGGCGTGGATTCGGAAGCGCTGCTGATGAGCCTGCCCGACGTGGCGCTCTCCACCGGTTCCGCCTGCTCCTCGGCCGCGGTGGAGCCCAGTTACGTGCTGCGGGCCCTCGGCGCCGGCGATGCGGCCGCGCATTCCTCGGTGCGCTTCGGCTTGGGCAGGTTCACCACGCCCGAGGAAGTGGATTACGCGGCCGCCCGCGTTGTCGAAGCCGTGCGCAAGCTGCGCGCGCTAACGCCGGCGTGACCTCTTAGCGCTCGCCGCGCAAGCTTTATAGGCTCGGGCCCCCTCAAAAAAGCTTCGCCGGAGAAATCTATGGGTCACCCCTACGCTCCAATGGCGGCCGGAAGCTCGGCTCGCGCAGCCCGCGAACGCGATGCGGGATTCAGGGGCTTGAGCTTTTTGCTGTGCTCTATGAGAGCGTTTCGCGCGATCACGGAGTGGGTGTCCAACTCGCCACCATTTTGCTCGAAGCAGGAGCCCGCTTCGACGTCCGCGACGACCTTCTCAAAAGTACGCTGCTGGAATGGGCGTGCCGGTGGGGGCGCGTCGAGATGGTCAAGCTGTTTCTCGCGCGCGGGGCCGATCCCGTCGAGGCAGACGCAGAGCCGTGGGCGACACCCCGCGCCTGGGCTGAAAAGAGGCGCCGACCCGAAATTGCAGAGTTGCTTCGTTCCGCCAGATCAGACCGTTCAGCGTAGGGAAACGAACGATAAATGGCGGCGCGGCACTGCGGCAACTCAGACCCACAAATTGATCTCGCGGGGACTGTCCAACCGGATTCCATGGTCTGGCCATAGTCGCCGGCGCGGTGATGCGGCCCGCAGCGGGCCAGAATCAGCTTAAAGCACTCGCAACTATCGGCCTGCTGCTGAGCGTTGAAGTCTTGGTGTCCCGGCAATGGCCGCCATAGCATCCAGAACCAGCGTGGATCATCCGCCGGCCAATCGAGGTGTTCGAGCGCCATGCGGACGATCTCGGCGCAAAGGGAGCTGGAGCCGCCCCACAACAGTTGCTCCGGCGTTTTCTCCTTTCGAGATTTCAACATTTCGCGGCGGCCTCCTTGGACCGCCGCCCTCAGAATCCACCAGCCGCGCTAGAATGGTGATCGATATGGATCGCGTGCCGCCACCACCCGTCAAGGACCCGCCCAACCTGATCCGGACCGGCGCGTTCTCGATGGATCGTCTGTTGAGCCACATCGACCCAGGAACGGAGGAGGAATCCGAGGAGTTCGTACGCCGCATCTATGAGCAGCGCCATATTGACCTCTCCTCCGATCGCAACGGCCAGACTGGTCGTTGATACAGACGTCGCCAGCTTTATTTTCAAGTGGCATCCTGAATTCGCACCGCGCTATGTAGGCATTGTGCGTGGTTATGAGTTGACTGTCTCATTCATGACCGTGGCCGAGATGCGCCAGGGCGCCCTCGATGCGAATTGGGGGCCACGCAAATGCGCTGTGCTGGAAGCCTATCTGGCCGACTTCTCCGTCCTTCATTCGGACAGTCTGCTGTGCTCCACGTGGGCCGCCGTTCGGAACGAGAGCACGCAAAAGGGGCGTCCCATCAGTTCGGCCGACGCATGGATTGCTGCCACGGCTATGGTCCTCTCGGCGCCCCTGGTAACGAACAATCCCAAGGATTACCGTCATTTGGACAAGCTTCAGATCGTTTCTGCGGCGGCCGAATAACTGTCTGATCCCGAGGGGGTTTGGTGACCCTTTCTCGGATTCCCCCTCCCTGGTCGCGCAGCGTTTACCGATTCCGCCGCTCCCGGTGTGGTGAACCTTCTTCCCCTCGGAACCTCTCGTTCAAATCCAGCGAGATGACACAAGGCTAATGTCACAATGAGAGAATCCTACGGCTTTCGGACGTACCGGGTACTCGCCCCTCTATCCTTCACGTGGCAAGCTACCCGAGCCGGAATCAACCCGCGATTTTTTCTGACGAATCTGTTCGGCCCGCTGCCACTCGCCGCGTCACGCCGCCTTGTCCAGGCTCGGTTTCAACACCACCTTCGTGAAGTCCTTCCCTTGCCCCACTCCGCGCCACACGAAGTGGGAATAGGCGTCGGGCGCTTTGCTCAACGGCATGCGATGGCTGATGATGAAACTCGGCTTGGCGCGGCCGTGGATAATCATGTCCCGCAGGAACACGTTGTACTGTTTCACCGGCGCCTGGCCCATCTCTATCCCTATCCCTTTGTCCCAGAAGTCGCCCAGCGGAAACTCGTAATATCCCTTCCTGGCGGACTGGTCCACACCGCCGGGATCCTTTGGGAAGTACACGCCAATGAGGCCGGCGTGTCCGGTCGGGTTGACGATCCGGGCCAGGTTGCGCACCGTCTGCATGGGATCTTCGCGGTCGGGGTTGTCCTCGCTGTGCGCCTGGTATCCCACGGCGTCGATGCCGCACATCACCCCGCTCATCTTGTGCTCGCTCGGCCGCAGGGCCTCCATCTGCCGCGTGTTCCGCTTCCGAAGATCGCGAATTTGCTGGACGGGATCGCCATTGGTGAAATCCACCGGCGTCGCGCCGATGCTTTTCGCCTTTTCCAGGCGCTCCGGCGCGCGGTCCACCACGTACACTTCCGACGCGCCCTTCAGCAAAGAGCTGTAGGCCGAGAGCAGTCCTACTGGGCCAGCGCCGAAAACAGCCACCGAATCGCCCTCGTGCACGTGCGCCTGTTCGGTCGCGTGCCACGCAGTGGGAAAGATGTCGGCCAGCAGGACGAAGTCGTCCTCCAGTTCGTCGCCCTCCCTGCCCGGCAGCTTCAGGCAGTTGAAATCGGCGAAGGGCGCGCGCAGGTACTCGGCCTGGCCGCCGCGGTAGGGTCCCATTCCCGCATAGCCGTAGCCGGCGGTCGTGCCCTCCGGGTTGGCCGTGAGGCAGGCATTGGTGAACCCCCGGCTGCAATTGAAACAGAAGCCGCACGCGACGTTGAAAGGCAGCACCACGCGGTCGCCCTTTTTGACGCCGCGCACATCCGGCCCCACTTCTTCTACAATCCCCATGTTCTCGTGTCCGAAGACCGTCCCCGGCTGGGCTGAGCTGCGGTCTTCGTACATGTGCAGGTCGCTGCCGCAGATGGCGGCGGTAGTAATGCGGACGATCGCGTCGCTCGGCGCCTCGATTCGCGGATCGGGGACCTCCTCCACCGCGACGGAATTCTTCCCTTTGTACACGACAGCTTTCATGAGTGCTCCTATGGCTTCAGGGTACGCTCCGGAAAACCGCCGTTGTGTGCGGGAATGCGCATGCGAGTACCGCCGGCGCAATCCGGCCGCCGTCGGCGCTCACGATCCCGACGTCAGCTTCCGCGTCTCCGGCGTTTCGCCTCCCAGCCATTCGGGATGGCGCGCTGTCGCATCGAAATGCGCCGTGGTCTTGAAGAGTTCGTACTCGCCGTGCGCCGCGGCCGCCTTGGTCTTCGCCAGCAGCGCCGAGACCTGCTGCGAGGTCATCGGCTTGAATCCGCGCGCCACGTCCAACGCCTGCTGCAGGATTTGGGGGCTGTCTATCCCGGTGATCACGACGGACGTCGGCAGGCTCAACGCGTAATTCAGGCATTCGGGCGGAGTCACGACGTTGCTCTTGAGAATCACCGCGCTCCCCATGCTTTTCATACCGAGCACGCCGATGTCTTGCTTCACCAGTTCCGGCAGGACCAGGTCGCGGAAGCTCCGGTAATGGGCGTCCATGACGTTGAGCGGCATCTGCACGGTATCGAAATGGAAGCCGTGCTCGCGCGCCACCTGGAGCATGTACAGGTGCACGTGCGGATCCTTATGGCCGGTGAAACCGATGTAGCGAAGCTTCCCCGCTTTCTTCGCATCGAGGAAGGCCTCCATCGCGCCACCCGGCGCGAAGATGCGGTCGGGATCGTCGAACCGGATCACCTCGTGGTGCTGGAGCAGGTCCACGTGGTCCGTTTGCAGCCGCTTCAGGGATTCGTCGATCTGTCTGGCGGCTTCCTCTTTCGTGCGCCCGTCCACCTTCGTCATGAGAAAGACCTTCTGGCGATAGCCGTCGCGCAGCGCCCTTCCCATCCGGATCTCGCTTTGCCCGCCGTTGTAGTCCCACGAGTTGTCCATGAAATTGAGCCCGCCGTCGATGGCGGAGCGCATGATGCGGATGGCATCGTCGTCGCTGAGCTTCGAGCTCCCAATGTGCCCTCCGCCGAGGCCCAGCATGGATACCTTTTCACCGGTCCGGCCCAGCGTGCGTTGCGGCACGCCCTGGCCGGCGGCGCCCAGCATGGTGGAAGAGCCCAAAGCGGCGAGGCCGCCCAAAACTTCGCGCCGGTTCATTCCCGAGTTTCCCATCCTCGTGAGATTCGGCCCGGTGGCGCGGCGTTGCCCCGACGCGGTATGCGAAGCGACACTTGGGAGACAATAGGGCAGATGGCGCGATTCGCCGCCGTAATCCTGGCCACATTATCCTGTTTGGGAGCGCAATCCTGGAAATCCGCGGTTCCGGGATACCGGTTCGAGTTCCCCCGCGACCACTTCAGCCATCCGGATTTCCGCACCGAGTGGTGGTACTACACCGGCAACCTGCGTGCACGGGATGGGCATACCTACGGCTTCGAACTGGTGTTCTTCCGGCAGGGCGAGCGCCGCGGATCGTCTGAAAATCCTTCCGCCTGGCGCGTGGACGATCTCTACCTGGCGCACCTGGCGCTCACCGATATCGACGGCCGCCGGTTCCGGTATTACGAGCGGGTGAACCGCGCCGGCCCGGGCATCGCCGGCGCGAGCCTGGACGCCGGCCGCATCTGGAACGGAAACTGGGCGGCGGAGTGGAACCTGGGGGCCGGGGCCCAAACCCTCACCGCCCTCGCGGAAGGCATCCGGTTCACCCTCCGGCTCACGCCGCGAAAACCCCCCGTGATCCACGGGGAGAACGGCGTCAGCCAAACGGCCGAGGGTGAAGGCAAGGCGTCGTACTACGTTTCCTTCACCCGGCTTGCCGTGGAGGGGGAACTGAACGGCGCTCCGGTATCCGGCCTCGCCTGGATGGATCACGAGTGGTTCACCAACATGCTGCTCCGGACCAGCGCGGATGGGACTGGTTCAGCGCGCAGTTGGAAGACGGGTCCGATCTCATGGTCTTCCAACTGCGCCGGAACGACGGCAGCGCCGGCGCGTACTCGTCGGGGACCTACGTGGCGCCCGATGGCCGCGCCACCCACCTGGCGCGCGCCGATTTCGAGCTCCGGCCCCTGGAGTACTGGAACAGCCCCGAAACGGGCGCGCGCTACCCGGTGAAATGGCGCATTACGGTCCCGCGGCTGAAAATCGCCCTGGAATGCGAGGCTGCCATCCCCGGCCAGGAGCTGGTATCCCGGGAGAATACCTACTGGGAGGGCGCCGTGCGCTACAGCGGCTCCGGCCGGGGAGCCGGTTACCTGGAAATGACCGGCTATGCCAAGCCGCTGCGGATGTGATCGTACCTCCTCCGGCTTCCCCTGGTTGGGACGGGCATGCCCGGGCCGCCGGCGCCGCCGGCCGTCAGTGGGATAATGGCCCCATGAAACTATCCGAGGGGAAGAAGAAGCGCATGCAAGCGCTTTCCGACGAGCGCGGCGTCATCGCCGCGGCGGCCATGGACCAGCGGGGCAGCCTCCAGAAATCCCTGGCCAGCGCCCGCGGCGTCGATATCAAGGAAATCACTCCGGCGATGATGAGCGAGTTCAAAACCGTCGTCGCCAAGGTCCTCACGCCGCATGCCAGCGCCATCCTGCTCGATCCCGAGTTTGGGCTCGATGCTTCCAAAGCGCGGAGCCGGAACGCCGGCCTGCTGCTCGCCTATGAGCTGAGCGGCTACGACAACCGGCGTCCCGGCCGCCTGCCGGACCTCCTGCCGCACGTCTCCGTCAAGCGCCTCGTCGATTGGGGCGCCGATGCGGTCAAAATCCTGATCTACTACACGCCCTACGAGGACACGGCCATCAACGACGTGAAGCACGCGTTTATCGAGCGCATCGGCGCCGAGTGCGAAACCTACGAAATCCCCTTCTTCCTGGAATTCGTCGGCTACGATCCTCGCGGCGGCGACGAAAAAGGCTTCGAATACGCGCGCTCCAAGCCGGAGATCGTCCGCAGAAGCATGGAAGAGTTCTCCAAGCCCCAATACCGCGTGGACGTCCTGAAGGTGGAGATCCCGGTCAACGCCGATTACGTGGAAGGCAGCGCTTTTTTCAAAGGCCAGAAGGCGTACAGCCGCGACGAGGCCCTGAAGCACTTCCGCGACGCCGCCGCCGTGGCCGCCCAGCCTTTCATCTATCTCAGCGCAGGGGTGAGCAACCCCCAGTTCACCGAATCGCTGAAGATGGCCACGGATGCGGGCGTGCCCTACTCCGGCGTTTTATGCGGGCGCGCCACCTGGAAGGACGGGATCCCGGGCTACGCCAAGCAGGGCGCCAAGGGACTGGAAGAGTGGCTCGCGCGCGAGGGCGTCCGGAACATCAACGCCGTGAACGAGGCCATCCGCTCCGCCCACCCCTGGTACGAGAAGATGGACCGCGTCTATTCGGCCGCGTAAGCGTAGTGGAATCCGCCGCTCGCGGGTCTTTGGAGTAGATGAGGATACTCGCTCTTTTTCTGCTTCTGGGGACGGCGGCGTTTGCGCAGCGATTCCTGGTGGGCGTCCGCGGCGGCGTACCGCTTACCAACGCCTTCCGGCCGGCCAGCGGAGGCTTCAACTACCCCAATATCAAAGGCGGCGTGAACTACTCGAGCGACAGGAGCTGGTATGCGTTCGGGCCTTCCGCCGAGATTCGGCTCCCGTTGAGTTTGGGCATCGGAATGGATGCCCTGTACGATCCTCTTCGCTATCGCGGCGAAGATCTCACCTACGCGCCGGCCAATCAAGGCGACTCCTGCTGCACGGGGTTTCGCAACTCGGTGGAAGCGCGCGCGTGGCACGTTTCGGTTTTGGCCAGGAAGTATTTCGGGCGGCGGACGCATCGGCCGTACGTTGCGGCCGGAGGCGCCGCGAACCTCATTTCCAGCGTGCGGCAGGACTATCAATGCTACAACTTCGACAACCCGTGCGTTTCAGCGGCTCCCGATCCGCCGCGGGAGCAGCGCAGGCGCGTGGTGTACGGCGTGGTTCTGGCTGCCGGCGTAGAGATCCGGGCGTGGCGGCTCCGGTTCGCGCCCGAAGCGCGGTACACGCATTTCGGCGCGGAGCAATTCGTAGAGCCTCTGCGCGGCTTGGTCCGCTCGGGCAGGCATCAGGCGCTGGCGAGTCTCGGCCTGAACTTCTGAACTGCGGGCCTATTTCCTCCACGCCGTGCGGCCCGGGGTGGGGAAGTTCCGCGATGCCTCGTCGAGCACGAGCACCCAATCGCTTCCGAAACCCTCCGATGGGCACGTGAACTGGCGCTGGCCCGTGGCGTCGAACATCCCCGCTTCGGCCGCCGTCCCCGTCCGCGGGTTGTACCACCAGGCCTTCAGGCTGGATTTACCGGCTTTGGCCAGGTCCACCGTGAACCGCCGGCCCTGCGGGCTGTAGAGGAACGCGTAGCCGTCCCCCCGGGCCGCCGCGATGTGGTCGGCGCCGGCAAGCGCATCGGCCACCAGCGACTGGTCCGGAACGCGCGAGAGGTACGGCCGCGACTCCACCAGCGCGCGCACGTACTGCATCTGCCCCGACCCCGGCCGGCGGATCGCCTCGTACCAGTAGAACAGCGGCCCATTGACCGGCTGCCGCCCCGGGGCGTACATCTGCCACACGGAGTGGTTGCCGTAGGTGTGGCCGCAGGCGCCGGCAAAGACATCCCACCAGGCGCGCTGCCGGACGTGCGCATCGAAGGAATAGCCGTTGTCCCGCGAGCGGAAGGCCAGCGGGTGGTCTTCATAGAGCGGCTCGCCATCGATTACCGGCTTCACCGGTTGCCGTTCGTAGTCTTTGGCGATGCGCGCCCAACTCGCCGTGGAGTCCGCCAGCCCGTGGCCGGTCTGCTGCATGTTGAAGCTGAGCCACGGGTCGTTGTGGAACCAGGTGGACGAGGTTTCGCCGCCGCGGGGGTGGAAGCTCATCAGCGTGGCGCTGTAGTCTTCCTTGCCGGATGTCCCGATGGCGATTCCCGCCGCCAGGGCGCGCCATGTCTCCTCGACGCCGGCCGGGGTGCGATCGCCCCCCAGAATCCAGATGACCCCTTTGCGGCCGTAGCGCTTCCCCAGGAACTCGCCGTAAACGCGCGCGTTGGCGGGCGTCAGCAGGCGCTCGTCCCCGCGGCCCGCGTTGACCCAGCGGCCCCAGGACGGCAGCATCGCGATGTACATCCCCCGCGCATTGGCCTGGTCCACGATGAAATCGACGTGGTCCCAGTAGTCGTACTCCTCCGGTTTGGCCGGGTTGGCGCCGGGCGTTACCGCCGGCCGCGCCGGGTCTTTATCGGTCAGCGGCAGTTTGCCGTACGGGTTAGGCGCGCTGACGCCGTCGAGTTCCGCCAGCGCCACTGCCTGAATCGCCGTAAAATGCTGCG
>JAIQFU010000148.1 GCA_020073115.1 Terriglobia bacterium
TTGGGGCGGAACACGATCGCCGACCTGGCGAAGGCCCTGGAGCTGAAGAAAAAGGCTCTGGCAGCCACGAAACAGCGGAAAGCCAGGCGCGCCGTAGCCGCGAAGCGGGCTTAGGCTCAAACTCTGAATAATCCGGAGGCACGATGGGACACTCGGTCCTCGTCCCCATGGTGGTCGAGCAGACCTCCAGAGGCGAACGCGCATACGATATCTATTCCAGGCTGCTCAAAGAGAACATTATTTTCCTGGGGACGCCGATTGACGACCAGGTCGCCAACCTGATCATCGCCCAGCTCCTGTTCCTCGAGGCCGAGGACCCGGAGAAGGACATCTCGATCTATATCAACTCCCCCGGCGGATCGATCACGGCCGGATTGGCCATCCTCGACACGATGGCGTTCATCCGGCCGGACATCGTAACGATCTGCGTGGGCCAGGCCGCCTCCATGGCGGCGGTTCTGCTGGCCAAGGGGACCAAGGGCAAGCGCTTCAGCCTGCCGAACTCCCGGATCATGATCCACCAGCCGTCCATGCAGGGCTTGGCGGGACAGGCCGCGGATATCGACATCTACGCCCGCGAAATTCTGCGGATGCGTGAGATTCTCAACAAAATGCTGGCGGACGCCACCGGCCAGCCGGTGGACCGGATCGCCAAGGACGTCGATCGCGATTACATCATGGAGCCGGACGGGGCGGTCGAGTACGGGATGGTGGACCGCGTGATTTCCAGCCGCGATCTGGCCCCGGTAGCGATCAAAGGTTAGGAGTACCGCCGGTGGCGCGACCCGGCCGCCGGCGGCACTGAAAAAAGGCCACCGCGATGCTTTGCGGTGGCCGTTGGTGTCTTCGAAGGGGTACACCCAACCCTATTTACGACTCGCAGGTCCGGATTGTTCCAACCCCAGCCCCGGGCGATCGGGCAGAATCAGCTTTCCCTTCTCCACGCGCACGCCCCGGAACGGATCATTGGCGATCAGGAGATTGCCGTCCAGGTCGGCGTAATCCACCAGGGGCGAGAGGTGCGCCGCGGCCGTGACCGACACCGAACTGGAGATCATGCAGCCCAGCATGGTCTTCATCCCCAGCGCCTTGGCGATCTGGATCATGCGGTAAGCCTCCAGCATGCCTCCGGCTTTGTCCAGCTTGACGTTCACGCCGTCGTACGCCTCTTTGAGCTTGGGGATGTCGGAGGCGCGCTGGCAGGCCTCGTCGGCGATGATGGGGATGCCGACGCGGCTGCGCAGCCAGCGCGTTTCCTCGATCATCTCGGCCGGCAGCGGCTGTTCGATGAACTGCACCCCCTGGCGGGCCAGCCAGTCGATTTTGCGCGCCCCCACTTTCACCTTCAGGATGGGGTATTCGGCGGCTTCCCGCGTCTTCTGCCTGGTGATGTCGGGGCTGTCGATCCCGATGGAGAAGGTGGTGAGCGGCGTATCTTTGGGATCGAGTCCGAAATACGTGTAGAGCGGAATTTTGAGCTTCTGGCCCACCCAGTCCATGAGCGCGATGTCGATAGCCGCCTTGCCGGCCCATTCGCCGGAAACGCGCTGGAAGACCTGCGCCATCACCTTCGCAAACTGCATGGGAGCGGCGGAGAGCAGCAGGCCCCGCACGGACTCCACGGCTTTCCCCGCCGAAACGGCGTCCTCGTGATAGCGCACGATGGGGGCTCCCTCGCCGTGGCCGGTGAGGCCATCGCGCCGGTAGGAGACGTGCAGCGTGTCGCGGTACTCGCTGGACGACATGGTGGTGGTCCAGGTATGGCGGAGCTTGAGGCGGACGATCTTCGATTCCAGTTGGGCCCTGCCCGCGGTCTGGGCCAGGACGGGCAGCCCGGGGACCTGCCCCACGAGCGCGGCGCCCGCTAAAAAGCTACGGCGCTTCATTTCACCCTCCTCATGGCTACCAGCAGTTTCGTCCAACGCGGGTTCTCCAGGTCGTCGATGCGCACCATGGGCGTCTCGTAAGTCGTAGCGTCAATGAACTTCCCTTCCCCCAAGTACATTCCGGTGTGGGTGATGTGCTGCGCGGAACTGCCGAAATAAAGCAGGTCGCCGGGCCGGAGGTCCTTGCGCTCGACGGGCATAACGCCGCTCCAGTCGGCCTGCGGCTGCGCGTCGCGCGGCATGAGGACTCCGCGGCGGCGCTCCAGCATCTGGACGAACCCCGAGCAGTCGTAACCGTAGCTGGACGTTCCCCCCCAGGTATACGGCAAGCCCAGAAAGCGCTTGCTGAACTCCAGCATTTCCGGAATGCTGAGAGGCTTGGGATCGAAGTTCACGTCGGCCGTCTGGACCCACCCGGAGCGGTCGTCCGGAAGCCGCACGGAGATCCACCTCCCGTTTTCTTTCGGGTCGGAAACCGCTTCCAGGCGCGTTTCGAAGGGCACGGTAAGCAGCGGGGCATGGCGGGTCACGTCGGCTTCGCGGTAAAGGTGAGCGAAGAGGCTGCGGACCTCGGCCACCCGGCCGGCGGCGGCGTAGGCCGCGCCCGCGCGCAAGGACGAGGCGGGGACCCACCCGGTGTAATCGTCGGGCGTACGGATGCGCGCCCAGCCTTCCTGCTGATCCAGAATTCCGACGTTGGCGCCGTAGATGGCTTGTGAAACCACATCCGCGTCGGGGGAGGGCTTGGAGTACATGTTGGCCACCGGCTGAAGCACAACGGCGTTCGGGAGCGAGGCCGCAAACAGGGCCATAACTGCGATTCCGGGCATATATGCGCTACTTCCAGCGTACCGCAGCGGGTCGGTACCGCCGGTGGCTTGCGCTGGGTGCAAATACCACGCAGTACGATCCGTGAAAGGGCAAAGCGGGTACAGGCACGAAGTTTCGCAAAGACGGCGAAATTCGAGCCAGCCCCCGCTTTGCAGCCTGTGCCGACTTCACGCGAAAACCGGCCACCGGCGTTCGCCCTACCACTTCAGCGTGGGGCTATTTGCCGGAGTGTGGCATCTTGTACACTGGAATTAACCCCCGCGGCGCACGCACGGGTGAAGTCTATATTAAAGCGGACAAGACCATGAGCCTCAGCCAACTGGCAAGATCTATCTGCGAATCGCCAACCCTGAAACTGAATGAGATGGCGGCGTTACTCAGGGAGAAAGGCGAACCTGTCATTCACCTCGGAGGCGGCGAGCCCAAAAGCAAAGCGCCTATCGACGCCATCGTCAGCTGCACTTCCCTCCTCAACACGGGAGACGTGAAATACACTCCCGCGGATGGCATCCCGGCGCTCAAGAAAGCCATTATCCGCTACACCGAGGAGCACTATGACCGCCTGGTCGCGCCGGAAAACGTGATCGCATCGAGCGGCGCCAAGCAGTCCATCATGGTGCTGCTGCATTCCATCCTCGACCCCAAGGAAGAAGTGATTTTCCCCGCGCCCTACTGGGTCAGCTATCCGGAGATGATCAAACTCGCGGGCGGCGTGCCGGTTCCAGTCACGGCGCGCGACGGCGGTTTCGAGCCGACCGTGGAAGAGATCGCCGAAGCGGTGGGACAGTACACCAAGGCGATCATCCTCAACAGCCCGAACAACCCTTCGGGCGCGGTCTACTCCGACGATTTCATTGCCGGCGTCGTGGATCTGTGCGAGAAGCGCGACCTCTACCTGATCATGGACGACACCTACAACCGGTTGATCTTCGAAGGCCGGCAGCCCACCAACTGCTACCGCTTCACGCACGTCCACAACCTGGAGAGCTCGAAGCTGATAGTGATCAACTGCGTCTCGAAGATGTACGCCATGACGGGATTCCGCATCGGCTGGGCCATCGGGAACCGGCAGTTGATCCGCTCCATGACCAACATTCAGTCGCAGGAGACTTCCGGTCCGGCGGCGCCTTCGCAGTGGGCCGCGGTGGGCGCGCTCAACGGCGTGCAATCGTGCATCGAGAGCCTCCGCCTGACGCTGGAGAACAACCGCAACGTGATGCTGGCGCGGCTGGGAGCGTTCACCGGAGTGAAAGTGACGAAGCCCGGCGGCACCTTCTACAGCTTCCCGGATTTCAGCGCGTACGAGAAGGACTCCCAGAAGCTGTCGCGCATGTTGCTGGAAAAGGTGCGGGTGGTGACGGTGCCCGGCCGCGAGTTCGGCATGGAGGGGCATCTCCGGCTCAGCTTCTGCGGAACGATCAAAGAAATCACCGAGGGGATTGAACGCATCAAGTGGGCGCTCGATCCCAACGCTCCCAACGAACTGTACCTGGGCGACCGCAAACTGGTGAGGGATTGGCAATGAACCCGTACTTGGATCTTCCATCGCCGGCGCAGGACGAAGCCGGTAAGCTGGCCAGCATCTACGGCCTCCAGAACCATGGCCTGACCAACCTGCACCGCGTCTACTGGAACCTGCCGACCGCGTCGCTGTACGAGGAGTCGGTGTTCCGCGGCGAGGCGCGCGTCTCGCACCTGGGTCCCATGGTGGTGAACACCGGGAAGCACACGGCCCGGGCCGCGGCGGACAAGTTCGTCGTCCGCGACCACTCCACCGGGCAGCCCGTATGGTGGGGCGAATACAACCGGCCGTTCAGCCCGGAGAAGTTCAGCGCGCTACTGATGCGGCTGCAAGGGTTCCTGCAGGGCCGCGACGTGTTCGTGCAGGACTGCTACGCAGGCGCCGACCCGGATTACCGCATGCCCATCCGGATCGTCACGGAGAAGGCGTGGCACAGCCTGTTCGCGCGCAACATGTTCATGAAGATCCGCAGCACGGAGGAATTGAAGCGCCACGTGCCGGAGTTCACCGTAATCTGCGCGCCGTCGTTCCAGTCGTCGCCCGTCATCGACAGCACGCGGACGGAGACCTTCATCATCATCAACTTCTCCGAGCGGCTGGCGCTGATCGGCGGATCGAGCTACGGGGGCGAGATCAAGAAGACCATCTTCACCGTCCTCAATTTCCTGCTGCCGCAGGAAGGCGTGCTGCCGATGCACTGTTCGGCCAACGTCGGCCCGGCCGGGGACGTGGCGCTGTTCTTCGGGCTTTCCGGCACGGGCAAGACCACGCTTTCGGCGGACCCGTCGCGCAGCCTGATCGGCGACGACGAGCACGGCTGGAGCGAGAACGGCGTGTTCAACTTCGAAGACGGGTGCTATGCCAAGGTCATCCGGCTTTCGCCCGAAGCCGAGCCGCAGATCCACGCCTGCACGCGGCGCTTCGGCACGATTCTGGAGAACGTGGTGCTGGACCCGCTCTCGCGGCGGCTGGACCTGAACGACGATGCGCTCACCGAGAACACGCGCGGCGCCTATCCGCTGGACTACATCGAAAACTATCTGCCGCCGAAGATGTCGGGCCATCCGCACAATGTGGTGTTCCTCACCTGCGACGCCAACGGCGTGATGCCGCCGATTGCGCGGCTGACCCCCGACCAGGCGCTCTACCACTTCATTTCCGGGTATACCAGCAAGATCGCCGGAACGGAGATCGGGCTGGGCACGGAGCCGGAGATTACCTTCAGCACGTGCTTCGGCGGACCTTTCATGGTCCACAGGCCGTATACCTACGCGGAAATGCTGAAAGCGCGGCTTCTGAAGTACGGCGCCACGTGCTGGCTGGTGAACACCGGCTGGACCGGCGGGCCGTTCGGGGTGGGCAAGCGCATCAGCATCCGCCACACGCGGGGGCTGCTGCACGCGGCGTTGACGGGCAAGCTGAAGGACGTAAAGTACCGGCAGGACCGGGTCTTCGGCTTCGACGTGCCGGAATCCTGCGAGGGCATTCCCCCGCAGATCCTGAATCCGGCCAACACGTGGCCCAACCGGGATGAGTACACCCGCAAGTGCAAAGCCCTGGCGGCCCGGTTCGTCGAGAACTTCAAACTGATGGACGACGGCTGCCCGGAGAGCATCATCAAAGCGGGACCGAGCGTCGCCCGCGCCGGAACCGCGTAAGCCGGTTCCCCCCCCCGGCGCTCCCTTCCTGGAGCCGGTTGGTTTTGTCCACGCCCAAACCAACCGGCCCTCCCCAATCCCGGTCAAAGAGGACCCTCTTTCCCAAAGCTGTTCCGGAACTTTCCCTAGTACCAACCCTCAGGAAATCGTATTTTCCCGTCGATATTTTCCGTCGCTCGGACTATAATTTTGGGGATTCGTACTGGATGTCCCAGGACGTCCAGAACCAACCTTCAACCCTGTATGTTTGCGGCCCGCCCAAGCGGGTAAACATCGTCGTACCCCAGAAGGAGGTCAGATGACGGAAGCAGACAGAAAGGAAATCCATTCCGACGATTTCCAAACCGTGTTACGGGCGCTGCTGGCGGCGTACCAGCCCTGGCTGGAAGCGGAATTACGACACGCCAAATCGCCCGAAGAACTGAAGAAAGCGGCTGAAAGCACGGACCCGAACTGCGAAGAAGAGGTGGCTCTGGCCGAACGCCTGTTCGGGCCCTTCCTGACCGAGGATGTCGTCATGCGGCTCCTGGGGCCTCAGGGCCGTGAGGTGATGGGCCCGGTAAAGAGCTGGTGGTGGTGTTTCGAGCATCTGCGCTGCTGCCTGATTTTCGGGTGGCTGGTGTGCCGCGGGCCGCGCACATTCCGCGCGTTCGCATATTATCTCTACCGCTACTTCCGGTGCGTGCGCCTGCCCCGCCGGACGGACACGGCGAACCAACCGGAGATCAGCGCCGAACTGCGCCGCGATTTCCAAAAACTCATTGAAGCCCTGGCGGGCGCCTACAAACCTTACTTGACGGATCAGTTTGCGGGGATCGAATTTCCGGCCGGCATTCCGGATGAAGTGCTGGACGGCAAGATCGACTGCTTCGAAGGCGAGCAGGACACGGCGGCGATTTTCGAACGCCTCCTGACCGTCAACACCGCGCCGTACCTGTTCGGCGAAAAAATGTATGCGGAGATCAGCAAGCAGCCGACGTTCCGCTACTGCCGCTGCCTCTGCCTCTGCGCCATCCGGTTCGGGTGCTGCCTGGCGCGGGCGCGGAGTTTCGTGCAGGCGCTGCGGTGCCTGCTGGGGTTCTTCCGCTGCGTGCGGAGGTGCTTTCATCCGCTGATCGGCGAAATCGACACGCCGGCTGAGGGGGCGTGCGCCGGTCCGGTGTTCCTCGCGGCGTGCGGCGACCTGACGGCGATCGAGATTACAGGCACGGCGGCGGGCTCGTCGTTCGACCACTATACGCTCCGGTACAGTTGGGGCGCGAACCCGCCCATCAACGACGCGGTGGTCTACCCCGATTGCAGCCATCCTCCGGCGGCCCCAAGCTACGGAACGGCGGTGACGGGAGCGACACTCGGCTACCTGGATACGGCCCTGCTGCCGCCCGGCATTACCGAGTTCACGGTCTACCTGGACGTATACGGGTCCGGAGGCGCCCACCTGACGGACAGCCACGGATTCGAGCTAAAGACGACGGCGGTGGAGATCACGCAGGTGGCGCAGGTCGGGGCGCTGGTGGGCGAAGACCCGTTCAACCTCGGCTCCACGACCAAACTCATCAAGAGCGTGAATGATGCGAACCCCGCCGTACCGGAGACCTCGGTGGGCGGCGGCTTCACCATCACGGGCAGCGCCTACACCGTGGGCTGCAACCGCATCATGACGCAGTACATGCTGGCGCGATTCAACTCTCCGCCGGCCGCGCCGGTTCCCACTTTCGGCAGCGCGGCGGGCGGAAGTACGGTCAACGCCCCGGTGGTCTATGCCGATTCCGCGTCGCACCCCTGGCAGTCGGGATGCTTTCCGGTTTCCACGCCCAACATTATCCTGAACGGGAACCTGGTGGCGTACTGGTCGGCTCTCTCGTGCGCCTTCCCGGCTCCCCATACCGTGCCCAAAGTAGTGGGAAAGACGTGGGACAGCACGGCGCTGAACGGCCGTTTCGTGCTCCTGGTGGAGACGCGGGACCGCCTCCTGCCGGGAGGAGCATACCCCGGGACGGTGGCCGCGGTGGACCAGGTGGCGGTGTGGATCGACAATTACGATCCCACGGCATTGATTACGTCGATCGGGGGGATTTCGGGCTGCGGAGACCTGCACCTGAAGGACTTTGTGGGAAAGACAGCCCAGATCCGCGGCGTGGCCTACGATCCGCCCATCGACCCGACCGCGCCGCAGCAGAAGCCGAATGACAACTTCGGCTCGTACAGCCTCTGGTTCCAGAAGAACGGCGGGGCGGGTGGGACGATTCCGGGGGCGACCCCAACGGCACGGGTCCCGAACGTTTGGCCCGGGCCGCCGGGCGGGGACGGCGCGCTGGCCAACTGGGACATCGTGGGAGCGCTGGACGCAGGCGTAGGGCCTCCCCTGCCGCCGACCTCCCCCCAACTCCGGCGCGGCGAGCGGTGTGCGTACGTCTTCGAGTTGCAGGTGCTCGATCAAACGCACGTCGGCGACAGCGGCAGCGTCCATCACAGGGAAGCGCTTTACGCGATCAACATCATCAACGACATTCCATGACGATGGACGCGGTGTGGTTCCGGTTCCTGGCGGCCGTCCTGGCTACGTGGCGGGTGACGCACCTGCTGGCGCGCGAGGACGGCCCCTGGGACCTGATCGTGAGAATTCGCAAACGCCTGGGAAGCGGGGTTGCGGGTAAACTGGCGGATTGCCCCTACTGCCTGAGCCTATGGGTGGCCGCGCCGCTGGCGTGGTTCGTGACCTCCCGCTGGGGGGAGGCGCCAGTGGTGTGGCTGGCTTTGTCCGGCGGGACGTGCCTGCTGGAGAAGGCCACCTCGAGGGAGCAGGCCGTAGTCATACAACCTCTCGCCGAATCAGGTGAAAGGGACGAACGCGATGCCGTGTTGCGGACAGAAACGAATGGAAGCCGCTAGCGCCGCGTCACCCGGCGGCGCGGTGGCGGAGAGCGCCGGCGAGACGACGCTGCTGCGGTACCTGGAGAGCAGGCCCATCCTCGTGAGGGGCCCATCAACGGGACGGCACTACACGTTCTCGGCGGCGCAACCCCTTCAGGCGGTGCACGCGCGGGATGTGGACGCGCTGGTAAGGACGGGGCTGTTCGGGAAATAAGAGCGCTGAGCGGGTGGGGCAGGTGATTCCCTTGCCCCCGGCGGCGTCCCGCCAAGCGGGGCGAGAGCTTTGCTTTGTGGGGCGGGCGTCGACCTTCGCGGAGCTTCAGCGCGATTACTCCGGCCAGATCGCCAAGATATCGATGCTCACGTTGGGGAAGCGTTGCGGGGTGAGCGAGCCTTCAGCTACGATCGCCGAGCGGCGCAACCGGCCCCCTTCAGGCAGGAGGCGCTCGAGGGTACCCGCTTCCGGACTGACCAGCCACACTTCCGGCACGCCGATGCTCTCGTAATCACGCAGCTTCTCCTCGATTTGCCGGCGCGTTTCGGAAGGCGAAAGCACTGCGATGGCAAGCTGAGGGGGAGAGTGAAAATAACCGTCTTGCACCACCATTGCGCCCCTGTCAAAAAGCGCCAGGTCGGGCTCCCGACAGGTGAGCGGGTCCCGCCGGATCACCAGGCCGAAATCGCTGAACACGAGTTCTACGGCCGCGGGGTCAATCTGCCGCAGGAATGCCGCTACGAGGTTGCGGACCACCTGCGCGTGCGGCCATTTGTTGGGGGGCATAAAAGTGATTTCGCCGTTGACGACTTCCTCGCGGCCACCCGCGGTCAGCGGCAGCTTCAGCCATTGGTCGTAGGTGAGCGTCTTCGCGTTGGGAAGGCTTGCCATAATCGGCTTCCGGCCTCGGGATATTCTATCGCGGGTCTGGTAGAATCCAGATCCATGAGAACGATTCTGTTCACGCTGCTGCTATCCGCGCTGGCGGGTCCGCTGCTGGCCCAGGGCGCGCCGACGCAGGCGGCGGCCGGTCAGCCGTACGCCCTGGAGTACTACTACAAGGTCCAGTGGGGGCATCAGCAGGAGTTTCTCCAGCTTTTCCTGAAAAACCATTACCCGCTGCTGCAGAAGAGTGTGGAGAGCGGCCGGATGATTTCGGTGAAAATCGAGCAGCCGGCGAACCACATGACCGAGGACGGACGCTGGGATTACCGCGTGACCATCCGGTTCAGGA
The DNA here is from genome assembly GCA_020073115.1 of Terriglobia bacterium. GTDB lineage: Bacteria > Acidobacteriota > Terriglobia > Bryobacterales > Bryobacteraceae > BOG-224. Next base: position 10,001 of record JAIQFU010000148.1, read on the forward strand.
ACTCCACCGCGGCAACCACGGCGGATCCCGAAGAAGAGCGCCTGATCCGGCAGCTTTGGCCCAACCAGGAGACATACAAGCGCGAGGAGCAGCGCCGGTTCGAAATCCTGCTGGCGCACTGGGACGTGCCGGTCACCGACATTACGCCGGCGAAGAAGTGACCTGAGGTGGGACAGATAGCCGGATGCAAAACAGCCGTGCCCGCTCCGCCCGGAGGCTGGCGAGGGCAGGCGAATCGCCTGCCCCACCCTCTCCGCGACGGCGGATAACTGCTCCCTCCGGTGGCGGCTCCGCGCCGGCCGCTGGAAATCCAGGACTCAGCAAAGCGCCGCCATGAGGGCCCCGCGCGCGGTGGAGTTGAGCGGGTCGGCGGAGACGCGGACCTCGGAGAGCTTGACCGGGAGTTCATTGGCGCGCAGCGCGGTGGTGAAGCACTCGAGAAATCCCTTGGGCATGGCCGTCCCCCCGCTGACCACCAGCGGAACGGACTGCTCCAGCTTGGGCAGACGCTGAGTGGAGGAGATCTGGGCGCGGAGCGATTCGACGAGGTGCGCGACCATCTCGTGGTAGTAGACCGTGAGGGCGTTCTGCACGCGATCGTTGGAGAAACCGTTCAGGCGAAAGCCCTGCTCCTTGAAGATCCGCGTGCGGGTGGCGATGTCGCCGGTAACGAGCGCCGCCTGGGAGTCGATGAAGTCTCCGGCCTTGGGGATGCTGAAGCTGATTACGGGAACGGACAGGACGGCCAGGCAGACGTTGCACATGCCGCTGCCGCAGGAGATCCCGATGCCCGTAAAATTGGAATCGCCCAGTTCGCCGAAGATGACAGCCAGTCCCTCGGCAATGGGGGTGGCGTCGTACCCCAGGTCTTTCAGCATCTGATGGATGGAGGCCTGATGGTATGGGATTCCCGCATCTCCCTCCAGGAGCGGGGCCGGCACGCTGAACGCGATTTTCTGCTTCTCGGCGGACGCCCGGCCAAGCAGGCGGGCGATGAGGCTGCGCATGACCGCGAGGCTGTGCGGTTCCTGGGGATTGAGGGTCCCGTTGCGCATGGGCCGCCGCATTTCGACGTGGAAGACTTCGGCGAAGCGCTGTGCGTCGTTGCCCATAACGACGATATCGGCGCCGCGGACCTCATGAAAGACGTTCTCCCGCTGGAGCAGGCTCTCGGCGAGCCTGGAGTGCGGGAGGGTGAGGAACGCGTTCAATTGCGACTCGTAGGCGTACTTTTTGTCGGCGCTCCGCGCCACGACGATCCGGCTCGTGCCGACATCGAGGCCCCGCCACGTGGAACCCGATCAGCGCCACGATGATCACGTTCGGTCCGGGCGACACTTGTGAGATTGCGTACATGTCGGCGAACTGGCGGTCGCTCAGCCAGTGCATAACGTCGACCGCCACCCGGTGCATTTCCGGGATCGCCGCCTGCGCGCCGCCGACCGCGAATAGCGACAGCACCGCGAACAGGCTGAACAGCGAGATGAGCGGGCTCATTGCGTCCGCCCGAACCAGGCGAGCGGCCTCGGCGATGCGTTGCGCTTCCTGCTGTTTCTTCTTCCGCCAGGCGCGGAAGGCGTCCTGCTCGCGCGCGACTTCGTCCAGGTTCGCCTGGAGGCGGGCCATGTATTGGGCGGTGAGGCGGTCCAGTTCGGCTTGCAGGCCGCGGTTCTCCCCGGTCTTGGCCTCGTCGAAACCGCTGCCGGAGCACGGCATCCTGGAGAAGGTCCTCCATTTGGGCTCCGGCCGCTTCCAGGGCCATGAGGACGGCGCAGCGCCGGGCTTCCGGCGATAGACCGGAGAGGTGCTGGCTATTCATCATTTCCACCACCTTGAGAATCCCGCAGGGGACCTCCGGCGGCTTGGTTCCGGCGTCGCGATAGACGCGCTCGAAATCCGAGCAATGGGCGGCAGGGAGCGCGCCGGACTCTTCATGGGGGGGCGGGGTGGGCGATTCCGCGGCGTGCGCGGTTTCGGGCGGCTCCATCAAGGCCGCCGCATGGTGCGAGGAGCCGTTACGGCGCTCTGCCGCGCCGTCCCCGCCGTTGCCGTTGAGCGAAAATTCGAACCATTTTTTGAACATCTCAGCTCCAAAATCAGGGTTTTCGTTCCCGAAACCTTAGGATCGGCGCCCCGTTTCGGGAACTTTAGTGGGAAAACGCCGCCCCTCTAAGGGAATTTCAGAATTGCGCCGATCCTACGGGCAGCATGGTAATCCGCAAGAAAGCTCCAGGATTAGAGCCATGGGTCGGGAATGTCGCGGGGTTTATCGGAGACCCGGTGAAGCGCCTGAGGTTTCTACAGAGCGTGGCTCCGCTCACGAACGGGGGCCGGGAGCCCCGCCGGGGGATGCGCAAGGGCCGGGCAGCGTTGCTGCTGGCCATTGCTTTGACGGGCCTGGTTACGTTTTTTCTCACGCGCGCGGCGGCGCGGGTAGCGCCCCGTCCCACGGTCTTGCCTGGCGTGGCGGCGGAGAGGCGCAACCACCTGTCTCACCCGTCCGACGCCGGCGCCGAGATCTGGCGGGTGGAGCAGAGCGGAACTTCCGAGGCGTACAGCAACGGCCTGCGGGTGGATAACAGCTTCGCGGTTTCCTCCCATCCCCGGTCCTACCTGGCGTTTCCGGCCGGCGGCGCGGGCGGGCCGGCGCGGCGCTCACAGCCCGCGGGCATCGTTTTTCACAGCACGGAAAGCCAGCAGGCGCCCTTTGCGGCCGTGCACAACGAAGAACTCAAAAGGATAGGAGAGTCGCTGCTCGGCTTCCTCCGCCGGCGGCAGTGCTACCACTTCCTCATCGACCGCTTCGGACGCGTGTACCGGGTGGTGGCGGAAGGCGACGCGGCGAACCATGCCGGGCATTCGGTCTGGGCGGATGACCAGTGGATCTACGTAAACCTGAACGAGAGTTTCCTGGGGATTGCGTTCGAGGCCCGGACCGGCAGGGACCGCGCCGAGGAGGAAGTCACGGCGGCGCAGAAGCGGTCGGCCGTGATGCTGACGGAGATGCTGCGCAACCGGTACCGCATTCCGGCGAAGAACTGCGTCACACACGCGCAAGTCTCGGTGAATCCTTCCAACATGCGGATCGGCTACCACGTGGACTGGGCCGCGAAGTTCCCCTATGGGGACCTGGGGCTGCCGAACAACTACGCGACGCCGCTCCCCGCGATCTGGGCATTCGGCTTCGGCTGGGACCCGGGGTTCCTGCAGGCCGCCGGAGGAGACATGCGCGGCGCGGTGGAAGCGGCGGACGAGATCCTCAACGGGAGGGCGGCCGCGGCCGGGTTGCGGGCGGGCGCCTACCGCAAGCGGCTGCAGCAGCAGTATCGGGAGAAACTGGCGGCGCTCCGCGCCGGCGGGCGCGACACGTCACCGCCGCTGACCGCTCCCTGACGGCGGCGGCTCTGAGGCGCCGATTTCGGACAAAATGCGGTGGCGGGTTTCGGGGAGGACCCATACCCACAAGGCCGTGGCCAGGGCGAGGACGAGCGGGACCCCGAGGCCGCCGCTCAAGCCGTAGCGCGCCACAAACGCGCTGACGATCACCGGGGCGAAGAACTGAACGCCGCGAGCGCAGTTGTAGCTGGTCCCCATAGCGAAATTGCGGACCCGGGTGGGAAAGAGTTCGGCCAGCAGGGCGCCGAAACCCGCGGTGCAGCCGGAGCCGAGCCCCAGGGCGAACATGACGCCCCAGAAGAGCGCCGGATGGGGCAAAAGCTCCCGCCAGCGAAATGCCAACTGGAACAGCGCCGCCGCGGTCAGGATCGAATAGCCGGTGTAAGCCTGGCGGCGGCCGTAGCGGTCGGCAATCCACCCGAAGGCCAGCATTCCCAGCAACTGCCCCGACTGGGCGGTGAGAATCCAGACGGCCGACGCGCCGATAGGCTGGTGCAACTCGTTTTGGAGAAACTTGGGGAGCCAGATGTAGCAGGTCCAGTAGGTTCCCAGCTTGAAGACGCCCAAAAGCCAGCCCTTGAGCATGTAGCCCATGTAATGGTTGCGGGCGATCCAGACGAGGGCTCCCGAGGCCGAGAGCCGTTCCTTTTTTTGGCGTTCCCAAAGGGCCGATTCGGGCATGTGGCGCCGGACGACGAAGGCCAGCACGGCGGAGACGGAAGAAATCAGGAAGATCCAGCGCCACCCCACCAGCGGAGTCAGCAGGAGGCCCACGACGGCGGCCAGACCCACGCCCACGGGCTCCCCGGCTTGCAGGAAAGCGGCGGCGCGGCCCCGCATGCGCGTGGGGGAAGCCTCCTGCACCAGGGCATGCCCGACGGCCCACTCTCCGCCGACGCCCAGCCCGGTGAGCAGGCGGAAGATGAGGAGACTGAGAGCGCCGGTGGAACACGCCGTCAGGGCGGTACCCACGGAGTACAGCCCGATGGTCCAGGTCATGACGCGACGGCGGCCGTAGCGGTCGGAAAGGTAGCCGAAAATAATGCCGCCGACGCCCGAGGCGCCCAAAGCCACACCGAGCAGGACCGCTTCCTGGGAGTTGGTGAGAGCGAGATCGCGCCCGATGGGGATGAGGAGGAAGGAGAACAGGATCAGATCGTAAAAATCGAACATCCAACCCAACAGGGCGATGAGCCAGATGCGTACGGGAAAGCGATCCGGTTCGGCGCCGCTCGCGCCCCGCAGGGGGGAAGACATGCTCTTCAGTTAAGCAGAGAACAGGCGCGCGTTCAACGCGAGCGGGAGTTTAAGGCGCTCGGGCAAACGCCGAAGCGGCGCTTGGGTCGGGGGTTCCGCTCCGCTGCCGAGCTTCGGCCGGGCCGAAGCCCGGCTGCGGGGCGGAAGCCCCGACCCACCGAAGGGGAGCTTCCAGAGCGGAGACAATCGCTCGGGTGGCGACGTGTGCAGGCCGCCTGCCAGGTTGCTACGCTGAAATTCTCTCCCATGGACGATCCCGTATCGCTCAGCCTGGTTCTGACCCCGCACGGGCATCTGCGGCTGGCCCAGGAAGCCGGCGCGGCTAGCCTGAATGGCGCGCTGGCCGGCCGGCTGCAGCCCGCTTTCGCGCGGGGCGCGGGCCATGGGCTTCTCCAACTCGGCGCCGGGGAAGTGGGGACGGCCATGCCTCCCGCGTTCTCGTACTGGCGGGACTTGGCCGCGCGGTACGTGACAGCGCTCTGCACCCACGGGGATGGCGAAACGCGGGGGGAGGCGGTCCCCTCCCCCCCGCCGGAAGAGTTGGAGTGGCTGGTCCTGGGCGCGCCTCCCATGGTAGGGGCGGAGTACCTGACGGCAGCGGTCCTGGAGGCCCTGTGGCGCGAGCTGGATGAGGCCTTCGGAATCGAGCTGGCCGAATCGCATGGCGGCGTGCAGGAGTTCCTGAAGGGCCGCAACCCGGCGTGGAACCTGGTGGGCCGCGTGCACTTCAACCTGGCCGAGAACCGCAAGGACCCGGACGCGCCGTTCGCTTTTATGGCCACCTACACCACGCGGCTTTCGGCGCAGGCCAAGGCCCAGCATCTGCCGCTGGGCCAGGCTCTCCGCGAATACGCCGGGGCGGCCAACAAGGGCCGCCTGCTGTCCCTCCTCCTCCCCGTGCAGCGAGCCTCGGAAAGCTGTCCCTGGCTGAAGACCATGGTGGACCGCGGCGAAATCTTCCACCCCCTGCGGTGGACGGCCGGCGAGGCGATGCAGCTTTTGCGCGACGTGCCGCAACTGGAAGCCGGCGGCGTGGTGGTCCGGATGCCCGCGGTGTGGAGAGGCAACCGCCCGCCCCGCCCGCGGGTGACCGGCACGGTGGGCGGCGCTCCGCCCTCCGGAATCGGGCAGGATGCACTGCTCGATTTCCGCATGGAAGTCACGCTCGACGGGGAAACGCTCACCGCCGCGGAGATCGAGGAATTGCTGGCCCATACCGACGGCCTGGCGCTGGTGCGCGGGCGCTGGGTGGAACTTGACCGCGAGCAACTGGGCCGCATGATGGAGCGTTTCCGCGAGGTGGAGCGTACCGCGGCCGAGCACGGGCTGGGGTTCGCCGAAGCCATGCGCCTGCTGGCCGGGGCCGACGTCGCTCCCGACGATGCCGCCGCCGCGGCGCAGACGGAGTGGACGCAAGTGACGGCGGGCCCCTGGCTCGCGGAAATGTTGAACGGGCTGCGCAGCCCCGAGGGACTGGCGCGGGTCGAACCGGGGAGCGCGCTCCATGGCGCGCTGCGCCCCTACCAGCAGGTGGGGGTGCGCTGGCTCTACCTTCTGACGAAACTGGGGCTCGGAGCCTGCCTCGCCGACGACATGGGGCTGGGTAAAACCATTCAGGTGTTATCTCTCCTGCTCGTGCTCCAGCGGGAAGCCAAGGGCAGCCTGGAGCCCAGCCTGCTGGTGGCGCCCGCTTCGCTGCTCGCCAACTGGGCGGCGGAGATCGAACGCTTCGCGCCCGGCCTGAAGGCGCTCATCGCGCATCCCTCCGCCCTGCCGGCGGCCGAACTCAAGTCCTTCGGGCCCGAACGGCTGCGGGGCGTGCACCTGGTGATCACCAGTTACGGCTCGCTCCTGCGCCTTCCCTGGCTGGGGGAGCGGGACTGGCGGCTGGTGGCGCTGGACGAAGCGCAGGCCATCAAGAACCCCGGCGCCAAACAGACGCGCATCGCCAAACGGCTGCGCGCCCGCGCGAAACTGGCGCTGACCGGCACGCCCGTGGAGAACCGGCTGGGGGACCTGTGGTCGATTTTCGACTTCCTCAACCCCGGACTGCTGGGGTCGGCCAAGGAGTTTACGGGCTTCGCCAAAAGGCTCGCCGAAAGGCCGCACGGTTCCTATGGCCCGCTGCGCGAACTCGTGCGGCCTTACATTCTGCGGCGGTTGAAAACCGACAAGACGGTCATCTCGGACCTCCCCGACAAAACCGAAATCCAGGCCTTCTGCCAGCTCAGCCGCAAGCAGGCCGCCCTGTACGGCCAGGCGGTGCGGGAACTCGAAGAGCAACTGGCGGACGCCACCGGCATCCGGCGCAAGGGCCTGATCCTGGCGTTCCTGATGCGCTTCAAGCAGATCTGCAATCACCCCTCGCACTGGCTGGGAGACGGCGGGTGGAGCGAAAGCGACAGCGGGAAATGGGCGCGGTTGCGGGAGATCGCCGAGGTGGTCGCCGCCAGGCAGGAGAAGATGCTGGTGTTCACCCAGTTCCGCGAGGTGACCGGGCCGCTGTCGGCTTTCCTGGAGTCGGTTTTCGGCGCTCCCGGCCTGGTGCTGCACGGCGAGACGGCCGTCCAAAAACGCCAGGAACTGGTGCGCCGGTGTCAGGAGGCTGAAGCCGAGCTGGGTAAACCGGTGGAAAATATGAGAAATGTCGTTAAGGAAATATACCTTCCGTTTACAGATGCCGAGATCTCATCAAAAATATCTTCCATGCTTAAGACTCCGGAAATTAATGCCGAGGTAACAATTGTATTTCAGTCAGTTGAAGGGCTTCACAAAGCATGTCCCGGTAATACCGGTGACTGGTATTTTACAGGCAATTATCC
>JAIQFU010000149.1 GCA_020073115.1 Terriglobia bacterium
GCCGGCTTTTAAGGCCTTCGCCCATCGGAAGTTTATGGAAGGGTTTGAGATCGTTATTCTCGGCCACTCCCATTTCCCGGAAGCGTTCGAGGAATGGATTTGCGTCCGTGATTTCGCCCGTACTCGAATCCGCGATTATGATGCCGTCCTTCGCCGCCTCGAACAGCCGGCGGTAGCGCGCCTCGGCGGCGCGCTTGCGCTCGGTGATATCCTCCAATCCAAGGAGGATTAATCCAGCTTCCTCATCCTCCGTTATACAACGAGCGTTCAAGAGCATGGTTCTCCGGCCGACTCGTTCGAAGTCGCGCTCGAGTTCCAGGTCCTCCACGCTGGAGTTGCTGTGAACCAAATCGTCGAGCAGGTGGTGCAGTTCGGGAAAATCGAACTGCCCTCCGCCCACCTCGTAAATGGACCTTTTCAGGCTTTCCTCCGGCGAGGTTTTGAACGTCTGAAAAAACGCGCGGTTCGCCGACTCGATTCGAAATTGCGAATCGAGCACCAGCAAGGGTTCGCGGACCGTCTGGACGATGGCCGACGCATAGTCGCGCGCCCGTCTGACCTGCTCCAGGCTCTTCTTCAACTGATCGATATCCAGTAACTGAAGCACCGCTCCGTCGATGTGATTATCGGTGGTGCGGTAAGGGCGCACGCGAAGCGAGTACCACCGGCCTTCCGGGTCGCGCACCTCCCGTTCATAGGAAGCCAGGGTCTCGACTACGCGCCGCACGATGTCTTCCAGGTCGGGAACGTTGATCCTGGGCTTCAAGTCCGAAACCGGCCGCCCTATATCGGTCGCGATCAATTTCAGAAGCTTTTCCGACGCTTGCGTAAAGCGCCGAATGCGGAGGGAACCGTCCAGCATCAGAATCGGAATGTGCAGGCTGGTCAGCACATTGAGGAGGTCGTCGCTCAGCTGCTTCAAATCAGCGTTGCGGCTGTCCATCTCCGTGTTCAGCGTTTGCAGTTCCTCGTTGGATGCCTGGAGCTCCTCTTTCGCCGTCTGTAACTCCTCGTTGGAACTCTGCAACTCCTCGTTGCTCGATTGCGCCTCTTCGTTTGCGGACCGGAGTTCCTCGATAATCGACTGGAGGTATCGGCGGGTGGAGGTCAGTTCCGCGTCCAGTTGTGCGATTCGCTGCTGCGGGTCGCCCGGCTCTTCCGGACTACCCTCCGCATCCAGTGACGGCTTCAAGGCGCTGGGCGCGGATTGTTCGTGAGCGGCGTCCTCGAAAGAGATCAGGAAATGCCGGCCCAACCCAGCAGTCGTGATCGGCGTAACGGCTACCGTGATGAACTGTGTAGCGGATCGGAAGACATGGATGCTTTCCAGGCGTATGCCCATATTCTTCTGCCGCGCCTCTTCAAGAGCCGCTCGCAGGTGCAGGGCCACGTCGTCCCGCAGCATCCGGAACAGGTCCAACTCTGCTTCCCCGGCGTCGGGAGCCAAATACCGCCCCACGTCGCCACGAAACTCGACGATGCGGTACTTGTCGTCGACCACCACCGCAGGCGGCGCATATTGGGCCGCCAACAAACGATCTACCTGCCTTGAGAGCGGGCCGTGGGGGCCTCCCTCCGCCGTTTTCAATTCGCGGATGGCCCGGCGTTCCTCCTGCTTAAAGACGGGGAAAGGCGCAACGCGAGCGGGCAACTCGAACCCGGCCCGCGCCAGCGCAGCCTTGGGTACGTAGATATTAGGCTGTCCTTCGAGGGCGACAAAATGCCCAGCCAGGCTGCCGGGCTGCTCCGCTTTGCCCAGCACCAGAAAACCATTCGGCTGAAGGGCATACGACAGCGTGCCCATAACGCGCTGCTGCAACGCTGTTTCGAGATAGATCAACAGATTGCGGCAACTGATCAAGTCCATGCGGGAAAACGGAGGATCGGCAGCCAGGTTATGCACCGCGAACACGCACTTATCCCTCAAGGAGCGCACAATCTGAAAGCCCGAATCCACTTGTACGAAATAACGACTCAGGCGGTCCGGGGAAATCACGGAAACAGCGCTGGGACTATAGACAGCCGTCCGGGCTTTCTCTATGGATCTCTCGCTCAAATCCGAACCGAAGAGGTGAATCGGGATTTCAACTCCGGCTTCCTGTATATATTCGGCCAGGCATATCGCAAGCGAGTAGACTTCTTCCCCAGTGGAGCATCCCGGCGCCCAGATGCGGATCGCTTCGCCGGGCAGCTTTCGCCGCACGATTGCGGGAATCACGTTCTCTTTGATGGCGTCGAACATGGGGGCGTCGCGGAAGAACTCGGTTACGTTGATAAGAAGGTCCTCACAGAGCGCCCGCACCTCGGCGGTATTCTGCTGAAGCATCTCCAGGTATCGATCAGCGTCGCCCGTTTTGTGCAACACGATCCTTCGCTCCATCCGGCGCAGGAGAGTGTTTGGTTTATATTGTGAGAAATCGATTCCGGTGACCGTGCGGAGGAGCCGCACGATCTGCAGGAAAGCGGGCGCCTCCTGGGGCAGGCCGGCAGGCGCTGCGCCGTGGCGGAATGGATGTCGGGCAATGGCGCCGATTTCCCTGGCAATCGCATCCGGCGGCAGCACGAGATCAACCACGCCAGCGGCAATCGCACTTCGCGGCATACCATCGAATTTGGCTGATTCGTCCTGGGCAAACGTAATACCGCCCTCCGCTTTGATCGCCTTGAGCCCCAGGGTGCCGTCCGATGCCGCGCCGGACAGGATAACGCCCACGGCATTGGCCCTCCGATCCTCCGCCAGTGAGCAGAGGAAGGCATCGATCGGCAAGTAGCGTCCGGCGGCTTCGGCACGCGGGGTCAGGCGGAGAACGTCCCCCGCTATGGTCATCTTCGTGTTCGGAGGAATCACATAGACATGGTTGGGCCGCACGCGAGTCCCGTCTGAAACTTCCCTGACGGGCAACTCTGTTCGTTGCCGAAGGAGTTCGGGCAACGCGCTCGTATGGTGTGGGTCCAGATGCTGAACGAGCACGAACGCCATCCCGCTGTCTCTCGGGACGGCCATTAAGAACTCGCCGAATGCCTCAAGGCCGCCAGCCGATGCTCCTATACCGACTACCGCGCACGGCTTGGCGCCGGACGCGCCCGGTTCGCGCCGGGGGGGCGCGTCATTTGTTTCGCGCGCATCCTGCCGGCGCTCCTCTTGCGCCTGGGCGTTTGTATTGTCAGGTGCAGGGGCGTTTTGTGCTAATTCATCCCTTTGGGCCATATGGCGCCTTACTCGATTGTGCTTGAAATTCTATCAAGCGGCGGCTCGCGGCGTGCGGCGTTGCTGCCGGCGCGTATCGGTGCCACAATAGCATGGACAACCTCAGAGAGCTTAGATCCAATCCGCTGGCTCTACCGTTTGCCGGAGGGGAGAGACTTTGTGTCGGCCGGAACCATCCTGGTCGTGGACCACCACCTGGAAGTCCTGAGCATTTTGAGGGCCGCGCTCACCCGATATTCGTACGACGTTCTGACCGCTGGCGGGGGAGAAGAGGCGCTGGATATTCTCGCTTCGCAAGCGCACGTGGATCTGGTTGTTTCCGAGGTGCTGATGCGATCCGGGATGTCGGGGCCCGCGCTCGTCGACAAGGTTAGGGAATCCTACCCGGCTACTGCCGTGATGCTGATGACGGGCTTCACGGATCAGCAGCTTGATAGCTCCGTTCCTTTTCTGGAGAAGCCGTTTACGGCGGCTACTCTCGTCGGCCGCGTCCGACAGGCGCTTGTTGAGAGCCGGCAAGCGGCGGAAGCGCTTCAGGCAACATGCGAGACCAATCGCGCCTTGAACCGCGAACTGAAATCGGTCACATCCGCGGTTCGGCAAACGATCAGACAATCTCGCCAGAAACGTTCGGAACGGTTCTGCAGGCGTCTCCGCGAGCCGCATGCCGAAATCCCGATCGTTCTCGTGGCCGAGGACGATGCGGCTCTCCGTTATTCCGTTTGCCACTTCCTCTCTCTCCTTGGGTTCACCGTCTTGGAAGCTTCAGACGGACAAGAGGCCCTGAAATCGGCGCGCGAGTACCGGCGACGCATAGATGTGCTCGTGACTGCCGTTCGAATGCCTGGCCTTAATGGCCTGGAGCTTGCGAACGCGTTAGCCGCCGAAAGGCCCCGGACGAGGATCATTTTCACGACGGCTGACGACGTCGATTTACCGGCGGAGGCGCTGCGGAAGCCGTTCGAGCTCGATGACCTCCTGGCCGCCATCGTCGGAACGCTTTCGAATCACGATAGCCTGTCGACGAGCCTCTGGTAAGACAACTCGACGCCTGTCCGGCGTCCGCAAATGCCCCTGACGACGTGATTAGGAACCCACCAAGAAGCTGCTCAAAGTTTCAGATGTCCTTTCACCCGCCGCGAATCAGTCTGCGGGTCGGGAACTTCACATAATGCCGGAGCGTTAGGCCTGCTTTGCCCAGCGCTCGAATGTAACATTGAGAGTAGAAGTCTTCCGGGGAGAGGGATGCACGGGGTACGAACCAGGCAACTGCGGCTCAGCACACTCTTCTTGATGGCTCCCGCCATCGCCCAAATTCAAAACCAGCCGGACGACGGACAATGGCCGATGCCGGCGAAGAACTATGCCAGCACGCGGTATAGCACGCTCGACCAGATCAACACAGGGAACGTCAAGAACCTGAAACTGGCGTGGACCTTTTCTACCGGGATGACGCGCGGGCACGAAGCCGCGCCGCTGGTGGTGAACAACACGATGTACATCGTGACGCCGTTTCCGAACGTGCTCTACGCTCTCGACCTGACGAAGCCGGGCGCGCCGGTAAAGTGGGAATACCAGCCGCATCCCTCGCCCGCATCGCAAGGCGTGGCGTGCTGCGACGTGGTGAACCGCGGCGCCGCGTACTACAACGGCAGGGTGTACTACAACACGCTCGACGTCCACACGGTCGCGGTGGACGCCAACACCGGGAAGGAAGTCTGGAACACGAAGCTCGGGGACATTAACCTGGGCGAGTCGATGACCATGGCGCCGCTGGTGGTCAAGGGCAAGGTAATCGTCGGGAACAGCGGGGGCGAATTCGGCGTACGCGGCTGGTTAGCGGGCCTCGACGCGGATACCGGAACGATCGCCTGGCGCGCCTATGCGACGGGACCGGACAAGGACGTGCTGATCGGACCGAATTTCAAGCCGTTTTACGAGTCGGAACGAGGCAAGGACTTGGGCGTGAAATCGTGGCAGGGAGATACATGGAAGATCGGCGGCGGGCCGGGGTGGAGTTGGATCTCGTATGACCCCGGCCTGGACCTGATCTACTATGGCACCGGCAATCCCGGCCCGTGGAATCCTGATATGCGTCCCGGCGACAACAAGTGGGCGTGCACCCTCTTTGCGCGCCGCCCGGAAACCGGGGAAGCCATTTGGGCTTACCAGCTCAACCCACACGACGTGCACGATTACGACGGCATCAACGAAAATATCCTCCTCGATCTCAACATCAAGGGACAGACCCGCAAGGTCCTGGCGCATCCCGACCGCAACGGCCGGATGTACATCATGGATCGCACCAACGGACAGGTGATCACGGCCGAGCCGTTCGCGTTTCTGAACACCAGCGAGTACGTGGACCTCAACACAGGGCGGCTGAAAGTGAATACCGCGAAGGTGACGGGGTTCAAGACGGTGCGCGACATCTGCCCCGCGGCGCCGGGTGGAAAGGACTGGCAGCCGTCCTCGTTCTCGCCGAAAACCAACCTGATCTATATTCCGCATAACAACCTCTGCATGGAGTTTCAAGGGGTGCAGGCCAATTACATTGCAGGCACGCCCTACGTGGGCGCGAACGTACGAATGTATGCCGGGCCGGGCGGGAATCGCGGAGAGGTATCGGCATACGATCCGGTGAACGCCAAGACCGTGTGGGCGGTCAAGGAGGATTTTCCAGCCTGGAGCGGGACGGTGGTCACGGCGGGCGACGTCTTGTTTTACGGGACCATGGACGGCTGGTTCAAGGCCCTCGACGACCGCAGCGGGAATCTGTTGTGGCAGTTCAAGGCGGGGTCGGGGATTATCGGCCAGCCCGTCACTTACAAGGGGCCGGATGGAAAGCAGTATGTGGCGGTGTTATCCGGCGTGGGCGGATGGGCTGGGGCGGTAGTGGCCGGCGGGATCAATACGCAGGACGGCACGGCGGCCCTGGGCTTTGCCAACGCCATGACGGACCTGGGGAAGCACACGACCAAGGGGGGGACGCTCTATGTTTTCGCGCTGCCGTAAATACCTCCTGTCCGTGTTGCTTCTGGCCGCAGCGCTGCCCGCGCACACCGCCGGCCGCGTTCTGCGGGTCTGCGCCGAGCCCAACAACCTGCCCTTCTCAAACGAGCGCCGCGAGGGTTTCGAAAACCGCCTGGCCGAGATGATGGCGAACGACCTTGGCGCGCGCCTGGAATATACATGGTGGGCGGCGCGCAGGGGGTTTGTGCGGAACTCGCTGGCGGCGGGCAGGTGCGACGTCATCATGGGAGTACCATCCACCCTCGGCGATGTCGCTGCTACAAGACCGTATTACCGTTCGACTTACGTTCTGGTATCGCGCGGTGCGCGCATCAGTTCGCTGCTCGACCCGCGGCTTGAGAAGCTGCGCATTGGGGTGCAGGTTGTAGGCGAGGACTACGCGCCCCCGGCGCACATCCTGGGGCAGCGCGGGCTGGCCAGGAACGTGGTGGGCTACAGCCTGGTAGGGCCGTATGGCGAAGCCAATCCGGCCGCGCGCATTGTGGATGCGGTGGCGCGCGGGGAAGTGGATGTCGCCATCGTGTGGGGTCCGTTCGCCGGCTATTTCGCGAAGCGGGAAAGCGTGCCGCTCCAGATCGCGGCGGTCACGCCGGCCGTGTACCAGTCCGTGCCGTTCACGTATGGCATCTCGATGGCGGTGCGCAAAGACGATTTGGGCTTGCGGGAGGAATTGAATCGCGCCATCGAAAAAGAGCGCGCGGCGATTCATGCGCTCCTGACGGAATTCGGCGTTCCGTTGGTGGAAGCCGAGGGGGGAGAACAGGCATGCGTAAGCTTGCCGCGGCCGGCATCGCGGTTCTGGCGCTGATCTCTTGGACGTTGACCTCGTGCCAAAGAGAGAAGCGCGAGTTACGGGCGGCGCCGGTGCGGCGGGCCATTTACGGAGATGCCGCACGGCAGAGCGAACTGCAGCCCGGCGGACCGCAAACGGAACCGCAAGTTACCAATCCCGACCACGCCAATGCCTGGTCCATCTCCGAGGGCCAGCGGCTTTTCGAGTGGTATAACTGCGTGGGCTGCCACTCGCACGGAGGAGGCGGCATCGGCCCGCCGCTCATCAAGAAACACTGGATCTACGGCGGCCAGCCCGCCAACCTCTTCGACACAATCGTGAAGGGCAGGCCGAATGGGATGCCGGCCTGGGGCGGGCGCATCCCGGAGTATCAGGTCTGGCAGATCGTGGCCTACGTGCGCTCGCTTGCCGGAGAGCAGCCCTTCGCGGCCACTCCGGTGCGCACCGATGAGCTGGAGCAGAAACCCACTACCATTCATAACAAGGTACAAGGAGAGACCAGGTGACACGCGCGCGAACGCTGTTCATCTGGGCGGCCGCAGTCGCGCTGAACGGGTGCGGGGGACACCAACAGTCGGCCCTGGATTCCGTGGGCCCGCAGGCCGGGAAGATCGAAAGCCTGTGGTGGTTCTTCTTGTGGCTGCTCACCGCGATCTTCCTCATCGTCATTTTCGCGACGCTCTGGGCGTTGACGCGGCGGCATCGCGGCATCGAGCAGGAGCCGCTCGAACGCATCCATCTGCCGTCCGGCGAAACAGAGCATAGACTGACGCGAGTGGTAGCGGGCGCATCCATCCTCACCGTGATCATTCTCTTCGCGCTGCTGATCGCGAGCGTGACAACGGGCAAGGCTCTCTCCGAACTGGGTCCCAAGAAGCAGGGCATCACCGTGGAGGTGACCGGCAACCAGTGGTGGTGGTACGTGCGGTATCTGAACGGCGACGCCAGCCGGATCGTGGTCACCGCCAATGAGATGCACATCCCGGTAGGCCGACCGGTGATGCTGCGGCTGAATTCCAACGACGTGATCCACAGCTTCTGGACGCCCAACCTGCACGGCAAACGCGACCTGATTCCGGGGCGCGTGAATACCGAGTGGATCGAGGCGGATCACCCGGGCCGCTGGCGCGGGCAGTGCGCCGAATTTTGTGGAATGCAGCACGCGCACATGGCGATGTGGGTGATCGCCGAACCCGAGGACCAGTTTGAGAGATGGATGGAGGCGCAGCGCGCGCCGTCGAAGCAGCCGTCGAGCGCGAGCGAACTCCGTGGCCGCGACGTGTTCCTGAACAACGCCTGCGTGTTCTGCCATCACATCGCCGGCACGCCGGCAGCGGGCCAGGTGGCGCCGGATCTCACCCACGTCGGCAGCCGGCTCACGCTGGCCGCGGGTACCCTGCCGAACACCAAGGGAAATCTGGGAGGATGGATCGCCGATCCGCAGAACGTCAAGCCCGGAAATCACATGGCGCAGATCGATCTCCCGCCCGGAGACCTGGAACCGCTGCTCGATTATCTGGAGAGCCTGAAATGACGCCCGTAACCGAACCACCGCTCGGCGAAATCGATGACGAAGGGGAACGCCGCGCCCTGGAGCGTTCGTGGCGGCGCCGGCCCGGCATCGCCGGATGGTTCACCGTTACCACCCACCAGGCGCTGGGCAAGCGCTACATCGTCACGGCTTTCGTTTTTCTGCTGATCGGCGGCGTCGAAGCGCTGTTTATGCGGCTCCAGCTCGCGCGGCCGGACAACCCGCTGATCGGGCCGGACAAGTACAACCAGCTATTCACGACGCACGGCACGACGATGATGTTCCTGTTCGCGGTCCCAATGATGGAAGGGATGGGCGTGTACCTTGTGCCGCTGATGCTGGGCACGCGCAACGTCGCCTTCCCGCGGCTGAACGCATTCGGCTACTGGATGTTTCTGTTCGGCGGCATCTTTCTGTACGCCGGATTTCTCACGAACACCGGGCCGGACGCCGGATGGTTCGCATACACGCCGCTTTCGGGGCCGCAGTTTTCGCCGGGGAAACGCGTCGATATCTGGGCGCAGATGATCACGTTTACGGAGATTTCGGCGCTGTGCGTGGCCACGGAGCTGATCGCCACCATTCTGAAGATGCGCGCGCCCGGCATGTCGCTGACGCGTATCCCCATGTTCTGCTGGTCGATGCTGGTGCAGTCGTTCATGGTGGTCTTCGCCATGCCGGCGGTGATGGTGGCAAGCAACATCTTCCTGCTGCTCGACCGCACCGTGGGGACGCACTTTTCCAATGCGGCCGAAGGCGGGGATCCGCTGTTATACCAGCACGTCTTCTGGTTCTTCGGCCATCCGGAGGTGTACATCATTTTCATTCCGGCCCTGGGGATGGTGTCATCGATCGTCGAAACACACACCCGGCGGGCGATCTTCGGCTATCCGGCCATGGTGCTGTCGCTGGTGTCCACCGGCTTCATCGGTTTCGGGCTGTGGGTCCATCACATGTTCGCCACGGGCCTGCCGCAGATCGGCGAGGCATACTTCACCGCGGCGAGCATGATGATCGCCGTTGCCAGCGGCGTCCAGATCTTTTGCTGGATCGCCACCATGTGGAGCGGCCGCGTGCACATGCGCACCCCGATGTATTTCGTGCTGGGGTTCGTCTTTATTTTTGTGCTGGGCGGCCTGACCGGCGTCATGCTGGCCGCGATTCCGCTGGATCTGCAGGTCCACGACACGTTTTTCGTGGTGGCGCACTTCCATTACGTGCTGATCGGCGGCGCGCTGTTCCCGTTGTTCGGCGCGTTCTATCACTGGTTCCCGAAGTTCACCGGGCGCATGATGAATGACGCTCTGGGCAAGATTAACTTCTGGATTCTTTTTGTCGGGTTCAACCTGACTTTCTTCCCGATGCACATCCTGGGTCTCAAGGGCATGACGAGGCGCATCTACACCTATCCCGCCGAGATGGGCTGGGGTCCGGCGAATGCGCTGGCCACGGTTGGCGCGTGCATCATCCTCATCGGCGGAATCGTATTCATCGCCAACGCGCTGGCAAGCCGCGTACACGGCGAGATCGCGGGCCCCGACCCCTGGGACGGCGGCACGCTGGAATGGGCGGCGGATTCGCCTCCGCGTAATTACAACTTCGTGAACCTGCCCGTGGCGACCAGCCGTTACCCCATGTGGACTCCGCCGGAAGAGCGGGTCGTGGTCACCGGCGTGCGTCACGACCGGCGCGAGGCGCTGGTGACGACCTTGATGGACGCCGAGCCGCCGATCTGGCCGTTCATCACGGCACTGCTGCTGGGCCTGGGGCTGGTGGGCGCGACCTTCCGTTTCTCGTGGTACTACCCGGCCTTTGGGGCCACCGGCATCGGCCTCATCGGCTGGTTCTGGCCAAGGCGGCCGGAAGGGGTGCGCTCATGATTCGCCGCCGTACGCTGGACGTCAGCGGCCTCCCGGATATCGACGTCTCCAGCCAGGAGCCCATCTGGTGGGGGCAGATTTGCCTGTGCTGCATCGAAGGCGCCATGTTCTGCATCCTGATCGCCTGCTATTTCTATTTCAGGCTGAGCCTTGACATGTGGCCGCCTCCGGGCACGCAGTTGCCGCATGTCGCCATCCCCACCGTTACGCTGATTTTGGCGATCGTCAGCTGCCTCGGTTCGTACCGGGCGAGCGAAGGGGCGAAGAAGAACGAGCGCGGCGCGATGCTGCGGGGCCTCCTTCTGAACCTGGCGCTGGGATGCGCCTTCCTGATCCTGCGCGGGTACGCATGGTACACGCTGAATTTCAACTGGGCGAGCGATGTCCACGGCTCCACCGTGTGGACTATCCTGGGGCTGCACACGATGGATGCCACCGCCGACCTGCTTTTCACGGCGGTGCTGATCGTGGCGCTGATTTTTGGCCGCACCGGCCGGAGCATGCGCCTGGCCGTGCACGTAGACAGCGTGGTCTGGTATTTCCTCGTGCTGATCTGGATTCCGCTCTACATTGTGATCTACTGGGCGCCAAGGTTCGTGGGGGCTCCGGCATGAGGCGCGATGCAGCCTTGTGGGCCGCCATTCTCGCGGGCCCGCTTGTCTGGTTCATCAGCATGCAAGCCAACTTCGCCCTGGCGCCGTGGGCGTGCGCGCTCCAATGGACCCCCGCGCTTTTCGGGGTTTCGTTCGTGTCCCTGGCCATCACGGCGGGCTCCGGCCTGCTCGCGTGGAGCGAATGGCAAAAGCTGGGGCGTGAGTTGCCCGGCGAAAGCGGCGGCGCCGTCGCGCGCGGACGCGCCATGGCCCTTGGCGGGATGATCCTCAGTGCGGCGTCGTTTCTGGTGATCCTGGCGCAGACCATTCCGCACGTGATTCTCGGGGCGTGCGAATGACGGCCCGGCGTGCGGCAGCGATTCTCGCCCTCTCACCGCTGCTGCTTCTGGCGCACGAGGGCGAGCCGCTTCAGCCGGATGACCTGTGGACAGCCTGGAGCTTCGAACCGGGCGTGGTGATTCCGCTGGCGCTCACGGCGTTGCTGTACCGCCGCGGGGCGCGTCCCGGGCGCGGCGTAACTACCCTTCAGCAGGCATGCTTTTGGGCTGGATGGACCGTGCTGGCGCTCTCCTTAGTCTCGCCGCTGCACCCGCTGGGTGAGGCGCTGTTCTCGGCGCACATGACGCAGCACGAGGTTCTGATGCTGGTGGCCGCGCCGCTGCTGGTGCTCTCCCGGCCGCTGGTCCCGCTGCTCTGGGGCTTGCCGTTCGGGTGGCGGCGGGCGCTGGGGCAGTGGTCGAAAACCGAATACGCGCAGAAGACCTGGCAGGTTGTTACGAGGCCGTTTCATGCGTGGTGGATCCACGCCGTGGCGCTGTGGGTATGGCACGCGCCGTTTCTGTTCCAGGCCACGCTCTCGAGCGAGTGGGTACACTCCGCCCAGCACCTGAGCTTCCTGTTTTCGGCGCTGCTCTTCTGGTGGTCGCTATTCTACGCGCGAGAACGCAATTACGGCGCGGGGGTTCTCTACGTGTTCACCACCGGCGTTCACACCAGCATTCTCGGCGCGCTGCTGGCGTTCGCGCCCACCCTCTGGTATCCCGCGTACCGTGGAACGACGGCCGCATGGGGACTCACGCCGTTAGAGGACCAGCAGCTCGGCGGCCTCATCATGTGGGTGCCCGCGGGTGTGGTGTATGTCGCGGCCGGGCTGGGCCTCTTTGCGGCTTGGATGCGGGAGAGCGAAACGATGGTCCAGAGGAGCTGGTATGCGGAGTAGCGTCCCCGGCGCTTTTCTGGGGATTGCCGCATGGATGCTCATGACGGCGTGCAGCGGGACCTCCGCACGTACCAGACAGGGGTTCATCCTGACCGGCGGTGACGCGCGGCGCGGGCCGGCTGCGATCTTCAAATACGGCTGCGGGTCGTGCCACACCATACAAGGCATTTCCAACGCGCACGGATTGGTGGGCCCGCCGCTCACCGGTATCGGGGATCGCCTGTACATCGGTGGCGTACTGCGCAATACGCCCGGAAACATGGTGCGCTGGATTCAAGATCCGAAAGCCGTCGATGATAAGACTGCGATGCCCAGACTCGGGGTGACCTCGCCGGACGCGACGGACATCGCGGCATACCTGTACTCGACGAAGGAGGAGTGACCAAGCTTCGATGATTACACTAGCGGACGCCAAAAGAGTGATCGATGCCGCCGAGGAGAAGGCCCGGGAGATCGGGCAGCCCATGAACATCGCCGTGGTGGACGCGGGCGGGAATCTGGTGGCGCACGTACGGATGGACAACGCCTGGATCGGCAGCATCGATATATCGATCAACAAAGCGTGGACGGCGCGGGCATTCGATATCCAGACCAGGCAGCTTGCCGAGCTGAGCCAGTCAGGCGACCAGTTCTTCGGGATACACGTCTCCAATCACGGACGGGTGATGATCTTTGCCGGTGGCGTGCCGTTGAAACGGGGCGAACAGGTGGTAGGCGCCATCGGCGTGAGCGGCGGCATGGGCAAACAGGACCAGTCGGTGGCGGAGGCCGGCGCGGCGGCATTCTGAAGTCGTTGTGCGGGTACTTGCCGCGGTTGCCGGGCTGGTGCTGCTGTTCATTGTCCTGGCAGACGCTTTTACCACCATCGTGCTGGCGCGGAGAACGCAGCGGACGCTGCGCCTGACCAGGTATTTCTACCGGCTGACCTGGTGGGCGTACGCCACGCCCGGCCGGCGCATCCGTGATGGGGAGAGCCGGGAAGACTATCTCAGCATTTACGGCCCGCTTTCGTTTCTGGTGCTGCTGGGAACCTGGGCGGTTGGCGCTATCGCCGCGTTCGGGCTCTTCCAGTGGTCCCGGGAGGCCGGCGTCCAGAAGATCATGGCGACGGGCGACGCCGACCTCCGGGGCGGGACCTTCGACGCGTCCATGGAGACCAGCGGCACGCGGTTCAACAACGCGGGCCAGGTGGCGTTCTACAACAGGAACGCGTTGTACATCGGGTCGACGGCGGGTCTGACGCTGGCGCTCGCCG
>JAIQFU010000150.1 GCA_020073115.1 Terriglobia bacterium
CCAGGTAGCCGAGAATTGCCAGGGCCAGGACGATTCCGGCGGCGAGCCAGGACCTTCCCGCCATGGCGGCGAAAAATGGATCGGGGTCTCCGGTGAGCCTCTGGTGCAGGCCCGTGAACCAGACGGGCGGAAGCGAGGCGCCGAAACGCGGCAGTTCGGCGATGGTCCGGGCCGGCCACTCTTTGATGGACCAGCTGAACAGGCCGCCGAGGATGAAAATACCGGCGAGCGCCCCCTGCACGTAGACGGCGGCGCGCGCGAACAGGGCCGCGGGGAGCGCGTTCAAGAGCGCGCCCTGCAGCGCCAGAACGGCGAAGAAGACGAAAAAACAGGCCAGCCCGGAGGAGACTGCCTGCGCTCCCGCCTGCGCCGGAAACGAGGAATCGAGCCGCCATCCACCACCGAACTCCGCGGGCGCGATGAGGCTGGGCAGAAGATTCATGGCTCCGATCAGAATCGTGGAGAACAGGAAGACGGCGGTGAACCGGGCGGTGAAGATCTGCCCCGGGCGGACAGGCAGAGACGCCAGGGCAAGATGATCCCTCCCGGAGGGGAAGAGCGATTGCCATTCCAGCAAGGCGATGAGCCCCGTGACGCAGATCAGGAGGGTCACCAGGGCCAGTTCGTCGGCGATCGACGCAGCGCGGATAGCGTCGGGCCCGGCCGCCAGGGAGAGCAGGCGATACTTGGAAGCGTAGCGGGGATCCATGGCGCCTTCCCGGACCAGCAGCAGGCCGGCGGGCAGGAACAGGGACAGGATGCCGATCGCCGCGGACTTCCACTGACCCGGCGAGGACGACCATTCGCCCTCGAACATGCGGCGCAGAAAGTGGCGCACGAGTTCGAACTGCCTGCCGTGCGTTTCCTCGAGCCATCTCACGCCTGCATCACCCCCAGGATGCGGCCGGCAACCGACTGGCAATCGTCGTCCCCCGCCACCCGGCCGAATACGCCTTCCAGCGAGGACGCGTGCATGGATTCGCGCAGGCGACCGATGGAATCGTGGGCGGCCACGCGCCCTTTGCGCAGGATCAGCGCCCGCGAGCATATTTTTTCGAGCACGTCGAGAACATGGGAGCTGTAGAGAATCATGCGGCCTTGCGCAGCCAGCCGCCCGAGCAACTCCCTCAGCACGAGCGCGGCGCCTACGTCCAGCCCGGACAGGGGTTCATCCAGAATCAGCAGCTCCGGATTGTGCAGCAGCGCGGCGGACAGGAGAATCTTCTGCCGCATGCCCTTGGAGTAGGCCGATACGGGGCAGTCCCGGTCTTCCCAGAGCGAGAACAGGCGCAGGAACTCATCGATCTTGGATTCCAGAAGGCTTCGGGTCAGCCCCCGGAGGCGCCCGGCCAACTGAAGATACTCACGGCCCGAGAGGTAAGGGTAGAGGTGCGGCTCCTCGGGGACGTAGCCGATGCGCGCCTGGAAGTCCGGCAGGTCTTCGATGACGCTCTTTCCGCGAAACCGGACTTCTCCCTCGCTCGGTTCAAGCAGGCCGATGATCATCTTCACGGTGGTGCTTTTGCCCGAACCGTTGGGGCCGATATACCCGAGGATCTCGCCAGGGCCAATGGTAAAGCTGACGTCCTGGACGGCGGGAATGCCGTCGAAACGCTTGGTCAACCCACAGACTTCCAACATCGGACCTCCTTCCATAAACGGCTTAGGGTATAGATGCCAGAGAGGCCGGAATTGTTCCCCGGCGTAGGGCGGGGCTTCTGCCCGGCCCCACATTGCGAACGGGCGGGAAATCACGTAGAGTAATGCGTCTGGAGGGATTATGGCATTTTGTACGACTTGCGGCGCCAGTGTGCAGGGCGCGTTTTGTCCGCAGTGTGGGACGCCGATCAGCGCTGCAACGGGGCAGTCGGCCGCGCCTCCGCCGCCCGGACCGGCCTCCGCGCCCGCGATGGCGCAGCCTGGAGCGCCGGCGCCCGTGCGGCGCGGACATGGCCCCCTGTTCTGGATTTTGATGGTGGTTCTGGGATTGTTCGTGCTGGGGATGGTCACCATCGGCGGCTTCGTCTGGTATGTGGCTCGCGACCCGGGCCGCGCGCTGGCCAGGATCATCACCGCCGGTAATCCGAACATCGAGGTGGTCGGTACCGATAAGGGAGCCCGCACGATCACGTTCCGCGATAGGCACACCGGAAAAGAGAGCACCATCAGCTTCGACGACGTCCGGAACGGGCGGATCCGCTTCACCGCGGAGGATGAGAACGGGAAGACCGCCTCAGTCGAAATTGGCGAAACCGGGAAACTGCCGTCGTGGATCCCGGTATATCCCGGCGCCAGCCAGCAAGGCGGCATCACCGCAAAGGGCGACAACGGCAACGAGGCGGGCGAGGGCGGGATGGTGGCCTTCACGACTTCCGATTCCGCTTCCAAGGTGCTGTCGTTCTATCAGGACAAGGGAAAAGAGATGGGACAGAACGTGGCGATCAACACCACGACCCCGGACGGCGGGATGCTGGTGATTGGGGGCGAAGGCGAGAGCCGGAGTCTGACCGTCATCGTGGGGACCGAGAGCGGAAAGACGAGCATCAGCCTGACGTACGGGGCGAAGAGATAGCGGCTCTTATCCGTGGCCCAGTTGCATCAGCCAGCCGAGGCCGAAGAGGGCGACCAGGAAACAGGCGAAGACATACGCGCCGTACTGGAACCGCTCGCGGTCGGTGCGCTTGGTGACCACCCCCATAACCACCGAGGTGAAGAGCGAAAACAGCAGAGCGGCCTCGAAATGCGAGAGGTTCATCTTGGGCATTATTCCTTCCTCCCGGCGGCGATTTCGAAGGCGTCCACCATGGCCAGGACGTTCAGCAGGCCGGCGGTAACCAGAAACTTCGTGCCGTAATCGTGGACGGCGCCCGCCACGTCGGGCTGGTTGTACCCGAGCCAGACGCTGAGCAGGTAGAAGATGCCGGAGCAGACGTCTCCGACAAACCCGCCGGTATTGATGAGCGTAGTGAGGATATCGCCGGACTGCGGCTGGAACATCGCGCCGCCCATCATGAGGCCGCACAGGAACATGCCGGCTACGGAGAGCAGCAGCAGCATGCCGCGCCCGGTCCTTTTGAGGAGGAAGTGACCGCCGCCGGGAACCAGCCAGCCCAAGGCGACGGCGGGCGCCCAGACGCCCAGAGGCGGGAGCGGTTGCTTCTCCTTCTGTTCTTTTTCCTTGGCCATATTGCGTAATTTACAAGTTTAGCAGGCCGTTACCTCCGCCGGCCGTTCGCCGGCGGTACAGTCTTGCAGACGTGCGCCAAAGGGAAAGGGTAGTCAGGGCCGCAGGATGCGCCCCCAGACCACCTGGTAAGCCTCGATCTCATCGTAGAGCGTCTTGCCGGCGCGGACGTAGATCATCATGTTCGGCTTGAGGTCGGCCTCCCCGGCGGCCTCACCGTTGGCGGCATAGCGCGTGCCCGGCCGCAAAAGGATGGTCTGGTCGCCCTTGTCCCGGGTACGCAGGACCAGCTTTTCGGAGGACACGCGGGCGACCACTCCGGAAAAGGAGAGGGCGCCCGGAGGAATGCCCTCCTCAAGGGCCGTGTAGGCCCGCATGCGAGCGGCGGCGACCCGCCGCGGCGGAGCCGAGGAAGGGAGGACATGGATGGTGAGGGCATAACGGATCGCGGCGGCGGGAAGTTTATCCGAGAGCACCTCGACTTTCTCGCCGGGCGCCAGGCGGGCCATGTCGATCATCTGGCCCTCGCTCTCCACATAGGTCTTGTTATCGAAGCTGAACCGGAAGACCTGGTCATCCGCGGCGCGGACGCTGAATTGGTGCGCGTCGCGTTCGAGGAGGACGCCGCGAAGCAGCGCGCCCGTTCCCGTCTGGGCGGATCCCAGCAGGGGGAAGAGCGCGATCGCCAGGCAGAAACGCCCCACGCTGCTACGGTACCATGGGCGGCGGTCCGCCGATGCGGACATGCGATAGAATCTTCTGGCCGAGGTTGGCCTTGATTTCGGGATTGTGCCGCTTGTGATACACGTAATCGCCGATGAACCAGCCCATGGCGCCGCCGGCGAGCGTATCGCCGGGAAAGTGTTTATTGGCCGCCAGGCGCGACATCGCGACGCCTCCCGCATAGGCATAGGCAATCACTCTCACCCACCACTGGTGGTACTCGTGGGCGAAGACCGAAGCCAGCGCGAAGGTGTTGATCGAATGCCCGGAGGGGAAGCTGGAATTCCAACGGCTGGTTGCGCTCCCGGCCCAGAAGTGGCCGCTGCCGTCGCCCTCGAGGGGCCGCTCGCGGTCGGTAGCCAGTTTGAGGGCTTCCTCCACGAGGGTGCTATCGATCAGGGTTTCGAAGCAGAGCAGACCGGTTTCGCGGAAGTGCTGGCTGCCGGCCTTGGTTCCCAGGAAGTAAAAGCCGGCCGAAATCGGGATCAGCGTGTAGGCCGCGCCGAGGTACGAACCGTTGGTTCCGAGATTGACGAGGGTGGAGTTGTTGGGCGCATGCTTCTGAGTCCATTTATCGGTGGCGATGAGGGCGGCGGTTCCGGCGCCGAAGACCGCCCACCATTTCGCATCCGCCTTGGAGGTGTGGAACGGGCTGGTCCAGATTTGTTTCTGATCGTGCAGGACGTACCTCGGCATGCGTACGAACGGATGGAAATAGCCGGTCTGAGCCCAAAGGTCTTTGTTTTTGATGGCCGGAGGCCCCGGTTGCACCGCCGGCGCGGCGCGTTGGGCTTCACCCTGCTCCTGGGCCTGCGGAGGCTGGCTCGCCTGATCGTCCGAAGACATCTGGCAGAAGGCGGGCAGCGCGAAAGACGATACAAAAAGACAGACGGCAAACGCCTTCATGGGCATGACTCCCTCGTGCAAATCGAGCACGATGCGTGCCGTTTCGGGGCGTTATTCAGTGGATCTGGTTTTCTACTTCACGCAGCCAGTCGGGACGTTTCAGGACCTCGCGCGGCTTGCTGCCGTCGGGCGGCCCGATAATGCCGTCGCGCTGCATCATATCGAGAATGCGGGCGGCGCGGCCATAGCCGAGGCGGAGGCGGCGCTGCAAGGTGGAGGTGGAAGCTTTTCCGATCTGCAGGACGAGGCGCACCGCCTCTTCGTACATGGGGTCCTGTTCGTCGTTCGCCGTTGCGCCGTCGGCGGCCTCTTCGTCCTCCTCCTCGGGCGGGGCAATGAGGAACGACTGGTCGTATTCCGGCGCCGCCTGGCTCTTCCAGAAGTCCACCACCAGCCCGATTTCCGCTTCCGTGACGAACGCGCCGTGAAGCCGCGTGAGGCGCGAAGAGCCGGGCGGGAGGAAAAGCATGTCGCCCTTGCCGAGAAGATGTTCGGCGCCCATGCAGTCGAGGATGGTGCGCGAGTCCACGCGGGTGGCGACGCGGAAGCTGATGCGCGCGGGGAAATTGGCCTTGATGAGACCGGTGATCACGTCCACGCTGGGCCGCTGCGTGGCCAGAACGAGGTGCATGCCGACCGCGCGCGCCATCTGGGCCAGCCGGGTGACGCTCTCTTCGACGTTGCGGCCCTCGAGCATCATCAGGTCCGCCAATTCGTCGATGAGGATCAGGATGTAGGGGAGGGGCTTCAGCTCCTCCTGCGCCTCCTCCTCGGCGAATAATTCCCGCGGCTGCTCCTGGAGCTTGCGGAGCTTCTTATTGAACTGCTCGATGTTGCGGACGCCATACTCCGCCAGCAGGCGCAGCCGCCGCTCCATTTCCAGCACCGCGTTGCGCAGGGCGTTGGCGGCCTTTTTGGGGTCGATGATGACCGGCGTGAGCAGGTGGGGAACGCCCTCGTAGAGCCCCAGTTCCAGGCGCTTGGGATCCACCATGATCAGGCGGACCTCGTCCGGCGTGGATTTGTAGAGGATCGACATGATCATGGAGTTGATCATGACGCTCTTGCCCGAACCGGTGGAGCCGGCGATGAGCAGGTGCGGCATGGAATCGAGCGCGGCCATGCGGATGCGGCCGTTGATGTCCTTGCCGAGGGGAATGGTCAGGCGCGAATGGGACTGCGTGAACTCGTCGGATTCCAGCATCTGCCGCAGGGCGATGACCTCGCGGCGCGTATTCGGGACTTCAATTCCCACGGTGGGCTTGCCGGGGATGCGTTCGATGAGGATGGATTCCGCCTGGAGCCCAAGGCACAGGTCCTCCGTGAGGGTGGTGATGCGGCTGTACTTGATGCCGGCCTCGGGCTTGAACTCGAAAGTGGTGACCACCGGCCCGGGGTTGATCTGCACCACGTTGCCGAGGACGTTGAATTCCTCGAACTTTGATTTGATGCGCGCGGCGGTGTCCTTCAGTTCCTGCTCGTCGTAAGGGTTGCGCCCGGGGGGTTCGTTGAGCAGGTTGGTGGCCGGGAGCTGATAGACCGGGTGGAACGCGGGCCCTTCGGGGGCCGGTTTGGGGACCAGGGGCCAGGGGCTGGGAACCGGGGGGGCGACGGTTGCTGGAGGAACGGAGATTTGATCTTCGATGGGGCAGATGGGAATTTCTTCTTCGGGGGCCGGAGCCCAGGGGCCGGCCGGGGCGGCGCGTTCTATCCGCAGGGCGGCGGTCTGCAATGCTTCGAGAACCACGACGCCAGCTTGGCCACCGTGAAACTCGAAACCAGGTAGATCGAAACGATGCCGGCGGTGGCGATGGCCACGACGGACCCGGCCAGGTTGAGGGACTCGATGAGGTAGTGCGCCAGCAGGATCCCCAGAGTTCCGCCGATGTGGACGGCCCCGCCGAACAGCGGCAGGGGAAGGAACGAGAGCCCGGTGGAAACACTCAGGCTGAGCAGCGCCGACCCGAAGATTTTCACCCCGCCGGCTTCAACCGGTTCGGACCGGATCCATTTCCAGGCGAGGAGGAAGATCAGGAACGGGAAGAGAAACGCGGCGGCGCCGAAGCCCTGCAACAGGAGATCGGAGAGGTAGGAGCCGGGGTAGCCGATCAGGTTCAGCGGGCGCGCGACGGTAGCGGTGCTCCAGGATGGATCCTGGGCATGATACGACACGAAGCTCAACAGGAGCGTCAGTCCCAGCGACAGCAACAGGAACCCGGCGACCTCGTTCAGCCTTCGGCGCTGAGTCGGCGATAACAGCTTCATCACGCTGGCCGGCGGATGAAAGCCAGAGCAAGCACTATTATGCCAAAAATAATGCGATAGTACACAAACAGACGAAGGCCGGCGTGCCGCAAATAACGCAGAAACCAGGCGATCACGAGGCAACCGGTGAGGGCGCTCACGGCCACGCCCACGGCGAACGACGGCGAGAGCATGCCGTGGAGCAGGTGCTGTTTGTGCAGGTCCCAAAGCGCCTTGGCGGCCGCGCCCGCGATGGCCGGGGTGGACAGCAGGAAGGAAAAGCGCGCCGCGGCCTCGCGGTCCAGGTTCCGGAACAGGCCGGCGGTAATGGTGATGCCGCTGCGGGAGACGCCGGGGATGATGGCCAGGGCCTGCGCGAGGCCGATCGACACGCCGTCTGTAAAGTTGACGGATGCCAGTTCCCGGACCTTTCTCCCCAGTCCGTCGCCGATGAGCATCAGCACGCCCACCACGACGAGGGTGGTCCCCATGACGTAAGGGTTCCTCCAGGCGCCTTCGGCGTCCTTGCCGAACAGTAGCCCGGCGATGACTACCGGCACGGTGCCGAGGCCGATGATCCACATCAGCATGGGGTTGTGCTTCAACTCCGGGTTCCCGCCGGGGCGCCCTCCGAGCCCGTTGCGGACGATCTGCAGAAGATCGTTGAAGAAGTAAATCAGCACGGCCAGGAGCGTGCCCAGGTGGAGCATGATGTCGAAATCCAGGGATTCGGCATGCCAGCCTACCAGCCACGACGTGAGGTAGAGATGCGCCGTGCTGCTGATGGGGAGGAACTCCGTGAAACCCTGGACGACGGCCAGGACGATGACCTGCAGAAGTGGCATAAACGTCCAGGGTGCGGGATGGCGGCGGGGGATGTCAAGTGAGGGCGGAGGGAGAGGAGGGAGAAGAAATAGCGGCGCCGCGCGCCGGGCATGCCTGGCCCGGAGCGGTTGAGGTTTTCGGGTCCGGATCACTGGAAACCGCAGCCGCGGTGCGGTAGGCTGAGGGTCGAGAACGCTATGATTCGCCATTTGAAAACGCTTCTGGCCGTGACCGGCTGCCTGGCCTTCGCCTTCGCCGCGGCCGCACAAGCCGGAAGGACTCCGGATCTTTCCAAGGAACCGACGCTCTACGTGATTCCTTACGCCCATCTCGATACGCAGTGGAACTGGGAATATCCCACCACGATCAACCGCTACATCCTCAACACGATGCGGCTGAATTTCGACCTCATCGAAAAATACCCGCACTACGTTTTCAATTTCAGCGGGGCGAACCGGTATCGGATGATGCGGGAGTACTACCCTGCGGATTACGAGAAAGTCAAGAAATACATCGCCGCCGGGCGGTGGTTTCCAGCGGGCTCCTCGTGGGAGGAGAACGACGTCAACTCGCCCAACGCGGAGTCGGTGATCCGGCAGATTCTCTACGGGAAGCAGTATTTCCGCCAGGAGTTCGGGAAGACCAGCGCGGAATACATGCTGCCGGACTGCTTCGGGTTCCCGGCGTCGCTGCCGAGCATTCTGGCGCACATGGGGATCAAAGGGTTCTCGACGCAGAAGCTCTCGTCGGGGTGGCAGCCGGCGCCGAAAGTCGGCGGGCCGGATTCGGCGGAGAAGACGCCGGAGGGCATTCCATTCAATGTGGGGCTATGGGAAGGGCCGGACGGCAAGATGGTGATGGCGGCGCTGAATCCCGAAAGCTATAGCGGGGATATTACCCAGGATTTGAGCAAAGCCCCACCGCCTCCTCCGCCGGCTGACCCGAATGATCCTCAGCAGCGCCGCATCCCCCGCCTGGAGGACTGGCCGGCGCGCGTGAAGATCAATGGCGACCTCACCGGCGTGTACGCCGACTATCATTACTACGGCACGGGCGATACCGGCGGATCGCCGCGGGAGCCTTCGATCGCTTTGATGGAAGCCATCGTAACCAAGGGCCAGGCTTCGCTGCCTGTTCCCGGGCAGGGCGGGCGCGGCGGCCGCGGGCAGGCGCAAACGCCGCCGCCTCCCGCGCCCCCGGCGACGGTGGGAGACGGACCGCTGCGGGTCCTTCAGACCACGGCCGAGCAGATGTTCCTGGACATCAAGCCGGAGATGACTTCGAAATTCCCGAAGTACAAGGGCGACCTGGAACTGATCAACCACTCCGCCGGGTCGATCACGTCGGAAGCGTACATGAAGCGGTGGAACCGCAAGAACGAACTGCTGGCCGACGCCGCGGAGAAGGCTTCCGTGGCGGCGCAGCTTCTGGGCGGCCTTTCTTACCCGCAGCGGCGGCTCAACGACGCCTGGGGGCTGGTCCTGGGCGGGCAGTTCCACGACATTATTCCCGGCACCTCGACGCCGAAAGCCTACGAGTATTCCTGGAACGACGAAGTGGTGGCCATGAACCAGTTCGCCGGCGTCGTCACCAGCGGGACGGAAGCGGTGGCTTCCGCCATGAACACGCAGGCGAAGGGCGAGGCGATCGTCGTCTACAACCCGCTGGCGATCGCGCGCGAGGACGTGGTGGAAGCGTACGTGAAGTTCGCGTCCATGCCGAAAGCGGTGCGGGTCACGGGGCCGGACGGCAAGGACACACCCGCGCAACTGGCCGGCGAAAAGGACGGGCTGGCGCGGGTACTGTTCGTGGCGAAGGTTCCTTCGGCGGGTTGGGCGGCGTACGATGTGCAGCCGGCCGCCGCTCCCGCGGCTTCCAGCCTGAAGGTTTCCGAATCTGGGCTGGAGAACGCGCGGTACGCGGTGAAGATCGACTCCAATGGCGATATCACGAGCGTCTTCGATAAGCTGCTGGCCAAAGAGCTGCTTTCGGCTCCGATCCGCCTGGCGGTCATCACCGACAACCCGCGGAACTGGCCGGCGTGGAACATGGATTACGACCAGGAGACGGCGCCACCGCGCACGGTGGTGGGCGGTCCCGCGCAGATCCGGGTGGTGGAGAACGGCCCGGCGCGCGTGGCGGTGGAGATTACCCGCAAGGGCGAGGATTCCACGTTCGTGCAGACGGTCCGTCTTTCGTCGGGCGACGGCGGCAACCGGGTGGAGATCGGGCACGTGATGGATTGGATGGGCAAGGAAGCCAACCTCAAGGCCGTCTTCCCGCTGACCGCGTCGAACGAGAACGCCACCTACAACTGGGACATCGGCACGATCCAGCGGCCGACGGAATACGACCGGCAGTTCGAAGTGGCCTCCCACCAGTGGGTGGACCTGACGGACAAGAGCGGCGGTTTCGGCGTCACCATCCTGACCGACTGCAAGAACGCCTCCGACAAGACCGACGACAGAACGATCCGGCTGACGCTGGTGCGCTCGCCGGGGGTCCGCGGCGGGTATCAATACCAGGCCACTCAGGACTGGGGGCATCACGATTTCATCTACGGGCTGGCCGGCCACAAGGGCGATTTTCGCGAGGGCCAGACGGACTGGCAGGCGCAGCGCCTCAACCAGCCGCTGATGGCCTTCACCAGCGCGAAGCACGCCGGCGCACTCGGGAAGATCTTCTCTTTGCTGAGCGTGAACGACAGCCGCATTCGCGTCCTGGCGGTCAAGAAGGCCGAGCAGAGCGACGAGGTTGTGGTCCGGATGGTGGAACTCGACGGCAAGCGGGCCGCCAACGTCCAGGTGAGCTTCGCCGCGCCGGTGATGGCGGCGCGCGAGATCAATGGAGCCGAGGAGCCGGTGGGTTCGGCGACGCTGCGGAACGGCAAGCTGGTGACCGCGTTCACGGCGTTTCAGCCGCGCACGTTTGCGGTTAAGTTGGGCGCGGCGCCGGCGAAGGCGGCGGCCCTGAGATCGCAGCCCGTGAGCCTGAGCTACACCCTCGCCACGGCGAGCAGCGACGACAGCGCCGTGACCGGCGGGTTCGACGGCAAGGGCGGCGCGCTGCCCGCCGAATTGCTGCCGGTGAAGGCGGACCTCGGAGGCGTGGCGTTCCAATTTGGTCCCGTGAAGACCGGCGTGCCGAACGCGGTCATCGCCAAAGGCCAGAGCATCAGCCTGCCCGCGGGAGCCTACAACCGTGTGTACGTAGTAGCGGCATCCGCCGGCGGCGACCAGAAGGTCACGTTCAAAGCGGGCGACCGGGCTGCGGACGTAACGGTGCAGGAGTGGGGCGGGTTCGTGGGGCAGTGGGATACCCGCACGCTGGAACGAAAACAGGTTCCGGCCGAGGGACAACCGGGCCGGATGACCACGGTGTACGAATACAAGGGCAAGATCCCCGGCTACATCAAGCGCGCCGACATCGCGTGGTTCGCCTCGCACCACCACAATGCGGAAGGGAAAAACCAGGCATATGAATACGCCTACCTGTTCGCTTTTCCGATCGATGTGCCGGCGGGGGCGAAGACGCTGACGCTGCCGAATAACGACAAGGTGCGGGTGATGGCGATCACGGCGGTGGAAGAACGCGCTGTTGTGGCCCCGGCTGCGCCGCTCTACGACGAGAAGTAGGGCCACGCTCCGCGCGGTCGCGACCCGCTGGAGCGTGTCGCGACCGCCCGGAGGGCGGCACTCCTACCGCTTGTAGGTTTTCGATTCCCCCGTGCGGGCGTTGGTGACCGCGATGGTCCCGTTTTTATCCGCCGAGATCTTGATCCACTTGCCGTCGGGCGAGCTCTGGAGGTTCGCGATGAACTCGTCGGGCGGATTGTCGTTGGGGGCGTTGGCGGACCAGTGGGAGAGATAAACAGCCTGCATCCCGGGCGCGGCTTTCAAGGTCTTCATCACTTCGGCGGCGCCGATCTTGCGCGCGCCGTTGTCCATCACGGAGACGCGGGCGTGCAGCGGGTTAATCAGCGCGGGGGAATTGGAGATGTTGTTGCCGTGGTGGCTCACCATGAACAGGTCCACGGTCCCGATGGGGTTGTTGGGGCACATCAACTGAATCTCCCGGTTCCAGGTGAGGTCGCCGAAATCCGCCATGCGGAATTTCCCGAAGGTGAAAAGCATCCCGACGGAATTGCCGTTCTCGGAGTTGTCCTCGTTGGTCCGGCCCCAGGTCTTGGGCTGCGTGGTGGCGCAATCGGGGTTCGGTTTGCCGGCGCCTTTGAGCGGGGTCTTGATCGATTGGCCGGCGGAGGTGAGCACCACGATATCCACGTCCTTGAAGGGAATCTTGTCGCCGGGCTTCACCACGAGGTGCTTGGCCTTGGCCCACAGTTCGTCATACGCTTTCACCGCGGCGGTGGTGCCCCGGTCGGTCACGGCGGCGGGGCCGTGATCCACGAACAGCGCCACGGGAATCCTGCCCACGACAGCGGGGGTGTTGTTCACGTGGTCCATGTCGTAGTGCGTGGTGATGAGGACGTCGATTTTCGTGACGCCGGCGGCCTTGCATGCCTCCAGAATGCGGTTGGCGTCGCGGTCGTTGTTACCGGGAAAGCCGGTATCGATGAGCATCGACTGACCCGAAGGGGAGAGGAGCAGCACGGACTTGCCGCCTTCGGTATCGACGACCCACATATCGAGCGTCTTGGCGGCGGGGAGAGAGGAAGCCAGAAGAATGGCGCAGCAGAAGGCAAACAGGATTCTCTTCATGCGGCAGATGGTAACAACTTTTAAGAATCGTAGGGCCGCGCAGCGCGCGGCCGCGACAAGCTCCCGCGTGTCGCGACCGCGCCCAGCGCGGTCCTACGCGGCCGCCGCGCCGGCGCGCTTCGACAGGACCTTGGCTTCGTAGTCCCTGATCTGCTGGAACCACTCCGGGCCGACCGGGACGCCTTTGCGGGCGCAGTAGTAATCCCAAACGGCGGCCCAGGGGAGGGTCTTCACCTCTTCGAGCATCACGAGACGGCGGGTGAAATCGGATTTCGATTCCGCGTCTCGCAGCGAACCAGTGGGTTCGAGCATGGCGATCAGCAGCGCTTTGACCATGTTGCGCGCGCCGATGACCCAGGCGGCCACGCGGTTGATGCTGGCGTCGAAGTAATCCAGGCCGATGTGGATCTTGTCTTCGAGTTTGCCGCTGCGCACCAACTCCCGGGCGATGGCCTGCAACTCGTCGTCGAGCAGCACCACGTGGTCGCTGTCCCAGCGCACCGGCCGGCTGACGTGCAGCAGAAGCCCGGGGCAGAACAGAAGGACGGAGGAGATTTTCTCCGAGATGACCTCGGTGGGATGGTAATGGCCGGCGTCCAGGGTCAGCAATTTCTGGCGGGACACGGCGTAGCCCAGGTAGAACTCCGCGGACCCGGTGGTGTAGCTTTCGGCGCCGATGCCGAACAGCTTGGCCTCGACGGCGTCGAGGTGAATGGCGAGGTCGATGGGCTCGGCGAACATGCGGTCCAGCGATTCGATCAGGCGCTCGCGCGGACCGGTGCGGTCGATGGGAATGTCCTTGTATCCATCGGGGATCCAGACGTTGGTGACGGCCGCGGAGCCGAGTTGCCGCCCCATCTCGGCGCCGATCTTGCGGCAGGCGATGCCGTGCTCGATCCAGAAGTTGCGGATCCCGGGGTCGGCGTGCGAGAGGGTGAATCCGTCGGCCGCCTTGGGGTGGGAGAAGAAGGTGGAGTTGAAATCCAGTCCGAGGTGGTTGGCCTTGGCCCAATCGATCCAGCCCTGGAAATGCCGGGGCTCGACGGCGTCGCGTTCGATGTACTTGCCGCCGTTCTCCAAATAGGAGGCGTGGAGGGCCATGCGATGCCTCCCGGGAATCATGCTGAGCGCCTTTTCGAAGTCGGCGCGCAGTTCGGCGATGGTGCGGGCCTTGCCGGGATAATTGCCCGTGGCCTGGATGCCGCCGCCTTCCAGTTGGGCGCCGGGTTTCTCAAAGCCGCCCACGTCGTCGCCCTGCCAGCAATGCAGGGAGACGGGGATGCGCTCCAGCCTCTTCATGGCGGCCTCGGTGTCCACTCCGAGGCCGGCGTACTGCTCCTTCGCGATCTCGTACGCCTGCGTTAGATTCTTCTCGTTCATGGTGTCCTCCTCCTACAGCATCGATTTGAACTGGCCGTATGCCCGGTCCCACCCGCCGCGGCCGCTGGGCTCGTGCGTCTCGACGGGGAACGAGCGCTCGATGAGGCCCCTCGCCTGGTCGATGGAAGCCACCGCTCCGATCCCCACCAACTGCATGGCGATGTTGCCCAGCGCCGTGGCTTCCGCCGGACCGGCGAGCACGCGGCAACCCGTGGCGTCGGCCGTGAACTCGTTGAGCAGGCCGTTGCGGCAGCCGCCGCCGATGACGCGCACGGCCTCGAAGGGCGCCCCGGCAATCGCGCCCAGCTGTTCCACCACGCAGCGGTACTTCACTGCGAGGCCCTCGAGGATCGCGCGGGTGCAAGCGCCGGGGGTCCGGGGTACGGCCTGCCCGGTCCGCGCGCAATACGCTTCGATGGCGCAAGGCATGTCATCCGGCGCGACGAACAGCGGATCGTCGGGGTCGATCAGCGAGACCAGCGGCTCCGCGGCCCGGGCCAGGTCCATCAGCTCGCCGTAAGAGAACTTCCGGCCGGCCGAATCCCAGGACTTCTTGCAGCCTTCCAGCAGCCACAACCCCGTAATGTTCTTGAGCAGGCGGAAACTCCCGCCCACGCTGCCCTCATTGGTGAAGTTAAAACGCCGGGTATCCTCGTTGACGATCGCCTCGGGGATCTCGGTTCCCAACAACGACCACGTGCCGGAGCTGAGGAAGGCAGTGCGCCCGCCGGTCTTGACCGCGGCCACGGCGGAGCCCGTGTCGTGGCACGCGGGGGCCGTCACCACGGCGGAACGCAGCGCGCCGGAGCCCGCCAGTTCGGGACGCAATGGGCCCAAAACCGTGCCGGGCTGAACGATGGGCTGGAGGAAGTGGGTGGGGATGCCGAGATCGCGCAAAAGGTCGCAGGCCCACGAGCGCGTGCGGCGGTCCAGGAACTGGGTGGTGGTCGCCTCCGTGTATTCGCAGCCCCGGACGCCGGTGAGCCAGTAGTTGAACAGGTCGGGCATGGTGACCAGGGATTCCGCGCAGGCCAGCAGCCGGGGCGTCCTCTGCGATGCCGCGTAAAGCTGGTAGAGCGTGTTGAGCGCCATGAACTGAATGCCCGTGACGTCGTAGATGCGGCCGGCCCCCACGGCGGCAAAAGCCTTCTCCACCATTCCGGCGGTGCGCTGGTCGCGGTAGTGATAGGGGTTTTCCAGCAGGGCGCCGGATTCTCCCAACAAGGCGTAGTCTACGCCCCACGTGTCCACGCCGATGCTCGCCACCGCCTGGCCGGCGCCGGCCGCGGCGAGCGCGCTCTGCATCTCATGCCAGAGCCGTGGCACGTCCCAGTGCAGCTCGCCGTTGTACCGCACGGGCTCGTTGGGGAAGCGGCGGAGTTCTTCGATCTCCAGGCGGCCGGAGGTCAGGCGGCCCATCATGGCGCGTCCGCTGCTGGCGCCCAGGTCGAAAGCCAGAACCGTAGTACCGGGCAAGAACACCTCCAGTAACACGTTAGTCTAACGCGAGTACCGCCGGTGGTCGCCCTTTGCCGACGGTGATTTTTACGGCCGAAATCACCGGCGGCGCAAGCCGACCACCGGCGGTTCTGCGTGTTACGCTTGGTGACTTCAAGGAGAATACGGTGCAAGCGATGCCTCCGAACGCCGCCAGCCCGGCCCTGGGAATTTTGATCTTCATGTTGGGTGGTCTGGCCGGCGCTATCTTTTATCTGCCTTTCAAGAAAGTCCGGAAATGGGCGTGGGAAAGCTACTGGATGGTCTACGCCATTTTCGGTCTGGTGGTTGTGCCCTGGGCTCTCGCGCTGACCACGGCGCCAAACCTGATGGCGGTTCTACGGGCAGCGCCCGGGAGCGAGATCGCTTACTGCCTGATCTGTGGCGCCATTTGGGGCTTCGGCGGATTGACGTGGGGCTTGATGATCCGCTATCTCGGGGTGGGTCTCGGACTGGCGATGGGCGCGGGGATCACTTCCGCCGCCGGGACGCTGATTCCCCCCATGCTCAAGGGCTCCGGCGCGGTGAGCGCGATGTTCCACACCTCCGCCGGCCTGGTCTCGGTGGCGGCCGCGGCGGTATCGGTGGTGGGGATCGTGTTCGTGGGGCTGGCGGGCATGTCCAAGGAGAACGAACTCCCCGCGGAACAGAAGAAAAAAGCGGTGGCGGAGTTCAATTTCAAGAAGGGGCTGATGGTGGCGATCTTCTCCGGACTCATGAGCTCCGGGATGAGCTTCGGCCTGCAGGGCGGCCCGGAGATCCAGAAGCTCGCGCTCACCACGGAGCCGGCCACTTCGGTGATTTGGGCCGGAATGCCCGTGCTGGTGGTGGTGCTGCTGGGCGGCTTCATCGTGAATGGAGGCTGGTGCCTGATTCTGAACCTTCGCAACCGGACGGCGGGGGATTACGTGGCCCAAGGCGCTCCCATAAGGGCCAACCTGGCGTTCGCGGCGCTTGCGGGCGCCATCTGGTGCTCGCAGTTCATCTGTTTCAAGACGGGAGAGCCGAGGATGGGGTCCGCATCGTACATCGGCTGGGCTGTCCTGATGGCCAGCTCGATTCTCTTCAGCCAGCTTCTGGGAGTCATGCTGGGCGAATGGAAGGGCGCGAGCAAGCGGACCGCCGCGCTGCTGATCTTGCGGGTTATGCGGGGTCGCTGAGCGGCCAGTAAGCCGGAACCAGCCGGCGCGCCACAGCAGCAGATACACGAGGGCCAGGCCGCCGTACGTAGACCACAGGAGCCATGGGGTCCACCAGGCGACGCCCTCGAAGCCGTAATCGGTGAGCGGCCAGAGGAAGCGCGTCGCATAGTAAGAAGAGCTGTGCGTGGGAATATCGATGAGGATGTGCATGAGCCACCCCAGAAGCGGCAGGACCGGGCGACGCGCGATCAGGGCGCACAACCCGAATACCGCGCCGAAGACGATCAGGCTGTGGCCGACGGCATAGAGACTGATTCCCAGATGCAGGTGGGGTCCATGGTATCCCGGCCGGAGCACGGACCGGCCGCGGACGGCGAGGAGGACGCGGCCGGCGGCAACCGACCGCCCAAATGCCAGCACGTCCGGAAATGTAGCCCACAAGGCGAAGGGCAGAACGCGTAATTTGACGCCGGTTCTCTGGGCCGCCGTGGCCGCCGCGGCCGCC
Organism: Terriglobia bacterium; assembly: GCA_020073115.1. Lineage (GTDB taxonomy): Bacteria > Acidobacteriota > Terriglobia > Bryobacterales > Bryobacteraceae > BOG-224. Next base: position 17,128 of record JAIQFU010000150.1, read on the forward strand.
CACAAGCCGTGCGCTAAAGCGTCCATGTGCGACCCTTACCGCCCGGTTTTGAGGTGTGGCTGCATACAGCGCACGCGTGTCTGAACGGGGATTTAACTCCAAAGGGCCATCGCAACCTCGTAACAAACCGGAAATTTCCGTCGTCTACACGCCGCATGCAGGATATTTCCGCAAGAGAGATCGTTTCTCGGGCGGCTGAGTTGCTGTGGGTGATAGCGCGTTGCGACGTAGAAAACCTTTCGGCGAACCGCGGCATGGTACTCGAACGGTTACGTGATCTCGAAGCCGCTGCCGCGGGAATGCACATCGACTTGTACCGCGCGGTCCTCGAGCTGTAGGACCGGCCTGCGGGCGGCCCTATTTCAACAAGCCGAGCAATACCAGGTTAGCCACCACGATCAGGGCGGCGAACAGCGGCAGAATCAAGAGCGCGGTCTTGAGCCGCTTGGGATCTCCACCGGCGACGGCGCCGATGATTCCGGAGCTGACAGCCAGCCCGGTCCAGCCGAAAGTCTGGCAGAGACCCATGGCGGTAGCCTTCACCTCGGCGAAAGGTCCGTAGGCGTTCGCTATGGCGTTTACCGTGGGGAACACGGGGGCCATGGCCAAGCCGGCGCAGAAGACGGCGATGCCGGCTACCGCGGGTTGCTTGCTCCGCAGGGCGATCAGGAGTGTGACGATCATGGCCACGGCCGCCCCGAGGGTCACCATCTGAGGCGAAACCGGGCCCAGGATGGGGACGACCGCCACGCGGCCCAACGTCATCCCGAGCGCGAAACCCAGGCTCAGGATGTTCAGCGCCTTGCCCTCGCTGATGCCCTGCGCAATCAGGTGGCGCGCCATCCAGTTCCACACCCCGACTTCGCACGAGACATATAGGAACAGCATGGCGGCTAGCAGCCAGAAGACCGGCGATGCGATTACGGTTCCCGCCTGCGACAGGTGGAACCCGATCGTGGCCGGGGGCATCCTGGTGGCGGCATGCAGAACAAAGGTTGCGGCCGCTACCGTGCCTGCGAAATAGCAGAGCGCGACGGCGTTCCGCTTAAACAGATTGGCCGCGATGAACGGCGTGGCCATACCACCCAAACCGAAGAACAGATTGACGAGGTTGAAAACCCGGGCGGTATTTCCGCCCATGCTGCCGGCCAGCGCGAAGGCGCCGGTCACGATGGATCCGCCGCCCAGCCCGAGCAGGAGCAGATATAACATGACCGAGCCGTACCCTTTGGAGCGGGGCAGGAGAAGCAAAGCCAGGGCCGACAGTCCCAGTCCCAGCAGCAACCCGGCTTTGGTTCCCTGCGAATCGATCAGCGGGCCGGTGTAGATGGAGGCGGCGATCAAGCCGAGCGCCTGCGCCAGCGCGATATTCCCGTTCTGCTTGGGGGAGAGATTGAAGCGCTGCGAAAATTCCGGCAGGATGGTGCCCAGCATGGCGGCGATCATGCCGTAAACGAAGATGGCCAGAATGGCGGCGACGATTAGCATATGATCTCCAGAGCCGATAATGGTATCAGACAACCGCGCGGGTGGTGGCGCAACAAAGATAATGCTGACTCGGTAGCTGTTTCGATTATCCCGGCAGATGCCCGTGCCACCCGTTCAGGGCATTGAGTTGGCCATCCGCGAGGTCGCCGGATGCCCCGGGTGGGGCCGCTCAAGCGGTTCGGCCTCATCGGTAAAGCGGATCGCCGACAGCTTCTAGGCCCGGATTCCCGCCGCTTGCAGGATGCGGCGCACTTTTTTCGGGGAAATCGAGAGGCGCTCGGCAACGCGCGAGACTTTGCGGCCTTCCCTCTCCCACACCTTGGGGATAACGATGCGGGCGAATTCCTCTTCGATCTCCTGGAAGGACTTGTCGCCCACGATCCCGGCGGTCCACGCGCGGAGGGCGACATCGATCGGGGTGGTTCGCAGAACCGACGCTTTGAGGCGCTCCAGATCGTCCCACACGTACTCGCCCTCCGCGGCGCCGGTCTTCAGCAGAGCCGCGGCCTCCTCGGCGCAGCGGCGCGCGGCATCCTGGTTCCCCTGGGGCGCCGCGGCGTGGGTGAGTCCTTCCCACACGCAGGCGCGGGCCAGGAGGCGGCGATTCTGGGTCTGGCGGGCGTAGTGCACCGCGTCGCGCGCGTGCCCCGCGGCGTCTTCGAGGAGGCGGCCGGGGTCGCCGATCTGCTCCTCGATGCGCGCGTGCTCCACCATGCACTGCAGCGTGCGGGCGCGCGCCATGATGATGTGATCGTGCTTCTCCTCGCCGTGGCGGAATGCCTCGGCGGCTTCGGCCGCGGCGGATTCGAGATCGCCGGCGTCGAGCGCGAGGAAGCCTTTGTTGATATGCACGCTGGCGATGCCGTGATGATGGCGCGAGCGCCCATAGATGGCCAGCGATTCCTCCAGTTGCGCCGCGGCC
>JAIQFU010000151.1 GCA_020073115.1 Terriglobia bacterium
CTGAACCTGGCCCTCGCCGAGCACCCTGTAATCCGAGGCGTAAGAACGATAGGGAGCCCCAATCTGGTCCGCGGCGAACATCATGGTGATGGGCATCAAGGGCAGGCTGTCCGGCGCGCCGCCGGCCAGCAGCGTCAGGATGCGCTCGCGGCCGGTCATGGAATGGGTTCCTTGTCGATGACGCCGCCGTCGTAGGTGGGCTTCACGCGCCACCCCGGCGGGACCACCAGAAACTCGTTCTCGTCCCACTCGCCGCCGACCAGCTTCTCGAAAAAGCGCAGATCGCCGCGCAGCGATTCGAAACGCCAGCCGCGCCGGGCAGCCTCGTCGAGGGCCTGCCGTTCGAAACGGTCGTCCGGTTCCACTCCCGTGGCGATAAACGTCAACTGGCGGTAGTGGCGCTGGTAGCTGCTGAACTGCTCGAACAAGTAGCGCCCATTGTCCTCGCCGTAGCGCGCAATCAGATCCCCCAGGGTGTAGCATGCGCCGGTGCGGTCGCGCACCGTCCCCAGGATGGACTGGTCGAGGTTCTCGCCGCGCTCCAGCCAGCCCGTGGACCGGAAGTACACGCCCGGGTTGTTCTCGAAATAGACCCGGTAGCGCTCGCGGCTGCCCATCAGGAGCGCGATACAGTCGTGCGCGCGCGGGATGACGAGGGGGAGCGCGCGGCTGGCGAGCCCGGCCACGCCGTTCCCGCACAGCGCATACCCGAGCAGTATCGCGTCGTAGGAGTGCGGGTCGACGCGGTCGGCCATCTCCTGGAGGCGTGCGCGCATGGCGTCCCCGCCCAGGTCATGGAGTCCTTTCGGCAGGAACTCGAGGTCCACCTGGTGCGGCGAGCGGGCCACGGCGGCGCACATCTCGCGGTACAGCACCTCGCAGGAGATCAGCTTGAGGCGCACCGAGGAATCCGGCTATGCGGCCTGCGCCGCCATCAGCTTGCGGGCGATTGCTACGGCCACGGCCGCGTTCTCGCCGTAGCCATCGGCGCCGATCTCGTCGGCGAAGCGCTGGGTGACGGGAGCGCCGCCCACCATGACCTTGGTCCGTGGCCGCAACCCGGCCGCATCCATCGCCTGGACGACGGTTTTCATGCCGGGCATGGTCACCGTGAGCAGGGCCGAAACGCACACCAGGTTGGCGGCGTTGGCGCGGACCGCCTCCACGAATCGATCGGGAGAGACGTCGGCGCCGAGATCGATCACCTCGAACCCGCCGCCCTCCAGCAGGGAAGCCACCAGGTTCTTGCCGATATCGTGGAGATCGCCCTTCACCGTCCCGATGACCACACGGCCGGCCGGCTGGGCGCCGCTGGCCGTGAGGAGCGGCCGGATGAGTGCCAGGGCGGCCTTCATGGCGCGGGCCGAAAGAAGCAGTTCCGGCACGAAGTAGTCTTCGCACTCAAAGCGGCGTCCGACTTCATCCATGGCCGGGACCATCTCGCGCTGCACCAGTTCCAGGGCGGCCGCGCCGCCTTCCAGAGCTTTGCGCGTGGCCTCCGCCGCCGCCTTGGCATCACCGTTCAGAACCGCGTCGTAAAGATCCGACATGAGCGCTCCAAAGGTTGATTGTAGACCACGGCCGTGGCGCACGCTTCAGCGCGCCGGGTGCGGGCTCCCGCTTTGCTGCCGGCAGCAAGCCCGCACGAAAGCGGGCATGGCAGGCCGGAGGCGCACTCCACCTCGGGTTTCCGAACCCCCGTGACGGGCTGCCCCGGCCCGCCCCACGCTGTTACTTCACTCTCTTCGCGTCCCAGACAATCTGCTGGCCGCCGCCGCCCATGGGGCTCTCGACGGTGAACTTGATGTTATCGGCGCTGACGATCTTGCCCTTGTAGTTCAGCTTCATCTGCTGGTCGCCGAAGCTGGCGGTGATGGTGAAGGTCACGGCATCCCCCTCCACTTTGCCGTCCGTGATGGCGGATTTGCCCATCATCTCGCTGGAGGTTTCGCCGGTGAGCTTGGCGCCATCCTGTTTAAACGTAAACGTCCGCTCCATGGGGCCGTTGCCCATATCGGCCGTCGCCTTCCAGTTGCCGGTGATGTCCGCCGCCGACGCGGCGACGGCGAACACCGCCATGAGGATCAGTAGCCACTTCATCGTTAATCTCCTTTTGGGGACTCAAGAGAACCGGTGGCGAAAATCGACCACCGGCGGTACTCATTTTTTCACCGCGTACGCTTTTTCGCCGCCCCCGGCGTTCGAAACAGCGATCACGGTGATGTAGACGATGGCCGCCAGCGGCACCAGAAAACTAAGCTGCACGGTGCTGCGGTCGGCCACAAAGCCCATCACGGGCGGCAGCAGAGCCCCGCCCACGATGGCGGTCACCATCAGGCCGGAAAGCTCGTTGGCGCGCTCCGGCATGTTCTCCACCGCCAGCGAGAACACCATGGGGAAGATGTTGGCGAAGCCCAGGCCGGCGACGAAGAAACTGGCCGCCGCCACATAACCCGAGGGTACGAATAACCCCAGCAATCCGATGATGGACGCCGCGCAGGTGGCCACGAAGAACTTCCGCGGCGGAAGCCAGTTCAGCAGCACCCCGCCGCACAGCCGCCCGGCAGTCAGGGCCAGGAAGAACAGGCCCGTACCCAGCAGGCCGACGCGGTTGATGTCGATCGCGTACTGGTCTTTGAGGAACAGCGGGATACCCGAGCTGACGCATACCTCGGCGCCGACGTACAGGAAAATGGCCAGCACCATGGCGAGCACGTAGCTGTTTTTCAGCAGGGCGAGGCAGGAACCGAACGTGGCGGCCTGATGCTGAGGTTCGTCCCGGCGGACCTGGAGCGCGCTCACCGCCACCACGGTGACGAGCAGGGCCACGGCGTAGATCGGGAAAATTACTTTCCAGCTCGCGCCGAAGGAGCGCGCCGCGATCACCGGGATGAGCGGCCCCGAAAGCGACCCGATGGCTTTCACGAACTGGCCCAGGGTCAGGTTACGCGCATAGCGGCCCTCTTCCGAGACGTCCCGCATGATGGGGTTGCCGGCCACCTGGAGGATGGCGGCGCCGCCGCCCAGCAAGAGTATCGAGACCAGGAACAGCGGGAACGTCGTGATCCCGAAACTCGCGCTCAGCATCCCCGCCAGCGCCACCAGGAGGCCCAGGACCAGGACGAATTTCTTGCCGTGCTTATCCTGGAACACGCCGAAGGGCACGGAGAGCAGTCCGAACATGCTGAACCCCACGAAGGGGATCAGGGTGGCTACCGTGGTGCTCAGTTGGAACTCGCTCTTGGCGAGGCTGACGAAGGGCCCGACGGCGTCGCCGAAGCCCATCGCCAGGAAGGCCAGAAAGACCGGAAGGGTACGGAGTTTCATCGCGTGCTCCTCTACTTGGCTACGTTGAAGCCTTCCACCACGATGCGCGGGCGTTCGCCGCGCGTGTCTTCATTTTCCAACTCGGTGGCAATGGTGCGCCGCTCGCCCGGCATAAGGGGCACGTAGTTGTCGTTGTAGATCGCCGGCAGGATGCGGTCTCCGCTCTTCTCGCGCACGGCCTTCACCCGCACCATGAGCGCCGGGACCTTTGAGGCGTTATGCAGTTCGGTGCTGAGGAACCAGCGGCCGCCCTTCTGCTCCACCCTCGTAGCGGCGTCGATCTTCACCTTCGGGAGATTGCGGATGGCCTGCAAATTCCATCCCAGAGGTCCGCTGCCCCCGCGCATGCCCTGTTGGGGCGCTCCGGCCGGCGGCGCGGGCGGCTGCGTCTCCTCCAGGCCGCGGAGGTAGAAGTTCTCCGATACGGCCGCGGTTCCCCGAGTCAGCTTCAGCCGGAGAAAATGCACCGGCGTCAATCCCGCTGGAAACTCGATCTTGATGGGCGTCTCCACGCTGTCTTCTTTGCTGTCGAGCGTGGCCGATTTCTCCCACTTCATCGATCCGTCCATGTCGAGGACCTCGATGCGGGCGGTCAGTCCCGTGGCGTTCCCGCCGCTGTAGTTGACGACCTCGACGTTGTCCGTAGTCGGGTTCCACTGGATGTGCAGCGGCTCCGAACCCTTTTTGCTGCCAAAATACGCGCCGCTCTGGTCGAAGAAATAGTCGTAGGTCTGCCACACGAAAGAGGGCCAGCAGGGGTGGCTCATCCACAGCAGGAGGCCCATGCGGTTCTTGCCCTGCGCTTCGAACATGGCGCGGTAGCCGTCGTAGTCGATGAACTGCGAGAGAGCCACGAAATCTTCCACGGTCTTCGCGCCGCCGTAGTTGCGGTCGATCATCTGGAGCCAGGTCCGGGCGCCCTGGGCGCCGCTGTAGGTGAAATCGTGCATGCCCCAGACGTCGCCCTGGGGCCAGCTTTCGGGCAGGTTCGCGACGGCGAAACCGCCGGTCTTGGCCGCCAGGGCGTCGAACTGCGGCCAGATGTCCTCCGGGCGCATGGTCTGGCGGATGCTGTCCATGGTCATGACGTTCGGCATGCCCAATTCGCTGTGCAGCTTGGTGGTGGCGCGGTTCTGGAAGTAGAACTTCGGCGCCTGCGTGTTGTAGGGGCCGCCGCCGCTCACCGGGCCCATGGCGGAGTTGGGGATGTAGTACAGGTTGGGATGCAGCGCGGCCGTGAGCTTGGCCAGGCCGCTGTTGATCGGCTCCGGCGGGTTGCCCTCGTTCCGTCCCACGTAGATGCCCACGGAGGGGTGATTGCGGATCTTAAAGATGTAATCTTCCGCGTTCTTGAGGAACAGGTTCGGGTCGTCGGGGTTGGGCCCGTCCACGGGGTTCGCCAGCCAGAAATCCTGCCAGACCACGATGCCGTACCTGTCGCAGGCGTCGTAGAACTCGTCGTCGCCCGTCTGCCCGACCCAGTTGCGGATCATGGTGAAGTTCATGTCCTTGTGGTAGCGGACGGCCCAGTCGTACTCGCGCGCCCGGTAGCGCAGCAGCTCTTCGGGGAAGCCCCAGTTGCCGCCGCGCGCCACGAACCGGCGGCCGTTGATCCAGATCTTGAGCGTGTTGGCGTCGTTCGCGATTCCGGGGCGAGCTTCCACGCTGTACGCGTACTGCTTCACGCCGGTCTTGAACGCTTTCGAATCCGACGTCCGGCCGCCCGCCACGAACGAAAGGCTCACGTCGTAGAGGTTCTGCTCGCCGTAGCCGTTGGGCCACCACAGCTTGGGATTCTGGAGGCGCAGGGCGGGCGTGGTGGAGGGGTCGAATTTCACGACCTTGGTTGACCCGGCCTCTACCGTCACCGGCGTCTCGAAGGCGATGGTTCCGAACCGTCCGCGCAGCGTTCCGGAGACCGGCTTCTGGTCGCTGTTGCGCAGCGTGGCTTCCACGGCCACATCGGCGCGGCTGATATCGGGCAGCGGCAGGGTGGTGGAAGCCAGCGGGTTCTCGATCGAGACTCCCCCGGTGGTGTTCAGAAAGACTTCCGCCCAGATGCCGGCGTCGCGGCCGCGCACGGTGGGAATCCAATCCCAGCCGGCGGTGGCGTGATACGTGGGATTGTCGGCCCCGAGCGCGCCGCCGTTCAGGTCCGGCCTTTCAAAGACCTTCTCCTTGATGCTGCCGGGGGTGGCATTTTTCAGGATGCGCACGGCCAGGGCGTTCTTCTGGCCGGGCTTGATCTTTCCCGTGACGTCGAACTTGCCGCGCATGAAGCCGCCGTCGATGCGGCCCAACTCTTCGCCATTCAGGTAAACCAGGGCCTTCCAGTTGATGCCGGTGAAGTTCAGCCACATATGCCGGCCGGCGGCCAGCGGCGGGGCCGCGAATTCGTCGCGATACCAGAAATCGGCCCAGAAATAGGAATCGGAAATGTTGAGCTGGTTGGTTCCGAAGCCCGGATCGGCGATGGCGCCGGAATCCCAGTAACTGGAAAGCACGGTTCCCGGCACGGTGGCGGGGAGCCAGTCTTTATCGTCGAACCCGGTTTTGGAGAGCGCCGCGCCGTCCGCGGCGACCAGAGAATCCCTCTGGATGCGCCAGGCGCCGCCGGCGAGTTGCAGCCGTCCGCCGGCGCTAGAAAGAGGCGCGGCGTGCGGCTGCGCAACCAGCCCGCCGCGCCCGTACACTTCCATCTCGCTCAGCGCATAGCCATCCGGCGTGGCCGGCTTGGTCAAAAAGAGGCGGACGTAGCGGCCGCGCGCGGGTTTTTCGAGCTTAAGGTCGTCGTTCGGGCCGCCGGAGGCCGGCAGCAGTTGCACGGTGCGCCAGGTCTTGGCGTCGTCGGACGCCTGGATGGCGCCGTCCGCCGCGCGGCGGATCCAGTACAGCGAAACGCGGTCGAACGTGGCGGGCGCGCCCAGGTCCACGTAGACCCACTCTCCGGCATTGCCCGCGGGCTTCCAGGCGCTGGCGAAGTGGTAGGGCCCGCCGGCTTCCACGCGCTCGCGCTGGTTGTAGAACATGACCTCGGAGAGGGTCCAGGCGGTGGCGCTGGGGGCTTCGAATTCGATGCGGAAAATGCGGTTGTGGGAAGGCGCGTTGAACTTCACCGAGGGCTGTGGCGGAGGGGCGGCCCCGCGCCCAGGTCCGCCTCCGGGTCCGCCGAAGCCGCCAAAACCGCGGCCGGGCGGGCGGTCCTGGCTCGCGAGCCGGCCCACTTCCGTCCACGTGCGGCCGTCGTCGGAGCCGTTGACCACGACGGTGTAGCCCGCCGGCAGGCTGGCGTTGGCCATCGCCGAGAGGCGCGAGAATTCCACGCGGTCCACCTGGAGCGGAGCGTCGCCGCCCGCCATCTCCACCTGGATCCAGGCCTTCCCCCCGGGGAGATTCAGCGTGCTGGTGTCGTTATGGTCGAGCAGGTGCTCGCGGTCCTGCTTGCGGATGACGCCTTGTTGGCTGGTGGAAACCACCACCCAGCGCGGCATGGCCGTCTCTTTGATGCCGTCCGTCACCAGTTGGGCGGTGAGGTTGTAATCGTACGCGCTCGATTGATATGCAGGGCGGCGCAACGCCAGGTTGCGGTACGTTTGCATATCGGGAACCAGCGCCGGCGCGAAATTCTCTTTGGGGTCGCCGGGATAAACACCGACGCCGCGGGTGTATGGCTGCGCGTCAACTGTGAAGAGTGCGATGGCAATCAGGATAAGGCAGAGAAGGAACCGTTTCATGCGTCCTCTAAGGAGGTTTATGGTAACAGGGTGAGGGATGGCCTGGCGCCTGGCGCAAATACCAGGCAGTACGATCCGTGAAAGAGGGCAAACCGGGTACAGGCACGAAGTTTCGCAAAGACGGCGAAATCGAGCCAGTCCCCGCTTTGCAGCCTGTACCAGATACGGCGTCGATCTGTGTTCCTGTGTGGCTAATCAGGGTTTGTTAACCCCGCGCCGAGCGCGATGCGCTGATGATATCGGAGACGGCGGCGACCAGCTCGGCAGGGGTGAACGGCTTCCGCAGGCAGACCGACCCGCTGAGCTCGTCCTGATAATTCTGGGAATACCCGGAGATGAACAGGACGGGCGTCGCGGGGTGGAGGCGGTGAAACTGGGCGGCCAGCCAGATGCCGTTCTGGCCGGGCATCACGATATCGGTCAGCAAGAGTTGGGGAGACGGCTCGCTGCGCACCATGCGCAACGCCTCCTCGGCGCTGGCCGCGTCTCTTACCTCGTAGCCCGTGCGCTCCAGCACCGTGCGCGCGAACTGCCGGACCGACCGTTCGTCATCGACCAGAAGGATCACGCCCTCAGGCTCCCTATAGAGTGTAGCGGATGAAGCGCGGGGCAGGAGGCAGCCTGCCCCGGAACTTTCTCAGATGCCTTTCCAGTTGTACGTTGCCCGCAGGTTGCCCGTTTCGCCGACGAGCAAAATGGCCGAGCGGCCGGGGTCGAGGGTTCCCGAGAACTGTTTGCCGCTCCTCTGGTCGGTAAAAGAAACGGCCTGCTGGCCGGATTCGGAGACCAGGACGTAGAGCGTCGATTTCGGGAATTTGGTCGGGCAGATCAGCATTCCCGGATCCTGGATGGTGGTGACGTAGGTGGGGGCCACGCCCGCGGTTTTCAGGGCGTACTTGTAGACGTCGCCGGCCGCTTGTATGTTGTCGTTCAATTCCAGCGGCAGCGCGGAAAACAGGATTTTGCCTTTGCCCAGGGTTTTCTCGGCCCAAATACTCTTGTCCGGCAGGACGGCGCGGTCGAGATAGGTGGTCTTCTCCCCGCCGTAAGCGAGCCATGCCTCGCCGCCCGGAAACTTCAGGAGTTCATGGCGGGTCAGGAGCGACGCCGTGCCGTACGGCAAGCCGGCGGCCGTGGCCCGGCCGGTCGAATGAAAGTGCGGGTCGCCGTCGAACGGCCCGGAAACCAGCAGCGTCGCGCCGTTGTTGACCTTCCCGCGGATGGCCTCCCAGGCGCTTTCAGTCAGGCCTTTGGGAGACGGCAGGATGATCAGCTTGGGATTCCCCAGGTTCTCGATCTGATATTCGCCCACGGCGTAGGCCTCCGCGCGGGCGTAATAGTACAGCGCGCGGACGGCCGTCTGCTGCGCCTCGAGCGCGCTCTTGTTGTAGACCGAGAGCTGGAACGATTGCGGCAGCACCAGAGCCACTTGCGGCGGGACGATTCCGGTGGCGTACGGGGCCGCTTTTTCGGCGAACTGGCCGAGGGCGCGCATGGCGGTCTGGAGCGTCTTGGCCGATCCGTCGCTGCGTTTGATCCCGAAATCCACTTCGCGGTCCCAGTCCCACATCAACGCGCCGCTCGATCCCGCGGCGAACCCCAGCACCCACTTCTTCTCGTTGAGCGCCATGCCGGTCAGTTCGTCGTAGCGCCAGGTGGAATCCGTGGAGCGCACGGGCTGGTATCCCGTCTCGCCGGTGATATTGGGCATCCCGGGCCGCTTGGCCGCGACGGAATCCCACAGCAGGGCGTCGTCCTGCCAATAGGTGTGGTTGGTGGTGAAGGCCACGCCGCCCGAAGCGTAGAACTGGTTCAGCACGCGGTTGGTGACGCCGCCTTCGTCCTGGCCGACGTTGACCAACTGCATGCTTCCGGCGCCGCGGATGGCGGTCACCAGCGTGCGCACCCACCGGGTGAAGCCCTCCTGCGCGAACAGGTTGTAGTCCGAGGCGCGGATCGTGCCGGGGGTGCGGTACCGGTCGAAGGTGAGCTGAGGGATGGTGGGGAGCGGCACGGTGTCGAAGCTCCCCAGCGATTCCGGCGTGACGCGCCAGGCGGAAGCCAACTCGGAGAGGCTGCCGTACTTCTTCGCCAGCCACTGATGCCACAGGTCCAGCTCCGCCTTGTCACCGTTGGGGGTATTGCCGGTCCAGAGCCGGCCGGGGTTGGAGAAGCTGGGCTCGTTGATCAGGTCGTAGGACAGCCAGGGGATGTCCTTGAAGCGGTTGACGATGGAGAGCGCGTAATTCAGCTCGAGGCTGACAGCGCCTTCATCCAGGTAGACGTTCGGCTGGGGCGGCGCCTGCGGGCTGCCGCGCCCGCCGCGGCCGCCGCCTGCCGCTGCCGCCGCAGCGGCTGGCGGCGCGGCAGGAGCCTGCGGAGGAGGAGCCTGCGGGGGAGGAGCCGTGGGGTCTATCGCGTTCGGCGTGAAGGCCCAGAATGTCCAGTTCACGATGATGTTGTGCCGCCGCGCCGAGAGCAGGAACGCCTCCAGGTTCCGGAGAAAGCGCTCGGTGACACCCTTGGTGTTCGGGTCCAGTTGCCGCGCGTTCAAACCCCACACGCCCGTACGGATGAAGTTCACCCCGTACTTCTGCATTTCGGCGAAATCGCGTTCCCAGACCCAGGCGTTGCGCGAAGCGGCGAAATCCCAGCCGTTGGCTTCCGTGGAGAAGTAGTTGGCGCCCACGGGGAAGAAGGGCTTGCCGTCGCGCGTCAGAAAATCGCCCTTGGCGGCGAATACCGGGCCGGTGGTCAGCATCTTCCGGTCTTCCACCCAGAGGCCGTTGCAATAAGCCTCGCGGCCCTTTCCATCCACCTGCCACACGCCGCGGACGGTGTAGAACCCGGGCGGGTACGGCTTTCCAAAGACCAGTTCGGCGCCCACGCGGTTGCCGGAAACGGGGGCGTGCAGCGTTTCGAGCACGGTATTGCCCGAGACCAGCTCCACTTTCACCTCTCCGGCGAGTTCCTTGCCGGAGCGGAGGTGGACCGTGACGCCCGGCGTCTCCTCCGGCTTCACCGCGGAGAACGGCATTTCCAGGGAGAAGGTGACGGGGCCGAGCCGCGCATAGGCGGCGGATGCATGGATGAGCGACACGCCGTCGGCGGAATCCCAGTAGCCGGCGGCGGGGTCGAAGTCGAGCAGGACGGCGCCGCCTTGGGGGCCGGCGCCCGGAGGCGGTCCGCCCATTCCGCGCCCGCCGCTCGCCAGGCGGTCCATCACCACCACGGGGGCGGCCACCTGGAGACCCTCGGCACTCACCATGTAGCCCAACCCGTTGAGCCGTCCTTCGAGCGCGAAGTAGCGCCGCGCGCGCACCGCCACCGCCGGCAGGAACTCGTAGCCGGTCCTCCAGGCGAACTTCGCCGCGCCCTGCTGCGGGGCGACATAGGTATGCTGAATTCCAAGCTCTCGCGAGTAGGTATCCTGCGGCGGCGCCTGCGTGAATTTGCCGTTGGAGGACGTGACCGGCGTCTGAAAGGGCTGGCCGCCCAGCACCAGCAGATTGCCGCCTGCGCGCGTGTAAACCTGAATCGCACTCCACGCCCCGGCCGGGAAAGCGGACCCGTACGGCAGTACCAGCAGGTCGGCCCCGGTGAGCGCGTCCTTGATCGTGTCCAGGCCCGCGAAGACGGTGTCCGGATCGTCCAGGGCCTTGGACAGGGTTTCGCGCGCGACGGGCTGGCTGGCGACGGTCGGAAATCCGGCGTGCCAGAAAACCACGGTCTTGGCGGTTGTTGAAAAGACGCAAGCAAGGACGAGTGCCAGCGTGGCGATGAGATTGCGCATGGGGCGCCTCCTTGGTGACACCGTAGGATAGCGCGCGGTGGGATACGAGTCGGACGGCGCGGGTGGACGCGATTGAAGCGTTCCCCTACGAATAGAGGCTTCGGTATGTGTGCCGGCGTACAGAACTGCGGGTGAGCCCGGCGAGAGCGACAACCCTCGAAGCGGTACAATTAGCACACCATCGAGAGGGGGACCTTCACCGTATGGGGCCGGAATCGGTCCTGCAATGCCGGCAGTGCGGCCACAGCAATCCTAGTGGCTCCATGCGGTGCACCGTGTGCGACAGCGAGTTCGGAACGCCTTCGCTATCCGACCTTGATGCGACCCAGGCGATGCCGGTCTCCCCTAGCGGTCCCGGGGCCGCCACCGCTCGGGCGCTGGATCCCCACGTTCCCACAGGATGGACCAACTCGGTCGCGCCGGATGCGACTTCCTATGAAACCATTGTGCCGGGATCCGTTCTCGGTGGCCGCTACGACATCCTGCGGCTCCTGGGTGAAGGGGGAATGGGCGCGGTCTTCGAGGCGCGCGACCGCGAAGTCGACCGCATCGTCGCCCTCAAGGTAATCCGGCCCGAACTGGCGGGCAACGCGTCGATCCTGCGGATGTTCAAGCAGGAACTCATCCTTGCCCGGCAGGTCACGCATCCCAACGTGATCCGCATCTACGATCTTGGGCTGGTGAACGACCTTCGCTTCATCACCATGCAATTCGTGGAGGGCCGCGACCTGCACACCCTTCTTGCGGGAAAGGGAAAATTCCCGGCGGAAGAAGCAGCCGCGATCATGGTTCAGGTTTGCGAAGGACTGGAAGCCGCTCACCGGCAGAACGTGGTCCACCGGGATCTCAAACCGCACAACATCATGGTCGACGCGCAGGGCCACGCGCTGGTCATGGATTTCGGCCTGGCCCACTCTACGGATTCCGGAGGCAGCCAGGGCGCGCTCCAAGGGACTCCGCACTACATGTCGCCGGAGCAGGCGAACTGTGAAGAACTCGACTCGCGCTCCGACGTCTACGCCATCGGCATCATCTTCTACGAACTCCTCACTGGGAGTCTGCCGTTCGAAGGCGCAAACCTGCGCGAGATACTGGATCAGCGTATTCATGGCCAGGCGCCGCCGCCGGTCGAACGCGATCCCGCGGTGCCCAAAGGACTCAACGAGATCGTGGCGAAGTGCCTGGCAAGGAAGCGGGAGGATCGGTACCAGACCGCGGCCGAGATCGTGCACGATATTCAGGTTTGGCAGGGCGTCCTGGTTCCGCCGAGCAAGGTCTGGAAACGCGTATCCCTGGCTTTCGCCGGACTCCTCGTTTTCGGCGTCGCCCTGGGGGTTAGGGCGTACCTGCATGCTCCGGCGCCCACCCCCAAGCCGGTGACGGTCCTGGTGGGGGACTTCAGTAACCACACGGGCGAGCGGGTCTTGGACGGAACGCTGGAGCCCCTGTTCACCGAGGCGATGGAATCCGCATCGTTCATCAGCGCATATCCCCGCGCCAGGGCGCGCCGGTTGGCCGGCCAGGTAAAAGCGGGCGCCTCCGTCCTGGACGGCGAAGTCGCGAGATTGGTGGCGCTGCGCGAGGGGATCAACGTGGTCGTGGTCGGCGCCGTCGGAAAGAGCGGCTCCGGCTTCGAAGCTTCCGTAACGGCCTTGGACGCAGCGACCGGCAAGACCTTGGCGCATGCGCGCCTCAAGGAGCCGACGAAGGAAAAGCTGGCTGCGTTGCTGCCACGGTTGGCCCGACCCGTTCGGAAGGCATTAGGCGACGGCGCGCCGGCAGCCGGCTATCTCGAGGCGGGAGAGACCTTCTCGGCGGCTTCGCTCGCCGCCGCGCAGGAATACTCCCTGGGGCAGGACGCCCAGTCCGCCGGGCGGTACACGGAAGCGATCATGCACTACCGGAAGGCGCTCGATCTGGACCCGAATAACGGGCGGGCTTACTCCGGGATGGGCGTCCGGATCGCCACTTTCTTCCAGACCACGACCATGATCATCTCGATCCCGTCGGTCATCGTGCTCACCTGCATGTTCATCTCGTTGTGGGGGGGATCAATTCGTTTCAACACGCCGATGCTTTTCGTGATGGCCTTTCTGCCGATGTTCGGCATTGGCGGCCTTACCGGATTGCCGCTGGGCCTGAGTTACGCCGACATTCACCTGCACGACACCTATTACGTCATTGCGCATTTCCATTACATCGTCGCGCCGGGCACGATTTTCGCGCTCTTCGCGGGCATCTACTATTGGTTCCCGAAGATCACCGGGCGGATGATGAATGAATTCTGGGGGCGTGTGCATTTCTGGCTTTCGCTGATCTTCATGAACCTGATCTTCCAGCCCATGTTCGCGCAGGGGATGGCGGGCATGTTGCGGCGCATGGCCGACGGCGGGGCGAATTACTCGCAGGCGCGAGTCCGGCGACTCTACGATGGTGGGGCACAGTATTCACACGCTCAGGGCGTGCTTCATTGGAATGCGTTCATGTCGATTTCCGCATGGTGTCTCGGATTGGCACAGATTCCGTTCATCATCAATTTGTTCTGGAGCATCAAAAACGGGAAGCCGGCGGGCTCAGACAATCCCTGGGAAGCCACCACGCTGGAATGGCAGACGCCCACGCCGCCGCCGCACGGGAACTTCGCCCGACCGCCCGAGGTGCATCGGGGCCCCTATGAATACAGCGTGCCGGGCCAGACCCGGGACTTCACGCCGCAGAACCAAGCAGACTGATCATGGACATTCCCTACGTCGTTCAACCGCGCGAGGACACCGGCCTCTACAACGCCAAGGTGGGCATCTGGCTGTTCCTGGCTTCGGAGGTGATGCTTTTTGGCGCTTTGTTTTCGTCTTACATCCTCCTGCGGGTGGGCGCGCCCGAGGGCTACTGGCCGCGTGGCTGGCTCAATGTTCCCGTCGGCACGGTCAATACGATCGTGCTGATCACCTCCAGCATCACGACGGTTATGGCCTGGGCTTCCTGCAAGATGAACCAGTTCGGCCGGTTCAAGGTCTTCCACGCCTGCACACTACTGCTCGCCCTGACGTTTGTCTGCATCAAGTCGTACGAATACCACGACAAGTTCACGCATTACGAGATCACCCTCAAAGACGGGCGGATTGCCGATGGCCACATCGTCGCGAACAACCTTAA
>JAIQFU010000152.1 GCA_020073115.1 Terriglobia bacterium
GGAGACGAAGAGGGAGTTGAACTCGTCGACGTACAGCTGACCGTCGAGGCCGAGGTACTCCGCGTATGTCCGCAGGAAGCCCTTGACGTAGGTCTGGGCGGGCAGGAGCTCGAACTGCTCGTCGATTCGAGTGGTAACCAGACGCTCCTACGGCTTCCGTACCTACGAGGCCATGGAAATCTCCCTTTATCACAACTTGGGCCGACTCCCGGAGCCAGAATCAGCCCACAGATTCTGCTGAGGAGGCCGAAAGGCTTTCTCGGCAGCCCGAGACGCCGGTGTGTCCGGACGTCTCGGGGCCTGTTACAGCGACTAACGTCAGAACGTCAATCTGAACGCGGCCTGCATTCTCCGGGGCGTATTCCCCTGCGTCGTTACTTTTCCAAAGTTCGCGGCCGAAACATTGCTCTGGGGGCCGCCCCAGCGCACCCGGTTCAGCACGTTGAACGCTTCCATCCGGAGTTCCAGCTTCACGCGCTCCTTGAACGATATGTTTCTGCCCAAGGCAACGCTTTCGCTCATGCTCCATGGACTGCGCAGCTTGGGGTTGTTGCGGGTGGCGTTGCCCCACACGGTGTTGAGCGTCGCCGTCGAAATGCCCTGGTTGAATTGGTTGATGTCGAGCCACACATCGACGTTCGGATCGAACTTCTCGCCCTTGATCGGGGCGCGCCAGTTATCGTAAGAGGTGATGAACACGCGGCTGCCGGTGCCGATGGGGCTGTAGTTGTCCGACACGTTCATGGGCGTGCCGGACTCATAATTCATCTGTCCGGATACGGTCCAGCCGCCCGCAAGGGCGTTCCCCGCAGGGCCGAGATTGAAGTGCTTGCCCTTGCCGAAAGGCAGATCGTAGGTGTAAGCGAAGCGGAACACGTGGGTCTGATCGTTGCCGGCCAAGGCCTTGTCCAATTTCTTGTTGAAGTGGTCCAGGGCCCCGCCGCCTGCGATCGCCGCGTTCTCGGCATCGCTGAATTGCTTGGAAAGCACGTAGGAAGCCAGTATCGTCAGGCCATTGCTGTAGCGCTTGTCCAGCTTCAGCGTCATGGCATGGTAGGTCGAGTTCCCAGCGCGTTCACCGACCGAGGACGGCTGCCCGCGGTTGGTGTAGATGTTCTGATATTGCGGAAACGGCGATAGGGCGCGTTGGACCGTGGAGTTGAATCCGGCGTACGGAAGCGGGATACCGGCCGCCTTGGCAGCCGCCGAGGTGATATTGCTGACCAACAGGTCCCTTCCGTACTGCTGGAGGTAACTGTATGGGATCTGGTTCAAGCGGTCGTTTGCAGACGCCAGGTACGTCCCCTTGGTTCCGGTATACCCGGCGGTAGCCACCATCGTCGGACTGAGCGACTTCTGGATGTCGAGATTCCAGGTCCAGTACTCCGATGGGCGGCCGGAGTCATTGCGCTGCCAGAAGTCAATGTCCCCGTTGTTCAAGAGAGTGGGATCGGGGTTCGGCACCGGAGGAAAGATAGGCAGGCCGTTTTTGAGAATGGCCGGAAAGTCGTTGATGCTGTTATCCGCGCTATTCTGGGTCCGGTTTATGATGAAGCCCTCGAAATGGGTGCTGCCGCCGGTGGTCTTGACGGCCGAGAAGGTGCGCCCGCCATACGTGCGGATCACGAAGCCGGCCGGCGCCCTGTAGGCGAGTCCGATACGCGGCGCGATGGCCTTCGGATAGCCGTCGAACAGCGTGCCTGTCATGCGGCCCGCGCCGCTGCCGGAAAACACCATCGCGCCCAAACGTCCGCCCGCCCCGGGGTTCGGAACGGTGGGATCGAAGTTGTAGAATCCATCGATCTTGCCCGTAGTGAGATCTTCCCAACTCTTCAACCCGGTGTACGCTCCCCCCTGGACGGGAGTGGTGTACTCATAGCGCAGACCGAGGTTCAGGGTCAGGTTCGGGTTCACCTTGAAGTCATCCTGAATGAAGCCCCCATAGTACTCAAAGATCTGACGAACGTCCCGGGGCGTCTCGTATCCGGCTCCGCTGGCGTAACCCAGCAGGAACGCGGCAAACGCATTGCCGGTGTTGCCCGAAGTGTCGTTCGGTACGCCGGTGGCCAGGTTCGAGAAGGTGAAGCTCCCGTTCGGGCGGTGCTGGCCGTAACCATCCCAGCGGTCCCGGGCGAAGAAGAAACCGCCCTTTATGGTGTGGCGGCCGCGGATCTTGGTGATGTCTGCGGAGAGGTTGAAATTGCCGCCTGCGTCGCCGCCCCAGTATGCGCCGCCCCACCCGCTATAGGTGCTGAAGTTGATCTGCGGAAACGCGCGATCCGGACCCGGAGCGTTCTTGATTCCGATCTTTTCGCCCCACTTGTTGTTGGGATCCGCGGACTGAATCATGACCCCGACGCCTTTCTCCCGCATATAGCTGCCCCGGACAGAAGCCAGCAGGGTGCCGCTGGTGTAGTACCAGGCAAGGCGCTGCGAACGGTTGAAGCGGGTCACCACCGCGGATCCGTTCAGCGGAGCGGGCAGGCCGGTCGGGCCATCCGCGCCGAAATCATCGGCCTGGCGGCCTTCGAGATAAAGATAAGTGAACCGGTTGGAGCTGTTGAGCTGATGGTCTGCGCGCAGGCTTCCTTTGTTCCAGGGGTTGACGCTGGAGCCTTCGGACCGGACGAAGTTCTGGACATCGGCGTCCAAGAGTCCGCGGGCGAAGGGGTTTGTGTTGGGCGCGAAGCCCTCCGGCATGTACTTAAGGAAGTTCATTGCGACAGGGTCGAACTGGTTTGAGGGGATCTTGTTTCCCGGGAACGTGTCGCGGACATATCCAGCGCCGCTGGGATTGGCCCGGGTGCTCCCCGGGTCATAGATCTGAACGAACTTTCCGTTGCGCGTCCAGGTGCTGAAATCACCCTGCCAGTTCGCCGGGGTGGGGATCGTCATGTAACTCGGGTTGGCGTTGCCGGCCCGGTTGCGGAACCCCTGGTAGCTGGCGAAGAAGAATGTCCTATTGCGCCCGTCGTAGATCTTAGGGAGGTAGACGGGGCCGCCGGCCGTGGCGCCGAAGTCATGCTGCTTAAGAACGCCTCTCGCCTTACCCGTGGCGTTGTTGAAAAAACCGTTGGCATCGAGAATGTTGTTGCGGAGATTCTCGAAGAGGCTGCCGTGAATGGAGTTCGTGCCCGCCTTGGTCTCAAAAGTCACGGCGCCCATCGACCGGCCGTACTCGGCCTTCATCCCGGAGGTCTCAACCGTGAACTCGCCGATGGCGTCGATGGGGACCGAACCCACCGACGCGCGGTCGCCCTGGTACAGGGTGGAGCCGCTGGTTATGGGCATGCCGTCCATCAACATTTCCCAACCCACCTGCTGCCCGCCGCCGATGCGGAACCCCTGTCCGGATCCGTGCGTTTCTGGGGCGATGCTCGCAAGAGTAAAGATGCTGCGGATACCGCCATCAACGAGCATGGGCAAGTCCTGAACCAATTTGGTCGTGACGTTGGTCGCCACGCGCGTCGATTCCGTCTCGATAGGCGCCGCCTGCGCCGACACGACCACCGACTCGGCGGTGGAACCCAGTTCGAGCGTAACGTCCAGGCGCATGGTAGAACCCGCCGTCAACACCACTTCATCCTTCACCGATTTCTTGAATCCCGCCGCCTCGTACTCCACCTTGTAGTTCCCGATTTGCAGGGCAGGAATGGTGTAAGCCCCGGCGCTTGTCGTGTTGGTGGCGACCGACGTCCCGGTCTCCACGTGAGTTGCCACTACCTTTACGGAAGGCACGACCGCTCCGGACGGATCGGTAACGATACCGGTTAATGTTGCGCGATTTACCTGCGCTGAGCAGATAGCCGCAGCGCCAAGACTAACGATCAGCAACCGCTTCCATAACCACATATACGCTCCCCGCACACATATTTGTTGCCGAGGCTGCAGCCTGCCACAAAGGCGAATACAACTCGGGTTTAGCGTATTCTAGTCCTCTTTCTTCGGCAATTCAAGGACTTATACTACCGGAACTACAGGGAACCGATGAATTCGCGCCGTCCGCCGAAAGCGGCTCGTAGCAATCGCAGGCGGGGCGTAGCCTCCGAACTCGTTGATATCATGAGAGCGCTCTCGTTGTCTGCCGGTCGCATGCTGGCGCGCCGATCAAGACTTGAGGAGAGTACCTGATGGGATTCTTGCGTTCGACTCTCCTCTCACGGCCCATGAGTGGCTGACGTGGCGCAGATACATCTATGATTTTGCGCCGAGGCTGTTCCGGTAACCGGCCGGGTCTTCCGGAACCTTCATCAGCAGCGACAACGCCGCGCTGATGACGTAGAGTATCGCGAAGCTCCACATCACGCCGCCGACGCCTGCGAGGGGCTGAACACTACCGACAACCGCAGGGCCGACCCAGGCGCTGGCGCCGGCCCCGAGATTCAGGATGGACATCGCCGCGCCCTTGCGGGCCGGAGCCAGCGCCGCCATGATAGCACCCAGGGGCGTGTAGGCCGATAGGGTGGCTCCGAAACACATCCCGGAGAGCACGGCCAGCAAGTAATGGTGACCCGCCAGCGAGTAGTACAGCATCAGCGTGGTGACGGCGCAGCCGGCGGACCCAAACAGTGCGACGGTCCGGCGCCATCCGAATTTGTCGCCGATGAATCCGAATAACAGGTTCCAGATCACGTTGGTGATCGAGAGCAAAGTCAACAGGCGCAGCCACTGCTGCAACGTGAATCCGACAGTAGTGGTGCAGTAGACCGGCAGAATGACCAGGAACCCGACCAGGAACCCGAGTTGCGCGGCTGTGTTGATGGTGCGTATGATGCCGCCAATCCCTATTTTCGGGATCTCCCACGCGATCGTCGCACTGGAAAGGAGCGTTCGGATGGGGTTCTCGCTCGCGGGCGCGAGCCGGCGGATTCCTGATGGATCCCGAACCGCGGCCAAGGCCAGGCCCCCGACGGCGGCGAAAACCAGCGCCCACCAGAGAGTCTGATACTGGCCTGTGCGCGAAACCAGGAAAGCCGCTACGACCGACCCAAGCGTCGGAAACCCGCCGGCAAATGCGAACCAAAACCATCCGAGCGACTTTCCGAGTTTGCTGGTGGGCGTGGCTAACGTGATCCACACCAGGAAGCCATACGCGAACAGCGGGTACCCGAATCCGCGCATGGCATAGAAGAACAACACCAGCGGATAATTGCTCCTGGCCACGCCCAGGGAGAGGAACGCCACATGAAAAACGAGCCAGATAACTAAGCCGATGGACATCACGCGTTTTGGTCCCCAGACGTCCGAAAGCGCGCCCGAGAGCCACGATGCGAAAGCAGCCGTGATGCCGTAAACCGTGAAGACCAGGGCTACCGCCGAGGCCGAAAATCCCTTGCCAACCAAGTAAGCCGACAGAAATCCCGACTCGACGCCGCATGCGGACATGAGGAACAGAACGGCGACGAACCCCCACGCCAGCGGAGGATGCATGCCGAGCTTGTCGAGAACTGACGTACGCCGTTTGCCTGGGGTGGCGGCCATGCCTTGCATAAACAGAATTTCCTTTCCTGTTAGCCAGCGGCCGAGAACTGCGCCAGCTGACTAAAGGTCTCGCGCAACTGCGGGTAGATCGTGCGATAGATCGCCATCAATTCGGCGTACCGCGCGACCTTCGCCAACCCCGGCTCATTCTCTCTGGTTATCTTTCCAGCCATTGCTTCGGCGGCGCTGGCGGCGCTCGGAAACCAGCCCGCGCCCGTCGCCGCGCAGACTGCCGCTCCGAGGCTGGATGCTTCCACCGTCTCGGAACGAAGCACCCTCTTCCCGCAAACATCCGCGATGATCTGGCGCCACAGATCGCTCGATGCGCCGCCGCCTATGGCGATGAACTCTTTCAGCGGCTCCCCGGTTTCCTCTTCGATCATTCCGCTGACGAGCGCCTGCTCAAGCGCGATACCTTCAAGCAGCGCCCGGTACATGTGCCCGATCCGGTGCGATCCCGTAAATCCCAGATAGCAACCGCGGCTCGCGGATCCCAATACGGCGTCATCACCGCACCCCAGTAAGGTACTGCCAGCAAGCCGCCGCTGCCGATAGGAACGACGGCAGCCTCGGCCTCCAGGCGCTGGTAGATTGCGTTGTCCTCTTCGGGGGCGCGGCATACCTGGCGCACGAACCACTCGATCAGAAACGTTCCGGCGCGCAGGCTTGTTTCGTAGTAGTAACCTTCGCCGGTACAACTGGACATGGTTCGCCAGGCGGAGCCAGTCCGGTACTGTTTGGAGTACGTTCCGGAAACCACGGCCGTCCCGAGGTTCAGATAGGCGCGCGAGGGGTTCAGCGCGTTGACGCCTAATCCCGCCGCCTGACCGTCGCCGCCGCCCGCTACCACAAGAGTTCCCGGAGCCAGCCCGGTTTGCGCCGCAGCCTCTGCGCTTACCTCTCCGACTATGGCGCAGGGCGGCGCCAGTTTTGGCAGGCGGCCCGGGCACAACTCCAAAGCGTGCAGGACCTCCGCAGACCACGCCTTCTTCTCCATATCGAAGAGGCCCAATGGGTCCGCGCTCGCCCAGCTTGTGTGGAACTCGCCGGTAAGGCGCCACACCAGGTACGAGTGCACGTCCGCGAAGATTGCAGTAG
The DNA here is from genome assembly GCA_020073115.1 of Terriglobia bacterium. Taxonomy (GTDB): domain Bacteria; phylum Acidobacteriota; class Terriglobia; order Bryobacterales; family Bryobacteraceae; genus BOG-224. The sequence goes on from JAIQFU010000152.1 coordinate 6,580, forward strand.
ACCGGAAAAGTTCCGGTTCGGACCGCAACATCCATGCCATCCGGTATGCTACCGGCGCCACGTCGGGCGGTTTTCCGGAAATGCGATGAAGCTTGCCGGCGCCGACCTGCCCGCTCAGCCATGCCACTTCGTCGGTGCACCGCTGGTCCAGCCAGACGATGGCTTGGCGGACAGGCTGCCCTTTCGCGTCTAGCGGTACGAATGTCTCGCGTTGGTTGGAAATGGCCAGTGCGGCCACCCGCTCGGGCGATACCTGCTGGAGCAGTTGCCGCAGGGCGTTCGTGGCTGACGACCACCAGTGCTCCGGGTTCTGCTCATAGCGGTTGGGCCCGGGGTTGGCAAGCGGAATTGGACACCGTCCAACCCCAGCGACCGAGCCATCCCCTGCCCAGCCTATGGCCTTCGTAGCAGTCGTGCTGCTGTCTATCCCAATGACAACGTCTTTGGCCGTTCCCATATCGACTCCGCGCAGCTTTGGCGGCGGGCTACCTCATGTAGCCCTTCTTTTTGTAATAACGGGCAGCGCCAGGGTGCAGCGGGACCTCGTACCCTTTCCATACCGTGTGGACGTTGTAAGAGAAGTTCAGGTGTCTCCATTGCAGGAGATGCTGCTGCTCGTCCATCGCTTTCGCGACAGTGTACGCGAAGTCGTCAGGCATGTCGGCGCGGCCGTAGATCACCGTACCGGTGCGCACTACCGTGGGGATCGGCCGGTCGATGCCGCGGTAAAGCCCCGCGGGGATGACGCCGCGCTCTTCTTCGCCCTCCAGCGCCAGTTCCGCCAGCAGATCATCCGGCAACTGGATGAAGTTGAGGTCGAATTTCTGACTGATCTCCGTCCATATTCTCCATTCCGGAGCAGTCGTCATGACGCCGCCCCCTCCAATCACGACATCGAACTTCTCCCGGTCCTCGGGCATATTGCCGACGTGGCCGCCGGCGGCCTCGATGGTTTGCCTCGACAGTCCAAAGTGAGCCAGGATGCGCGCGGAGTCGCCGCCGATTCCCGCGGTCAGGACACGCACCGGCCACCGTTTCTGCCGTATCTGCGACAAGTCGGTAATCCCCGTCTCGGCTTTGGCCGCGACCAAAACATAACTGGGGTCCTGGATATTGGCAATCAGGCGCAGATTCGTCCTGGGCTTCTCTTTCGCATACATCCCCGTGCCCCGGTAGGCGTTCCGCAGGAACTCGATCGCGACTGCGCCGAAGTCGATTGCCCCAAGGCCCGGCGCATTTCGCGGCGCGAGGATTTCGGGAACGGCGGGATCCGGCTTATACGGAGGCGGCATTCGCGCTTCGCTAACGATCCGCGGCGCATCGGCCGCGTTGCAGTTGTAGCATATCTGCACATCGTAGCCGTATGGCTTCATGGCGGCCTGCACGACCTCAGCCATCGCCCCCCAGGGACACAGCCTGCACGCTCCGCCGAACACCGGCTTCTTCTCTTTGATGCCCGTCTGTGCGCCGGCGAAGAATGCAGCGGAAAGTAGAAGGGGAATCGCGCATGGAAAGGAAAGACGGAGGTTTGACATGACCGGCTCCCGATCTCTGTTAGTCTACATCCGCCGGCGCCGCGCCATGGCGTCCAAAGATCTGTAAGCGGTTGCAGGGCGCGGCGCGTTGGCATACCATAGCGATTCGCCGCATATTGCAGGGCGAGTATTCGAACGGCGGAGGTCCACCTTCCATGAAGTCCCCCATCGGGTTCCAAGCCGCCGCGCTCACTGCGCTTCTGTTGTTTCTGAGCCAGCCGGCTTCCGCACAGCGCCGCGTGCCCAAAGACCTGTCGGGGGTCCGAGGGTTCAACTACCAATCCGCCCCGACGACCGGGCACGCAGAGCATTGGCTGCAGTACAACGCGGCAGAGACCGAACGCGACTTCGATTTCGCCAGGCGCCTTCAGCTAAACCAGGTCCGCGTCTTCATTCCTTACACGGCGTGGGCCAAAGACAAGGAAGCGTTCCGGAAGAACCTGCTTCATATGGTGCGCGCTGCTCACCAGCGTGGGATAGGCGTCATGCCGACGTTGCAGTACGCGCCCGGCGTTTCCATGAACAAGGAGAGGTGGCCCGAATCCAGGGAGTACGTCGCTGACCTGATCGCCACCATTGGAAAAGAGCGGGGGTTGGCATTCTGGGACGTCTCGAACGAACCCGACTGCTGCGCGCTGCCTCCGACGGCGGCCAACCGAACCCGAATGGAACACGCGGTCTACATGGCGAGGATGTTCCATGAACTGGACCCGGTCACCCCCGTGACTATTGGCGCTGCCTTTTCGGACAACATGACCGAAATGGGGGAGGCTCAGGATGTGCTGTCGTTCCACAACTATCTGCCGACGCGCGCCGCCATTCGCGCTGATATCGCCAAAGCCAAGGCGTACGCGGCCAGAGTAAACAAGCCGGTCATCAATACCGAGATCGGCTGCATCGCGCGGGCCAACCCGTATGACGTCACGCTGGAAGAGCACATGAAGGCCAACGTGGGTTGGTACATCTGGGAGTTGATGATCACCCACCAGTGGGGATACGTCCATGGCGTTTTTCACCCGGACGGGACTATACGCGATCCGGCAATCGTGGCAGCGGTCTTCGGCATGTTTCGGGACCGTGACGAGAGCGTGATGCCTTCGGTCCCGGACCGTGAAGGCGCGGTTACGCGCGCGGTGGCGAACAACAAGAAGTGGCTGGCGGACGCCAACGCCGGCTGGGAGGCAGGGCTCGATCTGGCAGAGATCTCGGCGAATCTTCTGGAGGCTGGCCAACTGATTGCGATGAACGACCCGCCGACGAGAACGATTGATCTGTTGAGAAAGGGCGCCCCGAACATGGCGGCGTTGCGCGCGGCCATCGAGAGGTACACGGCGGTCCTGGAGCCGAACCAGTTGCCACAGGGCGATCAGCGGCGCGGCCGGCCGCCGGCGACGCTTCACTAATTCCGCGGCCCGCGGCGCGCCCTCGTGGAGCAGGAAAATTCAGGAGCATGATCGTGGGATTGATTCACATCAGAAGAATTCTGATTTCGTTTTCGGCGCTGGCGGTCCTGGCGCTCATGAATGGAAGCGCCATCGGCGCGCCTCCCCAGGAGGCCGCTCCACTGCCGTTCGTCAGCCCGATTTTCGGCGATAGCATGGTGCTCCAGCGCGGGAAGCCGAATGCAATCTGGGGATGGTCGCAGCCGGGCGACTCCGTGCGGGTGGAAATCGGAGAGAACTCCGCAACCGCGACGGCAGCCCCCGACGGCAAGTGGCTGGCGCGAATTCAACCTCCCGCACCAGGCGGCCCCTATACAGTCAAGATCGCGGGGAAGCAGCAGACTGTGGAGCTGAAAGACGTGCTGGTGGGCGACGTGTGGATCTGCTCGGGCCAATCGAACATGCAGTTCGGCCTCGGCCAGGCTCGAGGCGGGGCTGAAGAAATCAAGAACGCCAACTATTCCCAAATCCGTTACTACGTGGTCGGCGAGCGCGTGTCCTACAGGCCCGTGGACGTGCCGCGCGGTTCCTGGCGGCTCGTTACGGTGGCGGCGATGGGCGGCCGCGGGGGCGGGATCTCCGCCACGGCCTATTTCTTTGGAAAGAAGTTATGGCTCTGTAGCAGAATCTGTGGGTGATCCGGTCCGCCGCTCGATCC
>JAIQFU010000153.1 GCA_020073115.1 Terriglobia bacterium
GTGGGCTTGCCGGCGCGCCGGTGTTTTCTAGGAGGGGTGTCAGTAGTCGAGGGCTGAAGGGACATCAAGGTGCTCCTCTGGCGCCAATCTCGCCGGGGGACGCGAGACCCGGTCAAATGGCATTTCGGGCGCTTGCAGCGGGACCTGTAGAAAGGAGTAGCGGGTGGCGTGGCTCGGCGGAAAGCGGCTGCATCATTTCGGGCAACACTGCGATGCAATCGGCCACCGGACGTTCCCACCAACGACTTTCGAGTATCCTCTGTCGCGTCGTTTCGGGAAACCGATATCGCAAGATGCGTGCCGGGTTTCCCGCGACAATGGCGAAGTCCGGTACATCTTTCGTAACGATAGCACCTGCGCCGACGACGGCGCCGATCCCGATCCTGACGCAGTTGCTGGTGATCATAGATCTCGCGCCCAACCAGGCATCATGCCCGATTTCTAGTCGACTGCATGGGAGTGGGTCCTGCTTCACCCATCCTAGAGTGACATTGTAGAAGAAAGGGTGCATCGAGAGATGATCCAAGGGATGATTGCGAACGAAGACTTTTACATCCCGAGCGACGGATACATACCGACCGACAGTTATACCGCGTGGCCACGAACCCGGTATTGCGCATTCTCCATAACTGTAGTCTCCGACCTCCACCCCGTGATGATGCTTCAGGATTCTGCGAAGAGTGAGAGAGTACATTTGCCCTCCCTCGAGGCGATGGAGAAGTGATAGACAAAGTGGCCGTATGCGGTTGAGGCGGTACAGCCCGAAGATCAGGCTAGCTAGCTTGCATTGGCGCATCGCGCCAGATGCTCGCTCCACTGTCAGGCGATGACGGCTGGATCCCGGAAATTTCATAACGATGGTCAACGTCCGTGCTGTGTTCCGCGCAGGCGGGATAATATGGGTGCCAGGGCGGCGCTAGCGTCCCGCCGCAATTGGGGAATGAAAAGAAACATTGCCGAAACCGTGCCCGATGTCATAAGAAGGGCTGCGGCGAGAGCCGCAACGGAGTTAGACCGGACTAGAGGTACGGCGCCTACCAATATTTGAGTGAGGGCCATTCCGAGTCCGACGAGAGCCAGTTGCCTAAGCCACGGTGTGGATGAAACGCCGTGCCTTCGTTTCAAGCGGAAAAGCAGTGTCGGAAATGCAAAGAGCTCACCGAGCACTGCGCTAATAGCAATCCAGACAAGACCTGCTCCGCTAAAAGCTGCGTACAACATACCTATGAATGCCATTGAGCGGACCGCGTTAGCGATGAGACTGGCTGCGGTATCTGCGTGGGCCAGGTTGGCAATTGTCGGCACAAGCCGAAGCGTTCGCACTCCCCACATGATCGCGAGCCACCCAATCACGGACACGGCTCCGCGATATTTGTCACCGTAGATGGTAGTGACCAGGGCCCCCCCAGCGGCAATGAAGGGAATCGTGACTAGCGCGGTTACAAGACAAATCGCATGGGCTCGTCGCATGTACTGAGCGGCAAATTGTGGCGGTGAGGACGACGCACGGGCTAGTGGCGGCAGAAATAGGGATGAGGCCAGGTTCGCCGCAAACATAGTTGGCGCCATCGTAAACGAGAAAGCAACTGAGTATGCCCCCAAATCGGCTAGTGTGTAAACCGTATGGGGAAACAACTGCTTCGCCGAACCGATGATAACGCGGTCGCCCTGCATAATACCGTACAGGAGCAGCCCGTTGATGAGGAGGGGCCAGCCGAAGGTGAACATGCGGCGGGTGTAGCAGCGCTGCCAAGTCCAGCCGTAGCGGCGTTCAGCAACCCAGTGGGACGTCATAATTGAAGTTGCGGCCTGTATCATCAGGATCCACAGCATGGCGGTGTAGTTCCTGAGATAGGCGGCCAAAGGGTATGCGAGCAGCGTCACCACGAGATTGGACACGACATCAATGGTTACGGCCGGGCCAAATCTCATATCGCGCTGGACGCGGTTGCTGTCGAGGTGAATGAACCCGCGGATAATAGGAAGTAGGGCAAGGCTGCGAAAGCCCCACACCGCCTGGGGGAGGCCGAAGAGACGGGCGGCCAGACTACCGGCGATGAACAGGACGAATCCGTTTCCGAAACCGCGGAGCACATGGACGAAATGGGCGGTGTTCTGGAAAGCAGGCTCGTCGCCGTCGGCTGCCTGAATGAGGAGCTTGTCGGCGGAGACGTTGCTGATCATCTCCAGCAGAGACAACGTCATGGCGAACGCGGCCGCGACGCCGAAGTCCTCGACGCTGATCAGGCGGGCGAGAATGACGTTGCGGATAAACGAGCACGCCTGGGTGACGACCTGCCCCCCGCCGAGGCGGAGGCCGCCCCGGACGGTCGAAGACAGACGCGCCGGTTGGGGCGCCACGATAGTTGGAGCTTGGGAGGCCACGGGGTCAGGCGAACTGGAGACGGGAGACCAAAGCCGCGGTGTGCTGCAAGACGTGCGCTTGCTGCTCGGCGGTCAACTGCGCGAAAATTGGCAGCGAAACAATCTCGGAAGCGACCTTCTGAGGGAAAGCCAAGGCCCGGCCTGTCAGCATCCCCCGATCGTGCACACCGGCGTCAACATAGTCCAAGTGATTCATCACGATGCGGGTTGGTTGGTTGACACGTATGGCTTCAAGCACGACCTCTGTGGTACACCGCCCGCGCCCATTCCGGCTCGAACGGCGCGAGTTCCGGGATGCCCGCTTCTGCGAAGAATTCCCGGTAGCGGGCGGCCGCCTCCCGCCGGCCGGCGTTCCACTGCGGTAGCCGTTTCAGCTTCACGCTCAGGATTCCCGCCTGGATCGCGTCCAGACGGCCGTTGTAGCCTTCCACGTCGTGGTAATACTTCTTCGCCTGGCCATGGTCGCGAATCATGCGGATCCTGGCGGCGATCTCGGGGTCGTTGGTCGTGACCGCGCCGGCTTCGCCGCAGGCGCCCAGGTTCTTGCCAGGGTAGAAGCTGAACGCGCCGGCGTGGCCCATGGAGCCACATTTGCGCCAGCGGCCTTCGGGAGGTAAGGGGGAAACCGCTCCCTCACAGTCACGGCTCGTGCCGGGGGCAAAAAGGGTACAGCCCCCAATTCCAGAGGCGGGAATTGGGTGCAGTCCCCTTTTTGCGGAGTAGTATTCCGCGCCGTGGGCCTGACAGGCGTCTTCCACCACGATCAGATGGAAGCGGTCGGCCAGATCCAGAATCGGGTCCATGTCCACCGGCTGGCCGTAGAGGTGCACGGGGACAATGGCCGTCACGGGGAGGCCCAGTTTGCGGTTGATCAGCTCGCCCGTCGTTTCGTCGACGTAGCACTTCTCTTCCAGGTACTCCCGCAGCTTTTCGGGAGACATGTTGTAGGTGCGCTCGTCGATATCCACGAAATCGGGGCGCGCGCCGGCCTGGGTGATGGCTTCCGTGGTGGCGATGAAGGTATTGGGAACCGTCACCGCGATCGAGCCCGGCTTAACACCGGCCGCCATGAGGGCGAAGCGGACGGCGTCCGTGCCGCTGCCGACGCCTACGCAGTATTCGGTCTCGCAGAAGGCGGCGAACTCGCGCTCGAAGTTTTGCACCATGGGGCCGCCGATGAAGCCGGCGGTGTCCAGGGCGGCGTTGAAGACGGCGACGAGCTCTTCGCGGAGCTCGCGGTGGGGGGTAATGAGGTCGAGAAAAGGGATGGGTTGCATATCAGGTCGAGTTTGCGACACGCTGGAGCGTGTCGCGACCGCGCGTAGCGCGGTCCTACGGTTCTGCTAGATTGAGAGCATGAAGTATCCGGTGGCTCTAGTTCCGACCGACGAAGGGTTCAGCGTTTCCTGCCCGGGGCTGCCGGGTTGCTGGTCGCAGGGCGCCACCGAAGAGGAAGCCCTGGCGAATATCCGCGACGCTATCAGGGAGTACCTCGAAGTGGCAAGGGATTTGGCCGGCGCAGCGTATTTGAGAGAAGTAGACGTTGCGTAACCCATGCCGAAGATTCCAGGCGTTGCCCATCTCCGCGCTGTCAAAGCCCTGGAGAAGGCCGGCTTCCGTATCGCCAGACAAGGAAAGCACATCGTCATGACCGACGGTTCCCGAATTGTGACCATCCCGAGACATGATCCGGTCGATGCGGTTACGATGGGCGGAATCGTTCACGATGCGGGCCTCACACCGCAACAGTTCCGTAAGCTACTTTGATTTCCCTCAGCCCCACTACGCGCTGTGGGATTGGCGGACAGGGCAAACCGGGGACAGCCATCCAATTCCAAAAGGCGGGAATTGGTGGCAGTCCCCGTTTTGCGGATTCCTACGCGCCGGCGGCTTGCGCTATCTTTCGCAACACCCGCGCGGGGTTGCCGGCCACGATCGTATTGTCCGGGACATCGCGGGTGACTACCGCACCGGCCCCGACCATAGCATTTTCGCCGATCGTCACTCGCGCCAGGATCGTGGCGCCGGAACCGATCGAGGCGCCCTTCTTGACCAGCGTCGTCTCGACGCTCCAGTCCTGGCCCTGCTCCTGCAACTCGCCTGAGCCGGCCGTGGCCCGCGGGTAAATATCGTTGATGAACGCGACTTCGTGGCCGATGAAGACCCCGTCTTCGATCGTGACGCCTTCGCAGATGAACGTATGGCTGGAGATCTTGCAGTTGTTGCCCACCTTCGCGTTCTTCTGGATTTCGACGAAAGCGCCGATCTTGGTGTTGTCGCCCACCTCGCAGCCGTAGAGGTTGATGAACTTGGAGAGTTTCACGTTCGTGCCGAGCTTTACGTCGGGCGCGATGCAGCAGTATTCGCTCACCGCGCTCCTCCGGCCGCAGCCACGGCCATTTGCGGCTCAACCCGCCCGTTCAGTTCCACCGGGGCTCCGCGCTGCTTCAGAGACTGGCAGGCCGCTTCCAGGATCCGAACCACGCGCAGGCCGGCGTGGCCGTCGTTGAACGGCGTCTGGTTCTTCTCGATGCACTCGACGAAGTATTTCGCTTCCGCCTTGAGCGCCTCGCTTTGCTCCACCCTGGGAGCCCACATATCGCCGGAGCGGTAGCTCACCAGCAGGTCGTAGACGCCCTGGCCGTTGGTAATTTTGACGCCCTTGTCGTACACCTTGACCTTCTCATCGGCCTCCAGGTCGTTCCACACCACCATCTTCTTTTCGCCGCCGATCAGCGTGGTCCGCACCTTCACCGGCGAAAGCCAGTTCACGTTGATGTGGGCCAGCATCCGGTCCTTGAAATACACCGTGATGTAGGCCATGTCCTCCAAGCCGTTCAGGTGGGACTGGCCCGTGGCGGCCACGGCTTGGGGCTCCGCGCCGAGCAGGTAGTCCATAATCGCGAGGTCGTGCGGCGCCAGGTCCCAGACCACGTTCACATCGTGCTGGAAGAGGCCCAGGTTCACGCGAGAGGAATCGTAGTAATAGAGTCTGCCGAGAACGTCTTCGTCCACCAGCTGCCGGATCTTCTGCACGGCGCCGGTGAACAGGAACGTGTGGTCCACCATGATCCGCAGGTTGCGGGCGGCGGCCAGCTCGATCAACTCCTCCGCCTGCGCGGCAGTCGAGGTGAAGGGCTTCTCGACGAAGACATGCTTGCCGTTTTCCAGGGCCGCCTTGGCGAACTCGAAGTGCGTCCAGACGGGCGTGATCACCGCCACGGCGTCGATCTGGGGCGAGCGAACGATTTCCATGGGGTCGCGCGCGGCCTGGATGCCCGGATACGTCTTGAGGGCCCGCTCCAGGGCGGCGGGACTGTTGTCGCACACGGCGGCCAACTGGCAGCCGTCTGCGGTTTGGAAGTTGCGGGCCACCACGGGGCCCCAGTAACCGTAACCGATAACGCCCACACGGATCATGAAATCTCCTGGAATTGCTCGGAAATAGATCGGAAAAGCGTCAATACGCGCCGCTCAAAACGGCGGCGGGGGTGCGGAGGAGGATCTTGAAGTCGAGCCAGAGCGACCAGGACCTGGCATACCGGAGGTCCAGCCGGACCATCTCGTCGAAGGTGACCTTGCTGCGCCCCTCGACCTGCCACAGGCCCGTGATTCCCGGGGGCGCGGCCATCAGGCGGTACCGGTGCCAGGGTTCGTAACACTCCACTTCGTAGCGCAGCGCCGGACGCGGGCCCACGAGCGACATCTCGCCCTTTAGCACGTTGAGGAACTGAGGCAATTCGTCGAGACTGGTTTTCCGCAGGAAGCTCCCGATGGGGGTGATCCGCGGGTCCGCGGTCAGCTTATAGACGCCGTTCCCATGGTCCCCGGCCTTCCCCGCGATGAAATCCTTCATATACTTCTTGTGGATGGTTTCGGCGGGCCGGACATGCATGGACCGGAACTTGAGAAACTGAAACGGCTCTCCGTTGCGGCCCATCCTCTCCTGCCGGAAGAGAACGGGGCCCTTCGAGGTGAGCTTGATCAGCGCCGCGATGACCGCGAACAGGGGCAGGAAGAAGGCGAGGGCGGCCAGGCTCAAAGCGATGTCGATCATGCGCTTCACCACGCGGGCGGCCCTCTTCCCGGCGGAGTCTTTCCAGCGTTCGGGGTAAAGCGCCAGGTCGGCGGGGCTGCCGGGGTCCTGCGAGTCCCAATCGTCGGGAAAAACGTGGAAAGAAACGCAGATTTCTTCGATCTGTTCGCTGCTCAGGACGCTCGAAAGCGCCTTGTTGACCTTCGGGAGGAGCGCATTCGCCACCGCCCGTCCGTCTGCGCCGGCGCCGATCTCCGTAAAAATGACGCCGATCGTCGATTCCTTGTACCAACCCTTAATGTCCGTATCGCGCGTCGAACAGGAGAGCGCCTTCGCGACCTTGCTGAAGTAGCCGTCCGGCTCCGGCGTCCGCAGGAGCCGCTCGGAGGAGAGGAGCATGAGGAGGAATTCTCTGTGGGAGCGCTCGGCCCGTTTTCGCTCGAGACAGAGCATGCTCAGGAACTGCTCCTGGGGAAGAATGGTCCCGGCGCTGGAGAATGCGTCCAGCCGGAGAGCGGTCCGCGCTCGAACAGGCGCTTCCCTGAGCGACTGCGCGGCAATCCGTAGCGCCGGCGTCACCACTCTTTCCGTCTGGCTCATTGTCCTTTTCCTCCGTGCCCACTCACTCACTGCGCACAAGCCGCCGGCGCGATCCAAGCGTTCCGGCTCCGGGGCTCGAGCGGTTTCACCCAATCGGCTTCGATTTCCACCCCTACGGACCTCTGGAGAAGCGCTACCGAAACCACGATCCGGCTCTGCTTGCGATTCTCCACGAGAAGGCCTTCCAGCCCCGCGAGAGGACCGTATTCCAACCGGACCCGCTCCCCCACCTTCAGAAACGGCCACGGCTCCACGCCGAGCCCGGACCGCACGGCGGTATCGATTGCGGCGATTTCCGCGTCCTCGATCGGGATGGGAACCCTGCCGAGCCCCACGAAGTGCAGAACGCCAGGAATCGTCAACAGAGGCAGCCGGTAATCAGGGTTCAGCCGGCAGAATACATAGCCGGGAAAGAGCGGCAGGTCCACCGTCTTGATGCGATCCGACCACCGACGGCGGCTTTGCGACATCGGCAGGAATTCTTGGTACCCCCGGTTGCGCGCCATGGCGGCGACGACTTTTTCGCAGCGCGACTTCACCCTGAGCGCGAACCAACTCTGCAATCCATTATTGAATTCCGGGGTTTCGAGATTCATTTGCGCAAGCTACCGCTTTTTTAGTCCCATTGGCTGAACTGAGCCTGTCCGATTTCAGGCTTTCCCGTGCAGTTTGAATACCACACCGCGACGTCCGATTTGAATCGCATTTTCAAGTGCTTACGGGGCCCTGCATGATAACAGGCCGCGATCCCCTCCGCGGCTCGCCAGAAGAATTTATTTTCCGGAACTCGAGAATACCAATCCGTTTCCTTGACGGCCCGGACGCGTTTCCTGGCGAGCCGGCCGCTATACCATGCATGTATTCGGCGGATAGTAAGAAGATTTCTAACTATAATTTAGGGCGGGACAACCCGACGCGCCTGCGGAACTTGGGGCGATGGAGGGGCGCAGGCCCGACCGGCCGGAGCCGCTCGTTTGGGGAGCCGGAGCCATTTATCCGCATTCTCGGATCCGAATGTTTGGGCCTACGCCACTTTGGCGTTTGTGGGCCTGTTTTCCTCATCTTACAAACCGGGAAATGGTTCCGGTACTGCCGCCGTACGAGTAGCACTTGCGCGTGGGCGGCGGTACCACCCGCCCGACGCCGGGGAGAAGGCGTTATCGCAACCCCACGACGCCATTGGACCGGAACGCGGCGACGTCGTACCTCGCGCCTCCTAGCGAGGTCTTCGACCGGGGACGATTGCCGGTCCTCGACGCCATCACGCTCGCGCCCGCTCAGAGCCGTTACCGTCGGGGTAGGGATTGTGCCTGCTACCACTCCGCCGGCTCCGTTCAGTGGCAGCGGGCCAGAACGCAAATGGACGACCCGGACGTGCTGGCACAGGAGAGCGACTTGACGGCGGCCGTAGCGCTGGCCCCGGCGGGGAAGGTTAGGATCAGGTCCACGGTCACCGTGCCATCGGCGGCGGCGACTCCGGACGATAACGCCAAGCCCTGCGCATAGCGCATTCGGGATGCAGAGGAGCAGAAGAAGGACGGCCAGTGTTTCGACCAGCCGTCTTGACGTGCGCACGCATATATCCGGAAGCATGAGAGATCGTTCGTTTGTGTCGCCGGGTATGCGCCGCCCCCGGAAATCGGCCAAATCTTTTTCACCGCAGGCTTGGGGAAGACAAAGAATTGGTAAAACGCCGGGGGCTTAAAGTTTCAGGTTTTGAGAATCGAATTTCTAAATATATCTATTTCCAAGGCGTTGAGACAAATAAATATCAGTGGCCATCCAGATGCAGGTCTTCGGGGCGTTCACAAAATGGACGATGGGATAACGTTGCCCTCGCGGTGGCCGAGGAGAGAACCGCGCGCTCGATACTCCAGAGTTGGTCCCTCCGAATCGAACTCTCCAGGCCTTCGGGTCCACGAGCGCCGCGGCGCGCAAAGGTATCAGCTGAAGCTCTCCCTGCAATATCAGCTCTCCAGAAGATGGAACTCCCAGGCCGGCCGTGGTGAGACCTGCGATCTCAGCAGCCGCTCGCTACGTTTCTCAGCCGGTCGCCGACTGCCGCTCGGGGCGGTGGTCAATCTATTCATCGAGTGGCCCGTACGGGTGGAAGGAGCCTCGCGACTCTGCCTTGCTGTCGTCGGCAGCGTTTTGAAGTGTACCAGGAGGGGGGTCGTCGTCTTGATCAAGCGTCACGCTGTACGCCCGGCTTCTTGGTCGGGACTCGAGTAACGCGGGAGCCTGCCCATCGTCCGATTTCCCGTTCGCCAGCGCTGTCCAAGCGCCGAGTATACGGGTGGTCTCGCCCGCGGCAAGCTGTCCCCACTCGTAGTTAGCATTGCGATGCTAACCAAAGAGGGATAGCCGGCCAACAACGGCATCGGCTAGGATCGGGTTTATGCAGAGTACGGCGTTGGCCAAACAGGTTGGCCGGGAGCCCGCGATCCGAGTTCCGGTGAGCGCTACATCTCGCCCCACCCTCGAGACGCCCGCAGACAGGCTGAATCTCGCCAAAGGAACCCTGATCGGGATCGTCCTCAGCGTTGGGTTGTGGGCTGCCGTTATAAAACTCGTGGCTCTCCTGCGAAACTGATTCCACAGCGCACGACATGCGGCGCTATCGCCGGACCCTGTACGCGCGCATGGGAGAGTTCGCGACGCTGATCACGGGACCATCGGGAAGTGACACCGTGCAGGACCCTCCACAGATGGCGCTGCTCGTTCCAATCCGTGTTATTCCGTGGCTAAATTGCCTTGTTCCGCAACCTGCTACCACGCCGGCGTGACCGCGCGGGCGGCCATCCTCCGCCCCGTCTCCACATAGAGCCGCCGGCCGTCGCTGCGGATGCTCACCAATCCCTCCTGGTCGGTGCGCAAGACCATGGCCCGGCGCTCGGCCAGGCGTTCCAGCACCGCTTCGTGCGGGTCCCCGTAGCTGTTCTCGAACCCGGCGGAGATCACCGCAAAACTCGGCGCTACCGCCGCGAGGAACTGCTCGGTGCTGGAAGTCCGGCTGCCGTGGTGCGGAATCTTGACTACGTTGGCCGGCTGGACCTCGTGGGCGTCGAGCATTTCCCATTCCACCTGCCGCTCGATGTCGCCGGTCAGCAGAAACGCATGGCGGCCATAGCGGACCCGCATGACCAGGGAGTCGTTGTTCCTGGCGGTGTCTGACGGAGTATAGCCGGGAAAGGGCGCCAGAACGTCGAACGCGGCCCCGCCCCAGGAGAAGCGCCGGCCGGCTTGCATCGCTGTTACGGTCACGCCGCCCCGTCCGGCGGCATCGCGCAATCGCCGCCACGCCGGGGTGTCCGGCATGGCCCCGGTCCACAGCTCCTTCGGGTGAAAGTCCGCCACCAGCGCGGCCAACCCGCCGATGTGGTCTTCGTGGCCGTGGGATGCCGCGATCACGTCCACCGTTCGGATGCCGCGGTTCCAGAGATACGGCGCGACGACGTCCTCGCCGATATCGAGCCGCGCCGCGCGTTGCCCGCCGTAGGAGGGGATCCCGCCGCCGTCCACCAGCAGCCTGCGGCCGTCCGGCAGCGCCAGGAAGATGCTGTCTCCCTGTCCCACGTCGATGGTGGTCATCTCCAGTTCCCCGGCCGGACGTCGGCAGGGAACGGGCTCCAAAGCAGCAGAACCAGCAGGGCCGCCACCGCGGCAAACGACATGCGCCGCAGCCAGCGTGATGTGTCGCGTCCCGCCACCGCCGCCGCCACCAGCGCGCCCGCCAGCGCCACCCCCAGCCAGAGCGGCGGCGTCGGAATGCGCCAGTTCGGCTCCATGCCGGCGTGCCAGCTCACGACTTTTTGTGAAACCCACAACAACGCCCCGGCCGTCCGCGCCGGCCAGGCCCACCCGGTGAACACCGCCACGAAGCCCACCGGGACCACCAGCCCCATCAGGGGCACGATGAAGGCGTTGGCCGAGAGCCCGGAAAAGCCCACCCGGTGGAAATAGACCACCATGGGAAGCGCCAGTCCCAACTGCACCGCCGCGGAAGTCACCACGATCTCGAAGACACTCAACAGGATCCGCGCCGGCCACGTCACCATCGCTCTGGCGGCTCGCCTCGGCAGGCGGAGCGCACGGCCCAGCGTCTCGGCCAGCAGCCGCATCTCCACCCGGAATTGCGCGGACCGCGGCGGGAGATACGGGTCGCGGCCCGCATCCGCCAGGTCGCGCAGCCCCCGCGCCAGAGGGCCGGAGGTGGCCCGGATCAGCGGCGCCGCGAACGCTCCCAGAAACGCCACCGCGAGAAACGTGAGTTGAAAGCTGGCGTCAAACAACTGTTCGGGGTCGAATACCAGGAAACCCAGGGCCACCGCGGCCAGCAGGTTCATGACGCGCTTCTCGCGGTAGAAATAACCGCAGATCATGAAGAGCGTCAACCCCGCGGCCGAGCGCACGCATGGCGTTTGCCAGCCGGTCACCAGCGCGTACAGCCAACCCGCGACCACCGTGAGCAGAAGCGCGGCGCTTTCCGGCACGAAGCAGAGGCGCAGCAGAAACAGGAAGAAGGCCGCCAGCACCGCCACGTGCGTCCCCGAGATCACCAGCGCGTGGAACGTCCCGGTCGAGCGGTATTCCTCCGTCCAGATTTTCTGCAACTGGTAGGACTGGCCGATCAGGATCGCCTGCATCATCCCGGTGTCGTATTCGTTCCCCCGGTAGAGGCGCGCGATGCGGTCCAGCGCGGCGGCGCGCAACCCCATCATGGCGCCCTGAAACCGCGAGCCACAGCGGCCCGGCAGGACGCGGACTGTCCCCGCCGCGCCGGAGGCCGTCCAATAGATGTCCTGCCGCGCGAGATACCGCTGGTAGTCGAACGCGCCCGGGTTCCCGTAGTTGCGGGGCTTGCGGATGCGGGCGTCCAGTTCGACCTTCTGGCCGTAGCGCAGCGCCGGGAGAGATTCGCCCTCCCGCGTGTAGAGCGTCACCTGGGCGCGCGCGTGCGGCTCCAGTTCCAGGACAAAGCGCTCGCGTTCGCCGGAGACGGCCGGCGGCTCCACCACGCAGCCGCCGAGAATCGCGACTTCCCTGCCCTCGACGTTCAGTTCCGGCGGGGCGCCCGCCGCGTGGATGACAGCGGTGAGCGCGCCCGCGCAAAACAGCCCCAGCCCGCAGCACGCGCCGGGAAGAACGCGCGCGCCCCGGACCTTGGCGATGATGCCGAGCACAACAAAGGCGCCGATAGCCGCCAGAAGCTCGGTTCGGTGGAAGGCTACAAAGCGCGAGACCAGGATGCCTGCGGCGATGGCAGCCGCTGGAACCACCAGCGGTTCCTTCACGGGAATGCCGATTGTAGCAGGTGCAGGAGGGTTGTATCAGGGCGCCTTGACAGGGGGCGCCTGCGGAAAACTCAAAAAGAAGATGGGCCACGGATGAACACGGATGAACACGGATGAAGCAAACATAAGCTTCTATCCGTGTGCATCCGTGTTGTTCCGAAAAAACGATGCCGCCAAGGACGACGGCATGGCGTGGGCTGCTGCCCGCGGCTCAGCGGTCTTCCGCGATCACCTGCTCCAGCATGTCCTTGAACTCTTCGGACTTGCGGTCCACCCGCTCCTTTAGCCGGCTCAACCGCGAAACCATACTTGATACGGCAGTTTCGATTATTTATGATAATGTGCCTATCGAAAAGTTTATTGAGAATATTAAAAAAGATTTAATTATT
>JAIQFU010000154.1 GCA_020073115.1 Terriglobia bacterium
CGGGGTCAGCGGCACTCTCTCCGAGGGCTTCAGGATGAAAGCGTTGCCGCAGGCGATGGCGAACGGGTACATCCACGCCGGGACCATCGCGGGAAAATTGAACGGCGTGATCCCCACACAGACCCCGATCGGCTGCCGGACGGTCTTGCAGTCGATCTGTTGGGCCACGTCGTTCAGCGAGTCGCCCATCATGAGGCTCGGCATGCCGCAGGCCACTTCCACCATCTGGATGGCGCGGCGGACCTCGCCCCGGGAGTCGTCCAGCGTCTTGCCGTTTTCGCGGGTGAGCAGCCGGGCCAGTTCCTCCGCCTGCTTTTCGAGCAGATATTTGAAGCGATACAAGACTTGAACGCGGTCTACCACGGGGACGTTCCGCCACTTGAGAAACGCCTCGTGAGCGGCGCGGACGGCGCGGTCGATATCCGGCTCTTCGGCGTAGGGCACGCCGGCGATGGCGGCGCCGGTGGCCGGGTTCATCACGGGATGGAGCGCCCGGTCCGGGGGCTCTTCCCAAACGCCATTGATGTAGAACGATACGATTTCAGATTTCGATCCGGCTGCGGACATGTCCCCTCCTGGATGCATTATGCACCCGTGGAGGGCCGGGCGCCGCCGGGCCGGGCCTGCCAGGCGCCTACATCAGCCGCACGCGTTTGAACTCGCTGCGGATGATGGAGTAGCACAGGCAAGCCAGCCCTTCCAGGCCGCCGCGGTCCAGAATGGTGATGCGGCCCTGGCCGTACTTGATGAGACGGCGGCGCTGCAGCTTCTCCGCCACTTCGCTGACGCTGGGCCGGCGCACACCGAGTATCTGCGCCAGGTAAGCCTGGGTCAGCGGAAGTTCTCCTTCCCCCACGCGGTCGTGGGCGGCCAGAAGCCAGCGCGCGCAGCGTTGCTCGATGGAGTGAGCGCTGTTGCACACCGAGCCCTGCGCCAGCATCACCGTGAACGCGTACCCGTAGCGGTCCAGCGCGGAAGCCAGCCCGGCATCGCGGCGGAACCTCGCCCGGAAAACGTCCGCCTGGATGCGCATCGCATGGCCGCTCAGCTGCGAGATGGCCGTCATCGGACAATGATCCACGCCGAACAACAGGGGCAGCCCGAAAAAGCCTTCCGCGCCGACGATGCCCGTTTCCACGAACTTGCCGTTGCTCGGCATCACCAGCGAGATCAGCCCGGAGATGGGGAAGTAGACGTGGGACAGCGGCGCCTCGCGCAGGTGCACTACCTGCGGCGGCCTGAGGGCCACCAGTTCCATGGCGTCGACGAACTGCGACAGGGCCTTCCGCTGCATGGACGCCAACAGCCGGTTGCGCCTGGCATCCTCTATCAGCGTGGCCGATGAGGGCGCGGCCCTCCTGGGTTTTAAGGTCCGGTTCTCTGAGCCCATGTGCCGATGACTACAGAATCGCCGATTTTCAGCCGTGTACGGCTCCGTACAATGTGAAAACGCGAACAGTTCGGCGGGGCGGTGTGCGCGCAGTCACTCGTTGGAAAACAAAATCGGCAGCGCCGTTTCCGAAGTGTACATGCAGCGTGCGTTGTGCCCGCAGAGCGGAACCACCACGGCCTTGTGTTTCGCTCCGAACTTCTCGTTCACGTACGTGGCGAAGGCCTGCCCGCGGGCCAGCCGCGTGGGCCCCTGGGCCATGGCGGGGCAGGAACTGTCGAACCCCGCCAGCGGCAGGATGTCCAGTTCGCCCAGGAGATAGACCACGGGCCGGGCGGCGAGCTGTTTGCGCAGTTGCCCGTCGCTCTCCTTGGCCGTGTAGCCGCTGCGCTTCTGGAGGCCGTAGGCCCATCCGTCGTAGGCGGGGCAGTTTGGCGCGTCGCCGAAGGGCGCGAACGCCGAGCCGGCTGTATTGGGACGCGTCTCGTCGAGATAGGCGTAGCTCGAAGGGTTCGAGACCACGTAGCTCACCGGAATGCCCAGGGTCTCGTGGACCGTGTTGCCCATGGAGTACCGGTTGGCGAACTGGCCCCCCGCCGAGTGGCCGGTGACCACGATGCGCCCGAGATTCGGGAACGCCTTTTTGGACGCCAGCTTGCGCAGGATCTCGTCCACGAAATCGAACGAGGTCAGCTTATCGTTGTTCAGCGACAGGCCTCCCGACCGCCAGGCGTTGCACGGCCAGTTCACCTCGCCGGAAGCCAGCGTATCGGCGCATCCCCGGCCCTCGTGGGAGGCAATACGCGGCGCGATCACCGCCGTATTCTCCAAAGCGCCCGCCAGAAACGCCGCGGCCACCGCGCTGCGGAAGTAGTTATCCGCATCGCGTCCCATGCCGTGGACCACGATCAGCGCCCGGGTGACCTGCGGGTTGCGGACATCGAGCGAATGCGTCCGGTAAATCAGGGAACGCGCCGGCCCGCCGGCATAGACGATCCACTCCGTGCACTCCGGCCTGGCCGAAGTGCACGGCGGCGCGGCGAAAGCCGCCGTAACCAAGAACAGTACCAGCGTGGCCCGAGAGTACATTCCAGGTCCTCCGGACGACAATGGTAGCATTCGGGACTGACGGGCCGCGGGCGGGCTTCGCTCGCCAGGCAGGCGAAACCGCCCGCCCCCCAGCGCTGCGCAACGGGCTCACATCTTCAGAAGACGGATGCTGCCGTTCGAGGTGCCCAGATCGATCAGCGCCCCGCCGGAGCCGAGCGTGCCCTCCATCTGGCTCTTGCTGAAGGAGCCGACCGTCCTGATCTCGAAATCCGAATTGATGGACGAGTTGCTGGTGTGGGCGACAAGGCGCGCGTTCGGCTCGCCGGGGATGCGCACCGTGATGGAACTGTTCGAAGTGTTGGCCCTGAGGTCGCTGGCGAAGTTCGCCGGCAGGCTCAGATCGATGGAGCCGTTGGAGGTCTCCGCGTGCACGGTTTTGGCGGCCTGAACGATTCTGCCGTTGATGCTGCTGTTGGAGGTGCTGGCCTCGAGCGAGCCGCGCAGGCCTTCCACGCGAATGTGCCCGTTGGATGTGCGGACGCCGGCGTCGCCATCGACATTGATCAACTCCACGCTGCTGTTGCTGGTCTGGGCGTCGAGGCTGCCTTTCAGATCCTCGGCGCGAATCTGGCCGTTGGAGGTCCGCAGCCGCGCCGGGCCGGCGCCATCCAAGGTCCGGATGGAGCCATTGGAGGAGTAGATCCGCTGCAGGACGGCCGATCGCGGAATCTTGATGGTGAAACGCGCGCCCTGGTTGCCGCGCCGCACCGAGGGACGCACCACCCGGATGGAGACCGCGTCGGGGCTGTTTTCGATGTCCACTTTCAGGGCATCGGCCTGCTCCTGCGTGGGACCATACTTCACGCCGTTGATATCCACGGTGTTCTGGTCCCATCCCGAGATCTCGACCGAGCCGTTGAACGTTTCCAGGGAGAGTGAGCCGCCCGCTTTGAGGGGGTAGCTGTAGTGGAAATCGCGTTGAAAGCGTTGAAAGTCGCCGACGTTGAAGTCTTCGATATCGCATGCCGCCAGGCAGAGCAGAGCCGCCGCCAGGCCGGGGAGAAAATAGTTCGCGCGCATAAGCGTCCTTCGATCGGGGGATACGAACGGCGGGGCAGGTTTGTTCCGGAAACGTACCGCCGGTGGTCGTATTTGGCCACCGGTGCTTTTGGCGCCTGAAAAAGCACCGGTGGCAAAAACCGGCCACCGGCGGTACCCGTCACTCCCTCGGAATCAGCCGGATCATACTGAGGGTGACGGTGAATACCCGACCGTCCGCGGGGGCGCTCCAGGTGGGGGAAGCGTTGATTTCCAGGGCGTACTCCGCGGCGTCGGGAACGTCGCCCTCGAGAACGAAGAGGCCCGGGCGCTCGATCGTCTGCTGGACTACCCGCGTGCCGTTGACGCGCGCCTCGACGCGCACCGGACGGCCCTGCCGGAACGCCATCTCGTCGGCGTAGCCGCGCAGCCGGAGGCGCTGCGGCCCGTCCTGGACCCGCCCCAGTTTGGCCGTGGCCCGCGGCCCGATCCAGCGGTACTTGTTTCCGAACGACCCTTCCAACTCGTACCAGCCTTGGAGCAGCCGTTCCGCGTGGCTGGGCAGGGAGAAATCGAGGATGTCCTGCCGGTCCCCGGGGTACAGTTCGGCGCGCTCGGCGGAAGGGAGCAGGTTGAAGACGCCGCCCTCGTTGGGGGCGCTGTAGCCGCAGGCCGGGCAGCGCAGAGTCTCGGAGGCGTCGCGCGACAGGCCGGAGTGGCAGTCGGGGCAGCGCAGAAAGGCCTCGAAACGTTCCAGGCCGGCCGGCACAGGGCCCGCCGCGACGCCCGGCTTCCTGCACAGGGCGGCCAACGTGCCGCCCAGGAGGCGCGCGGCGCGCCATTCGGAGCGGCAGGGGTCGAGGCGGACGGCCAGGCGTTTTACCACGCGCTCGCCCCAGCCGCGCTCGGGAACGAAGATCTGGTAGTGATGCTCGGCGAAATGTTTGCGGATCAGGCGGTGCCAGTCGGTGAGGTACATCTTGTGGTTCTGGCGAATGCCGAAGCTCTCCTCCTGCTCGGCGCCGATCACGTCGCGCACCAGGTAGCCCAGCAGTCCCCAGTCGAACAGCTTTCGCTCCCAGGCCTTCATCCGGTTCTGGTAGGGGCAGCGGTAGAGCCGCAGAGAGAGCAGCCGCCGCAGGGGTTCCTCGGTGAAGCAGAAGATGCCGCCCGGCATGAGCACGCGCTTCACCTCCAGAAACACGCTCTCTATGTCCATGAACTGGCTTAGCATCTGGCAGGCCATCACGAACCGGAGAGAGCCGTCGCGAAACGGGAGGTGCAGGGCGTCGCCGCCCAGGCGGATGGGGGCGCGGGAAAGCTTCCACAGGTCCATCAGGGCGACGCCGTGCCGCAGGGCGTCGGCGGAGATGTCCAGGGCGAATCCATCGGCGCCGAACTCGTTGGCCAGCATGTAGCTGGTGTGGCCGGCGTTGGCCCCGATCTCCAGAAAGGGGGTCATGGCGCCGATGAAATCCCGGTGCGCCCGGATCACCAGCCCGCGCCGGGTGTTTTCGTCGGCGTAGCTGGCGAGGGCGCGATCCGTTTCGCCCAGCGAGGCGAAATTGTGAAACTCCACCTCCGCGCGTTTCACGGCCAGGGATTGGGCGGCGGAGGAGGCGGGTGGTGGCATGAAACCTCATCATACCCGAGCGCCCGTTGCGGCAGTGGAGTACAATCAGCCTGATATGACACCCGAAAACGCACCAGCGATGGAGCCCCAGCCGGCCGGAATGGGAGAGTTCTCGCGTCTGACCGGCGTGTTTTTCGAACCTTCCAAGACCTTTGCCGATGTTGCGGAGCGGCCCCGCTGGCTGGTTCCGCTGCTGCTCGTCATCGTGGCCAGCCTCGCCTATTTCGTGACCTACGGGCAGAAAATCGGGTGGGCCTCGTTCATCCAGCAACAGATGGACACTCCCCGCGCGCAGCAGCAAATGGAGCGCCTCTCGCCCGAGCAGCGCCAGCAACAAATGGCGATCCAGGCCAAATTCATGCCGGTCATATACTATGCCGGCGCGGTGGTCGGTACGCCGATCGCCTATCTGTTCTCCTCCCTGATCCTGTGGGGCATTGCCAGCGGCCTCATGTCCGCGGGGGTGAAGTTCAAACAGATCTTCGCCATTGAGTGTTACGCCGCATTGACGGCGCTGGTGTCGAAGGTCCTCGCCATCGTAGTTATCTTCCTCAAGGATCCGGAACAGTTCAATCTCATGAATCCGCTGGCTTTCAATCCGGCCGCATTCATGGATCCCAAGGGGCCGAAGTTTATCTACACCCTGGCGATGGGGCTCGACCTGTTTACGATTTGGGCCCTGATCCTGACCGCCATAGGGCTAAAAGCCGCCGCCGGGAAGAGACTGTCGTTCGGCGGCGCTTTCTTCGCCGTGTGCCTGCCCTATGCCGTGCTGCTGCTGCTCGGCGCTTCTTTAGCGGGCGCGTTTTCCTAGATCCGCGGAAAGCTGATGCGGATTGTGGTTCTGGTGGGCCTGCCCGGCTCGGGCAAGTCCACCTGGCTCGAAGGGATGCGGGTGGCCGGCTTGTCCTCCGACAGTATCCGCAAGCTGCTGGTGGACGACGAAACGGACCAGACGGTTCACGACCGCGTCTTTCAGACGCTCCGGTACCTGTTGCGCCAGCGGCTGGCGCTGAACCGGGCGGTGAGCTACGTGGACGCCACCAATCTCACCCCCGCGGAACGCGCCCCCTACATCGCCATCGGCAAGTCTTACGGGTGCGAAGTGGAGGCGGTGTTCTTCGATGCTCCGCTGGAGGTCTGCCGCGAACGGAATGCGCGGCGGAACCGGGTGGTGCCGGAGGAAGCAATGGCAAGAATGGCGCTCAAGCTGGTCCCTCCGGCTGAAGCCGAGGGCTTCGCGGGGGTCACGGTGATCCGCGGCTGAGAGTTGACTATTGCGGGGCGCTTCTGCCCCGCAGCCGGGCTTCGTCCCGACGGAAGCGGGCTGCAGGGCAGAAGCCCCGCCCCACATCAGCGAACCTCGTCCTTGAAGGAGAAGACGGGGTCGATGTCCACCGGGATATCGCTGGTCCTGGCCAGGGCGGCGCTCAAGGCGGGCGGAATTTTGCCGTAGTTCGCGAACCAGGCTTCGGCGCGGCGCCGGTCGCCGGCGGCTTCCAGGGTCAGCAGTTCGCGCGCCAACCGGGCGATGACCTCGGGCATGCGGCCGTAATCCACGACGAAACGGCCGGCATTCGGGACCACGGCGCGGTTCTCCCAGAGCCAGGCGAGCTCCATGGTTTCCGCGCGGCCGTGGGCTTCGCCGGCGCCGAACCGAAGGGTGCGAAACAGGCCGGCCACATAAGACGCGTAGTATTCCTCGAGGCGTCCCTTGGGGAGCGCGCCGCGGTCCGCCAGCCACTTCAGGCCGAACATGCCCACCACGTCGGCTTTGGCCTCCTCCAGGCCGGAGTAGGCCGGCCCGATGGCCTCGTTGATGTCCACCCGCTTCCCCTTGACGCGGGCGAACTCGGGGCCGAGCTCATGGGAGATCTCGTGCAGCAGCGTGCCCGCCATATAGCCCTCGGCGGTCGCCTTGGCCGCCTGCGCGGGCGTCATCAGGCGCTGCGCCACGGGGAGGATGATGTAGTTCACCCGCGCGTCCATGAAGTTCTTGAAGAAGATCTTCTTGCTGCCTTTCTGCTGGTGGATGCGGGGATCGTTGGGGAGGTTGTCGGCCACGGCCTGGTACCCGTGGCGCAGGTCGCCGGCGCGGTAGGGCGCATCCATCACTTCCATGGGGGTGACGTGGCCGCGTTTGGAGGGCCGGTCGGCGGCGTCGAGGGGCAGCGCGTCCTGGATGTCCGGAACGTACTGTTCGTAAATCGCCAGCTTGCGGCTCTCCTCCTCGTTGCGGATGAGCACGGATGCGCCGTAGGAGGTCTTCACGGCCAGCAGGTCGTCGAGGTAGGTCTCATAAGGCGCGAAAATGACGTCGAACCTTGGATTCTTCAGGTCGAGCCAGGCGAGGTCGCTCTGGAAGTAATCGTCGGTGAGCAGGGCTTCGGCGCGCAGGCGGAGGAAATTGGCGAAAGCGGGGTCGCCGCTGAGGGCGGCGGCGTCGCGGAGGTCCTTCGCCATCGGCTCCAGAAACTCCTTGTACTCCTCGTGGTAAGGGACTCCGATCAGCCGGCCATTGCGCCATTTCAGAACGGTATAAGGGCTGTAAACGGCCGCGCGGTCTTGGGGATGCTTCGCCACATCCCGCTCCACGGCGGCGCGGGTGAGATCGCGCGGATAGAGGTCGTGGCCGGGCGGCATGGGCTCGTTCCCTGCGAAGGGATGGTTGTCGTCCAGAAGGTCCCACCGGCTGCCCATGATCATGAGGAGGCGCTTGAGGGCCTGGTCGGGGGTGGATTTGTACAGTTCGAGGCCCTTCCGGTCGCTCTGCCGCCAAAAGATGTCGTCGAGCAGGCGGCAGGCATCCACGAGTTTGTCCACCATCTGGAGTTCCCGCGTCGAAAGGCCGGTGGTGAGCGGCATATCGACGCGCTTCCATTTGGCGACGCGCGCGGCAACGTTGTGGGAGGGCTGGGCCATGGCGAGGGTGGCGAGGGAAAGAACGGCCAGCGTACGCAGCATCCGTTTTTATGTTATCGCGGGCCTGCGGGACCGGCCTGCCGCGGCCGCGCGGAGCGCTGCCCTACGACGCGAGGAATGGCGCGACCCGCTCCGCCATGTAGTCCAGAACGTTCAGCAGCTCGTGGCCGGAATCCAGAACTTCCAGGCGCACGTTGGGGTGCGCGGCGGCAAACTGCTCCGCATCCATAGGCGGGACCACGTCGTCGTGCGCGCCGTGGAACAAGAGAGCGGGTTGGCGGAAGTCAGGGTAGTCTTCATAGCGGGCGGCGTCTTCCAGTAGTTGCTGTCCCAGCCTCCGCTCGCGGCCCTCGCCGTAGTGGAACACGGCCATCCAGCCGCGGCGGCGCCATTCCTCGACGGCAGCGGGGCCGAGGCTTTCGGCCCAACGGCGCGCGAACCGGAACGCGGGAGCGAGCAAGACCACGCGCGGAATTTCCGGATGGCGGGCGGCGTAAAGCGCCGCCAGGTAGCCGCCCATGCTGGAGCCGATCAGCGACACCGGCTCCCCCGCGGCGGCGCGCTCCAGGACGGCAAGCTGGCCGGTGATGGTCAGCCCCTCGAAGTCGCCCGCGGCGAGGTCCGGAACCTCTACGCGCGCCCCTGCGGCCCGCAGCCGCGCGCTGAAGTATCGGGCCTTGTTCGATGCGGGGCCGGAGGCGAATCCATGGAGATAGATGACGCGCATCATTTCGCGGACGGCTGATCCTGGATCGGGGAGAAGTTGATCCGGGTGTCGGCTCCGAACAGCCTGAAGGTTTCGTAGCGGTACAGGTTCTCGGTGCGGAGAGCGCCATCGACGATGTGCTGGTGGCGCACCGAAGCGGGCGTGAGGAAGCCGTGGGCGGACATGACGTAATCGATCGTCGCCTCGTCCCGAATGGTGTGGCCCGCGGTGAGGGGGTTTACGGCCCACACGCGGACGCGCAACGGAAGTCCGTCGGACTTCCGGACGTACAGCGCGCCTTCGAGCGGCCGGCGCGCGACCTCCCGGCCCGCGAAGAGCAATTCGCCGCCCTGGGGAGACGTTTGACGCCAGGTGAATACCAAGGCATCGTCCGCTCCGATGCGCTCCTCCCCCGAGGGGAGAATTTCGAGGCTTTCCTGGCCCCGGCTGGTGAAGGACAGCAGAATGGTCCCGTAATCCGTGGCCACATCAACCAGCCCATGCCGGGCGAACTCTTCCAGCATGCGCTTGCGGACCCGCTCATCACGCGATTGCAGGCCGAGCGAGAGGGTTCGGCGGGCGCTTTCCAGGGACTGGACCGGCCGGTCGTCGACGGAAACAACCTGGCGAAACTCGACCAGCGCCCGGGAATCCGAGCCAGCCAGGGATGCGAGCGTATATTCCGATACAACCTTGCGAATTTGGATGCGCGGTTTCGCACTTCCCGTTGCGGCTGCCCCGACGCGGATGCGGCCGCGGGAGGATGCCACCGAGCGTTGCTCCAAGGTCTCCAAAGACAGGGTTCTGGGGGCGTTCTGCTGAAAAAGCTCGGCTTCCACGGCCACGCGGGCGGGAAGCGCCCGAGCTTCCGGGGGCGCCGCCTGCGCGGTACATAGCGCCGCCAAGGCCCAAATCATGCCCTTATTCTACCCCGGACGGCTCCCTTTCAGTCCTGTTTTCAAAGGCTTGTGATATGGGCCGTGTTGCGCACCGGGGAAATCCCGGCTTTTTTCGCGAAAATCCTTGCGCTCCCCTTCGGGTCTCTGTTATTCTGGGCGAGTCGCCGAATTGAGGATCGCGCATGTGGAGCGCCCCGGGAGGCGGTTCTTGCCAAACGGAGCCGAAGGTGATATAAAAGTAGAGATCCTCTTTAAGGAATGGTAACAAAACTCCGCGCGGGCCACCGCGTGGGGCGGAATACAGCCTTCCTGTAGGTTCTTTTTCAAGTTCTAGACTTTTAGGCCAGAGCCGTCCTGTGAAGGAAGCTTTGGCTGCAAGTTTCGAGGCCCGTCGCGGGTCCGGGGGCATAAGGCGTCCGGGAGCGCGGCGCAGATCTTTGAAAATCTGGTTGGATGCAGTAAGAAGAACTCGTCAGTTTATTCCGAGTTAAGCTGGAGCGATTCTCAAATGAT
>JAIQFU010000661.1 GCA_020073115.1 Terriglobia bacterium
GGGGCCCGCGTTGTAGGCGCCCAGGGCGAGGGGCAGATCGCCCTTGTACCGGTCCAGCAACTGCCGCAGATACCGGGCGCCGGCCTCGATGCTCTGTTTGGGATCGAACGGGTCGTGGACGTCCAAGGCCTGGACCGTGGAGGGCATGAGTTGCATGAGGCCCTGAGCGCCCTTAGGGGAGACGGCGCAGGGGCGCAACCCGGATTCCTGGTCTGCGAGGGCGCGCAGCAGCTTGGGTTGAATTTTCTGCGCGGCGGCGGCGCTTTCGATGATGGGCGCCACGACGGCGCCCGGGAGGGGTTCACAATCGCCCGGCGCGGGGGCGGGGACCGCCAGTTCCGCGAAGGGCGCCAGCCAGACCCCTGCGCCGGCCGCCTGTTTGCGCGCGGTTTCGCGTTGGAGCGCGACGGAAGCGCGCTGCTTTTCCACGGCGGCGCGCAGGGCGGCGCCCGGTCCGGACGATGCGCTTTGCGCCATCGCAACCCAGGCCGATGCCATCAGGAGAAAAAGCCGCATCAGCGGACTTATCGGCGGGATGGGGAGAATGCCTTAGGCGCGGGCGCCAACATGACGGCGCAGAGCAGAACCAGCGAGATCCAGAGCGCATCGGCCAGCAGCAGGTGTACGAGCTGCATCCAAACCGGCGCCAGCAGGAAAAGATTCGTCATGCCCGCGGCCATCTGCCCGCCCACGAGGGCCATCATGATCCCGGCGCCGAGGCGCGCGTCCGGCCTGCGGGTGACCCCCCACGTGCCGTAGAACGCCAGCCAAAGCGCCACGCACGCCGCCAGGATGGGGTGCCAGAGGCGGAGCCGCAGAAACACGTTGGCGGTAGGGTTGAGGTCCTGGCTGAACCCCTCGAAGAGCGACCGCGCCGGGAAGAGGGTGTCCCCCAGGGCGGCGATGGCGCCGCTGACGCCTAACAGCATCACCGCTCCCAGGCTCACGGCCGCCAGCCACGCATCGCTCCGGCGGGCGCGAACCCCGGGGCGTCCGCCGGCCCACCATGCGGTGAGCGTAAGGCACGCCAGGAGAGTCAGGGTGTTGATCAGGTGGCCGGAGAGCGAGTACGCGCGGTTTCCCGACGGGTTCTTCGCCACGTGATCGAGCAGCACCAGCGCGGCGCCGACCAGGATCTCCATCACCAGGAACACGCCCGAGAGCGCCGCCCCCAGGCGCGCCGGATGACGCCGGGGAAAAACACGGAAGGCAGCCACGACCAATGCCACGACCAGCACGGAATCGAGCCCGGTCATGGCCCGGTGGGTGAACTCGATGGCCGTTGCCGCGGACGGGGAGAAGGGCATCACCGTCCCGTTGCAGAGCGGCCAGTGATCCCCGCAGCCCGCGCCCGAGCCCGTGGCGCGGACCAGCGCCCCCCAAAGCACGACCGCCACGTTGTAGACCAGCACGCCCCAGGAGTACCAAACGAATCGGCGTTGCGGCATCAGAACCATTGTAGCTTTCAGCTTTCAGGGTCCAGCAATCGGCTCAAAGGCGCGGGCCAAAAGCCGAAAGTCGACTGGTGAAAGCTCTTGACACGGCCGCCGTCCAATGCTACTTTTATAGCATAGTGCTGCTTTTGCAGCATAATGGTTATGGGGAAAGACGAACTTCGCGATCTCAGCCGCCGGGAACGGCAGATCATGGATATCCTCTTCCAGCGGGGAGAGGCCAGCGCCGCCGAGATCCACGAAGGCCTGCCGGACCGGCCCAGTTATTCCGCGGTCCGGGCCAAGCTACGGGTGCTGGAGGAGAAGGGCCATGTGCGGCATGAAGAGAAGGGGCTGCGGTACGTTTATCTGCCCCGGCTCTCCCGCGAGACGGCGCGCCGGTCAGCGCTGCGCCGCCTGGTGTCTACGTTCTTTGAAGGGTCGGTGGAGCAGGCGGTAGCGGCGCTGTTGGACGTATCGGCCCCGCAGCTTACGAAGACGGATCTGGACCGGATCGCAAGCCTGATCGAAGCGGCCAGGAAGGAAGGAGACGAAAAATGACCGGGATGGAGTTTTTGGTTGGATGCGCGTGGAGAGGGACCGTTATTCTGGCGGCGGCATTCGCCGCGGCGGTAATTTTGCGGCGGGCCTCAGCCGCCCTGCGGCATCTGGTCTGGACGGCAGCGTTCGGGGCCCTGCTGATGCTTCCCCTGGCTTTGCCGTTTGCGCCGAAGTGGGGCGTGGGGCCGGCGCGCGTGACCGTCTCCGTGGTGGGACAGGCGGTTTCGGTTTTCGGCTGCGCCCTGAGCGCCTTGCGATTCCTGCTGGGGGCCGGGCTGGCGTGGTGGATGCTGCGCCGCTCCACGGAAGCGGGATACGCGGCCGGAAGGGTCGCGAGCTCCGCCGCGGAGTTGGGTATCACCCGGCGGGTACGGGTAATCGAGAGCGCCGCGGCCGTCATGCCGATGGCATGGGGCGTGGCGCATCCCGTGGTGATCCTGCCGGCGGGAGCCGGCGCATGGCCGGAGCCCCGGCTGGAGGCGGCGGTGTTGCACGAACTGGTTCACATCCGGCGTCACGACCTGGCGGCCCAATGGCTGGCGCAGGCGGCCTGTTCGCTGTTCTGGTTTCATCCGCTGGCCTGGCTGGGCGCGCGCCAGCTTCGCAGCGCCCGCGAGCAGGCTTGCGATGACGCCGTGCTGCGGCGGGGCATCGCGCCCCCGGATTACGCCGGGCGTCTTCTCGACCTGGCGCTGACCGTGGCATCCCGCCCGCGCACCTGGACGCAGGCGCCGGCCATGGCGGAAATGTCGGACCTGGAGACGCGGGTACGCGCCCTTCTGCCCAGATTGCGCGC
>JAIQFU010000155.1 GCA_020073115.1 Terriglobia bacterium
GGCGTAACCGCGACTACGAAAACGCCGGTCCGCGGGCCCCTCTCTGTGCCATCCTCGTTATGAGGAGATTCCCATGCAGCAAGTGGAACAGGCGGCGGGCGTGCTGCCGCAGGAGGAATTGCGCAAAATCGACGCTTACTGGCGGGCGGCGAATTACCTCGCCGTCGGGCAGATCTATCTGTACGCCAACCCCCTTCTCACCGAACCGTTGAAGCGGGAACACATCAAACCCCGGCTGCTGGGACACTGGGGCACCACGCCAGGGCTCAACTTCATCTACGTCCACTGCAACCGGCTCATCAAAGCGCACGATCTGAACATGATCTACATCGCCGGGCCGGGGCACGGCGGGCCGGGCGTGCTGGCGAACGTCTATCTCGAGGGCACGTACAGCGAGGTCTACCCGAACATCGGGCAGAACGTCGAGGGCATGCTGCGCCTCTTTACCCAGTTCTCTTTTCCGGGCGGCGTTCCCAGCCACGTGGCGCCGGAAACGCCCGGTTCGATCCACGAAGGCGGCGAGCTCGGATATTCGCTGCTGCATGCTTTCGGCGCGGTCTTCGACAACCCCGATCTGCTGGTCTGCTGCGTAATCGGCGATGGCGAGGCGGAAACCGGCGCCCTGGCCGCCAGTTGGCACTCCAACAAATTCCTCAACCCCGCGCGCGACGGCGCCGTCCTCCCCGTACTGCACCTGAACGGCTATAAGATCGCCGGCCCGACGGTGCTGGCGCGCATGCCCCAAGAGGAACTCATCGACCTGTTCCGCGGATACGGGTACGCGCCGCATTTCGTCGAGGGCGACGACCCGGCGGCCATGCACAAGCAGATGGCGGCCACCATGGAAGCGGTCCTCGCGGGGATTCGCGAAATCCAGCGCCGGGCCCGCGAAGAGGGCGAGACGGAGCGCCCCCGCTGGCCCCTGATCGTCCTGCGCAGCCCCAAAGGCTGGACCGGCCCCAAGGAAGTGGACGGCCGTCCCGTGGAGGGCACGTTTCGCTCGCACCAGGTGCCGCTGGACAATTTCGACGCGCATCCGGACCACGTCGCCCTTCTCGAAAAGTGGATGAAAAGCTACCGGCCCGATGAACTGTTCGACGAAACCGGCAGGCTGATTCCCGAAGTGGCGGAACTGGCGCCGCAAGGCCGGCGGCGAATGGGCGCCAACCCGCACGCCAACGGCGGCATCCTGCTGAAGGACCTGCGCATGCCGGATTTCCAGCAGTACGCCGTGGACGTGCCGCATCCCGGGGCGGTGTCGGTCGAGGCCACGCGCGTCTCGGGCGGGTTCCTGCGCGACGTGATGAAAATGAACGAGGAGTCGCGCAATTTCCGCGTCATGGGCCCGGATGAGACGGCGTCGAACCGCCTGGGCTCCCTTTTCGAGGCCACGGACCGCGTCACCATGGAAGAGATCCTGCCCACCGACGACCACGAATCGCACGTCGGGCGGGTCATGGAAGTGCTCAGCGAGCACATGTGCCAGGGCTGGCTGGAAGGCTACCTGCTCACCGGCCGCCACGGCTTCTTCTCCTGCTACGAGGCCTTCATCCACATCATCGATTCCATGTTCAACCAGCACGCCAAGTGGCTCAAGACCACGCGGCGCATACCCTGGCGGAGGCCCATCGCCTCGCTCAACTACCTGCTTTCCTCGCACGTGTGGCGGCAGGACCACAACGGGTTCAGCCACCAGGACCCGGGCTTCATCGACCACGTGGTGAACAAGAAGGCGGACGTCGTGCGGGTTTACCTGCCGCCGGACGCCAACTGCCTTCTTTCGGTGACGGACCACTGTCTTCGCAGCCGCCATTACGTGAACGTCATCGTGGCGGGCAAGCAGCCGGCCCCGCAGTGGCTCGATATGGACTCCGCCATCCGCCACTGCACCGCCGGCATCGGCATCTGGCGGTGGGCCAGCAACGACCAGGACGCCGAGCCCGACGTGGTGATGGCCTGCTGCGGCGACGTCCCCACGCTGGAAGCCCTGGCCGCCGTGGATTTCCTGCGGCGGAACATCCCCGGGTTGAAGATCCGGGTCGTCAACGTGGTGGACCTGATGACCCTCCAGCCGCAGAGCGAGCACCCGCATGGCCTGCCGGACCACGAGTACGACTCCATCTTTCCGGCCGACAAGCCGACCGTGTTCGCTTTCCACGGTTATCCCTGGCTCATCCACCGGCTGATGTACCGGCGCCACAATCACGACAACCTGCACGTGCGCGGCTACAAAGAAGAAGGCGCCACCACCACGCCCTTCGATATGACCGTCCTGAACGACCTCGACCGTTTCCACCTGGCCATGGATGTGATCGACCGCGTGCCGCGGCTGCGCAGCGTGGCGGCGCACCAGAAGCAGGCGCTCCGGGACAAGCTCATCGAGCACAAGCTGTACATCGCAAAGCACGGGGAAGATATGCCGGAGATCCGGGATTGGAAGTGGCCGGCCGAATGAACATCCTGGTCCTCAACGGCGGATCGAGCACGCTGAAGGCTACCTTTCGCCGGCTCAACGGGGCGCCGCCCCCCGTTCCGCCCGCGCCCCTCTGGAACGCCCAGGCCGATTGGGGCCGCCAGCCGGGAAAGGCGCAGATCCGGGTGGGAGCCAACGGGCAGCGGTTCGAGCGGGAACTCGATATCGAAGCGCCGGCGGCCGTGCTTCAACCCGTGCTGGAGACGCTGTGGCGCGGGCCCTCGAAGGTCATTGGCGGGCCGGAGGACATCGGCGTGGTGGGCCACCGCGTTGTCCACGG
Organism: Terriglobia bacterium; assembly: GCA_020073115.1. Classification (GTDB taxonomy): domain Bacteria; phylum Acidobacteriota; class Terriglobia; order Bryobacterales; family Bryobacteraceae; genus BOG-224. Next base: position 2,754 of record JAIQFU010000155.1, read on the forward strand.
AGGGCACGCCTTTCAGCAAACCGCGCGCATCACGCCCGAGGTGAAAGACGGCATTCGAAGGTACGTGGACTTCGCTCCCGAGCACAACCGCCTGGAGTTGGAGGCCATCGAAGCCGCGGAGCAGGTGGTGGGGCCGGCCGTGCCACAGGTCGCGGTTTTCGACACGGCCTTTCACGCCACGCTGCCGTTTTACGCCAAGGTCTATCCCGTGCCGTACGCATGGTACGAGCGGGGCGTGGCGCGCTACGGCTTCCACGGCATCAGCCACCAGTACGTCTCGCGGCGCGCCGCCGAGATCCTGGGCCGCAATGGTGGGGCAGCCGGTTCCGCCTGGCAGCATGGGCAGGCGGAACCGCCTGCGCCACCACAACGGATGATCACCTGCCATCTCGGCAATGGCGCATCCCTGGCGGCGGTGTGCGGGGGAAAGAGCATCGATACCACCATGGGATTCACGCCGCTCGAAGGGCTGATGATGGGTACGCGCTCCGGCTCTATCGACCCCGGCATTCTGATCTACGCCGTGCGCCACCGGGGATATGGGGCCGACCAGTTGGACCGCGTGCTGAACAAGGAATCGGGGCTGAAGGGCGTCTCCGGGATTTCCGGCGATATGCGGGAGATCCTCGCCGCCCGCGACACCAACGAGCGCGCGCGGCTGGCATTCGACATCTACGTCTACCGCCTGGTGCGCGAGATCGGCGGCATGGCGGCTTCCCTCGGCGGGTTGGACGCCCTGGTATTCACGGCGGGAATTGGCGAGAACTGCGCGCCGCTGCGCCAAGCGGCATGCGAACGGCTGGGGTTCCTCGGGGTTCAACTGGACTCCGGGAAGAATGCGGCCCCGGAGATGGATACGGACATCGCCTCTGCCGGCTCGCGGGTGCGCGTCCTGGTGGTGCACACGGAGGAAGATTGGGAAATCGCCCGCGAGTGCTGGCGCATGATGCGGTGAGGTGGAGTGGGCCTCTGGCCAGAGGCCCACTCCACTTTACGAGTGCCCCAGAATCCGATGCGGCTGGTATGGCTCCGCCAGGGCCTTCAATTCCTCGTCATCCAGCTTCACGTTCAGCGCCCCCACGGCATCCTCCAGGTGCTGCATCTTGCTCGCGCCCACGATCGGCGCGGTGATCCCGGGCTGCTGCAGCACCCACGCCAGCGCCACCTGCGCGTTGGAGATGCCGCGGTTCCGGGCCACCTCCGTAACCCCGTCCACCACATCGAAATCCGACTGTTGGTAGTACAGCCCGTGCGCGTATTCGTCGGTTTGGGCGCGAACGGTGTCGCCGCGGTCTTCGCGCCGCCGGTTGCCCATCACGAAGCCGCGCGCCAGCGGGCTCCACGGAATCACGGCGATGCCCTCGTCCCGGCACAACGGCAGCATCTCGCGCTCCTCCTCGCGGTAGACCAGGTTGTAGTGGTTCTGCATGCTCACGAACCGCGAAATGCCCAACTGGTCCGACGCGCACAGCATCTTCGCAAACTGCCAGGCGAACATGGACGAGGCCCCGATATACAGCGCCTTCCCGCTCTTCACCACGTCGTCCAGCGCCTCCAGCGTTTCCTCGATGGGGGTTTCGTAATCGAAGCGGTGGATCTGGTAGAGGTCCACGTAGTCCATGCCCAGCCGCTCGAGGCTGTCGTCGATGGCGTGCAGGATGTGCTTGCGGGAAAGCCCCCGCTGGTTGGGATCGTCGCCCATGGGATTATAGACCTTGGTGGCGACCACCACGCGGTCGCGCGGCGGGCCGAAATCCCTGAGCGCGCGCCCCAGAATCTGCTCGCTCACCCCCACCGAGTACATATCGGCGGTGTCGAAGAAGTTAATCCCGAGTTCGACGGCGCGCCGGATAAACGGCCGGCTCTCCTCCTCTTCCAGCACCCATTGCCGCCATTTCTTCGAGCCATAGGTCATGGTCCCGAGGCAGATGCGCGAAACCTTCAGTCCTGTCGATCCGAGCCTGACGTATTCCATTTACTTCCCAGACTACCGCAAGAAATGCTCCGTTCGGTACGCTTGCGTACAAACCGGGAACGTGGCGCCGGCGGGATTGCCCACGGCACGTGCGAAACGGGGTCTTCCTCGCAGCCGTCCCACAAGTAAGCGTCATTTTGCACTCAAAAGGGAGAGCATGTCAGCCAACACAGCGGTCCCTTCGCTGGACAAGGTTTATTCCGAGCACGTCAATCCGCAATGGGTTCGATTGTTGAACCTCCTGCAAATGAACGAGCGGTATGAGCGTTGCGCGGGAACGGAGTTGTTCACCGCCGGCGGGAGCCGCATCCTCGATTTTCTTTCGGGGTATTGCGTTCATAATGCGGGGCATAACCACCCGGCGATCGTCTCCGCGATCAAAGAAGAGCTGGACCGCGGCGGACCGGGTATGCTGCAAAGCCACGTTCCGGAACTGGCGGCGCAGCTGGCCGAACGGCTTTCGGCGCGCGCCGGCGGGCGCTTGCGCCGGGCTGTCTTTTGCAGTTCCGGCAGCGAGGGCGTGGAAGCCGCCATCAAGTTCGCCCGCGCCTATACCGGGCGCGTGGGGATGCTCTACGCCGAGGGCGCTTTCCACGGCCTGACCTGCGGCGCCCTCTCCCTGATGAGCGATGCCTTCTGGCGCGACGGCTTTGGTCCCATGCTTCCCCAGACCGAGGCCGTCCCGTTCGGGTCCGTCGAGGCGCTGGAGAGCCGCCTGGCGACGAAGAAATTCGCGGCGTTCATTGTGGAGCCGATCCAGGGTGAAGCCGGGATCCAGGTTCCGGACCCCGATTACCTCCGGGCGGCGCAGAATCTCTGCCGCCGTTACGGCTCCCTGTTCGTCCTGGACGAGGTCCAGACCGGCATGTACCGCACCGGCCCTTTCCTGGCGGCCCACCGCTACGGGCTCGATCCGGACATGGTGATTCTGGCGAAAGCGCTCAGCGGCGGACTGATCCCCGTGGGCGCCGTCCTCAGCACCGAAGCTGTTTCCGACGCGGTGTTCAGTTCGCTCAAACGTTCCATCGTGCACGCCTCCACTTACGGCGAGAACAGCCTGGCCATGCGCGCCGGCCTGGCCACGCTGGACGTCCTGGAGCAGGAGGGGCTCGGCCCGCGCTCCGAGGCGCTGGGGAACGAGTTCCGGCGGAAGCTGGCGAGCGCCCTGGCGCCATACGAAATGGTGAAAGAGGTGCGCGGCGCCGGGATGCTCTCGGGTATCGAATTCGCCCCGCCCCGGCAGCTTCGATTGCGGGTCATGTTCGAGGCTTTCCGCCGCATTCATCCCGCCATGTTCGGACAGGCGCTGGTCATGCGGCTCTTCCGCGACAAGCGCATCCTCACCCAAATGTGCGGTAATAACTTTATGGTGCTTAAAGCCGCGCCCCCTCTCGTCGTGAGCGAGGCGCAACTGGACGAATACATCGCGGCTCTCCGCGACATCGTCCAACTGGCGCATACTTCCACGGAATTTTGGGGCGAAGCGATGGGCCTGGCCCGCCGCGCCGTCAAGATCTGATCGCATGCGCAACTTCCTCCTCCTCATTCCGGTATTCTGCGCGCTCACGGCGCTGGCGCGCGCCGAGGCCCCGCTCGACACGGGCTACCGCCAGATGTACAACCTCCAGTTCCCGGAGGCGCACGAGACCTTCCGGCAATATCAGGCGGAGCGGCCGGACGACCCCATGGGGCCCGTCTCCGACGCCGCCGCGTACCTGTTTTCCGAATTCGACCGTCTGCACATTTTGCAGTCGGAGTTCTTCACGCACGACCAGCACTTCATCACCGATCACAAGCTCACGCCCGACCCCGGGGTGAAGCGGAAGTTCGAGGCGGCGCTGGCGAAGACGAGAGAACTCGCCGCCCGGGCGAAGGACGACAACGCTTCGTTCGCCTCGATCCTCGCCGGCGGCTTGCAGAGCGATTACATGGCGCTCATCGAGAAGCGCTACGTGGCGTCGTTCAAGCAGATGAAAGCGTCCCGCCAGCAGGCGGAGCAGTTGCTCACGCGGAAGCCCCAACTCTACGACGCGTGGCTGGCGATCGGCGTCGAAAACTACATGCTGAGCATCAAGCCGGTGGTGATCCGGTGGTTTCTGCGGCTCGGCGGCGGCGAGACCGACCGCGACCTGGGGATCCAGAAGCTGAAGCTCACCGCGGAGAGGGGGCACTACCTGGCGCCGTTCGCCCAGTTGCTGTTAGCCGTGGCGGCGTTGCGCGATAAAGACACGAACCGCGCGCGCCAATTGCTGGCCGGCCTGGCGCGGGAGTACCCGCACAATCCGCTCTACCCGCAGGAACTGGAGCGTATCGGCAGCCGGGCCGCGCCCGCTCCGAGCGGCCGCCTCAACGCGTTCCGCGAGGCCGGCCGGCCATGAGCCTGCTGCCCGCCGCCACCGATGTCTTCATCATCGGCGGCGAACCGGCCGGGCTGGCGGCGGCCATTGCCGCCCGGCAGCGCGGGTTCGCCGTGACCGTGGCGGACTGCTCCGTCCCGCCGATCGATAAGGCCTGCGGCGAAGGCATCATGCCCGACGGCCTCGCCGCCGCCGCCGCGCTGGGCCTGGATCTGCGCCAGGCGGGCGGGTATCCGTTCCGCGGGATCCGCTTTCGGGAAGGAGACGTCTCGGTCGGAGCGGCGTTTCCTCAGGGCTCCGGGCTCGGGCTGCGGCGCACCGCGCTGCATTCCTACATGGTGGAGCGCGCCGCCGCGGCCGGCGTGCAGATGGCTTGGGGCGCGCGAATCACCGGTCTGCGGGACGGCGCGGTGATCGCGGACGGCCGTACCGTGCGGGCCCGCTGGACCGTCGGGGCGGACGGCGGGCGCTCGCTGGTCCGCCGCTGGGCGGGGCTCGATGGTTGCGAGCGCGACAGTCGCCGTTATGGATTTCGCCGCCACTACCGCGTCGCGCCCTGGAGCGAGCACATGGAACTCCACTGGGCGGACGCCGGGCAGCTTTACCTGACCCCCGTGAGCGCCAGTGAGGTGTGCGCCGTCCTGATTTCGCGCGATCCGCGGCTCCGCCTGGATGAGGCCCTTCCTCTGTTCCCCGAAGCGGCGCGGCGGTTGGCCGGGGCCGCGCCGGCGGGCAACGAGCGGGGCGCCGTCTCCGCCTCGCGGCGCCTGGACTCGGTCTGCCGGGGGCGCGTGGCCCTGGTGGGCGACGCCTCGGGTTCCGTGGACGCGATCACCGGCGAGGGGCTCTGTCTTTTGTTCCAGCAGGCGCTGGCGTTGGCCCGCGCCATGGAGAGCGGCGACCTGAGTTTCTACGAGGCCGAGCACCGCCGCATCGGCAAGCGGCCGGAACTCATGGCCAACCTGATGCTCCTGCTCGATGGCCGCAAGCGGCTGCGCCGGCGCGCCATTCGCGCCATGGCGGCCCGTCCGCGCCTGTTCGCCCCGATGCTTGCCATGCACGTGGGCGAGATCTCCCCCCTTTCTTTCGCATCTAACGGGCTGGCCCTGGGCTGGCGAATTCTGACGACATGACCAAACTGATCCGCTTCGCTCTTCCGATCTTCGCGTGCGCGCTCATCGCCGCGGCGGCATCCATTGCCCCGCAGGACCTGGCGCTGCAGTTCGACCCCGCGCAAACCAAGGTGGAATTCACCCTCGGGGACGTCCTGCATACCGTGCACGGCGCCTTCCGGCTGAAGAGCGGCAACCTGCGGTTCGATCCCGTTACCGGCCGCGCCGCCGGCGAACTCGTGGTGGACGCGGCCAGCGGCGATAGCGGCAGCGGCGCGCGCGACCGCCGGATGAACAAGAACGTGCTGGAAAGCATCCTCTTTCCGGAGATCGTCTTCCGTCCGGACCGGGTGGACGGCAAACTGGCCCCGGAGGGAACTTCCCACGTGCAACTGCATGGTGTCTTCGCCATGCGCGGCGCGGAACACGAGATGACAGTGCCGGTCGAGGTGGAAGGGGCCGGCGGCCAATACCTCGCCACGGCGAAGTTCGCGGTGCCCTATGTGAAATGGGGCATGAAGAACCCCAGCACCCTGTTCCTGCGGGTGAACGAACAGGTGGATATCACAATCCACACGGTGGCGAAGATCGCGAGGTAGTGGGGCGCTACCTCCGATGCTCGAAGAACTCCCGCAGTAATTCGACGCACTCCACGGCCATCACGCCCTCGACCACTTCCACCGAGTGGTTCAGCAGGTCCGAATCGGCGAGGCGGAATTTGGTGCGGACGGCGCCGAAGCGGAGGTCGCGCGCTCCGAAGACCAGGCGTTCGACGCGCGCGGCCACCAGCGCGCCGGCGCACATGGCGCACGGCTCCAGCGTGCAGTAGAGCGTCGCGCCCGTAAGGCGGTAGTTTCCGATCCGCGCCGCGGCCTCGCGGATGGCCAGGATTTCGGCGTGCGCCGTGGGGTCGTTGCCGGCGATGGGAGAGTTCGCGCCGCGGCCGGCTATTTCGCCCCCGATCACCACCACCGCGCCGACGGGAACCTCGCCCACACTCTCGCGCGCCAGCCGCAACGCCTCGCGCATGAACTCTTCATGCATGGGGGACTGTACCGCCAGCGCTCGCTTCTGGCGCCGGCTCTTCTGGATCCAGCCTTCAACCAACCGGCGTCAAGAACCGGGCGCCGGCGGGATTAGTGCCGGAAATGCCGCACGCCGGTGAATACCATGGCCGCGCCCAGGCGGTCGACCGCCGCAATCACGTCCGCATCACGCACGGAACCGCCGGGCTGAATGAACGCCGTGGCGCCATTCTTGACGGCCTCTTCCACGCCATCGGGGAACGGGAAGAACGCGTCGGAAGCCACCACCGTCCCGGCCAGGGGAAGCACGGCCTTCATCGCCCCGATCTTCACCGAATCCACACGGCTCATCTGGCCCGCCCCCACCCCTGCCGTCTGCCCCGCGCGGGCGTACACGATGGCGTTGGACTTCACGTGCTTGGCCACTTTCCAGGCGAACTCGAGCGCGCGCCATTCATCCTCGGCCGGGGCGCGCCGCGTTTTCACAACCGCCGCGGCGCGGTCCAGCTTGGCGTCATCCACGGTCTGCGCCAGGTATCCGCCGGAGATCGACTTGACTACGAACGGCTCGCCGCCGGACGCCACGCGCATCACGCGCAGGTTCTTCCTGGTCCGGAGGACCGCCAGCGCTGCGGGCGGATAATCCGGCGCGGCGATCGCCTCAACGAAGGTCTTCGCGATCTCGCGGGCCGTTTCCTCGTCCACCGCGCGGTTGAACCCGATCACGCTTCCGTAGGCCGAGTATAGGCGATGGTGCGCGGTTTCTCGCGGAATTCCTTGACAAAGGCGGTGGCCGCGTTGCTTGCGGGCGCCTCGGACTTGCGGCGCTCCTGCACGTCGTCCAACGCCGCAGCGTTGCCACGCCCTTTCCCCGCGCGCCGTAGAGCGCCGCGGACTGGTGCGGGTTCTCGCCGTACCGCAGGTCCATCAGTTTCGGCGCCCGCAGGTTCAAATCCTGGGGCAAAGGGCCGGCCGAGTCATCGCGCGCCAGGCGCGCGCTGATGGCCGCATCGTAATCGGCTGTGGTACGGAACGCCTGTTTCGCCAGCCGCCACTTGGTTTCGTGCGACAGCGCGCCCCCGCTCTTCCGCAACTCGTCCAGGATCCCGGCGTAGTCGCGCGGCGAGACGACCACCGCCACATCCTGGTAGTTCTTGGCCGCCGCGCGGATCATGCTGGGGCCGCCGATATCGATGTTCTCGATGAGCTCTTCCAGGCGGGCGTCCGGCTTCGCCGCCACTTCCTCGAAGCGGTAGAGGTTCACCACCACCATGTCGATGGGCGCGATTTTCTGCTCCGCCAGCGCCTGCATGTGGTCGGGGCGGCCGCGCATGGCGAGGATGCCGCCGGCCACCTTGGGGTGGAGCGTCTTCACGCGGCCATCGAGCATTTCCGGAAACCCGGTGACCTCGGAGACATCCTTCACGGGTACGCCGGACTCGCGGATCATCCGCGCCGTGCCGCCGGTGGAGATCAACTCGGCGCCCAGGGCGCTCAGCTCGCGCGCGAAATCGACGACGCCGGTTTTATCCGTAACGCTGATGAGAACGCGTTGAATTTTGCGCATCTACCCGCACGATAGCACAGACAAAACCGCGCCCTGACGCGGAGCACGGGCCTGCGACCCGCGATCGTCGGGGGGCAGTTACGCCGCGCACTCGCCGCGGCCCAGTTTCAGCGAGTACGCTTCGCTGTCGCCCCAGTCCTGGTACAGCTCCGGGAACAGTTCCACGGGTTTCGCCAGGTCCGCGGTCAACGCGCGGAAGGTCTCCACCTTGTGCCGCAGGACGTATTGGCGGAAGCTCTCGCGGTCGCCGCGATGCGCAAGGAAATGGTCGAGCACGCGCACCACGGCTTCCGGCGCCAGCCGCGCCGGGACCGACTGCACCGTCAACCCGAAGCGCAGGATCCCTTGTTCGTCGTACCCGCCGCCGAGCAGCATCTGGTAGTACGGGATCTCCCGGCCTTCGATCTTTCGCGCGTTGCCGTAGAACCCCAGGTCGGAAATCCAGTGGTGTCCGCAGGAGTTCGGGCAGCCGCTGATCCGCACTGTGAGCCGCTTGACCGCCGCGTCTTCGTACCGCCGCACCGTTTCCGACAATGCCCGGCCGAGGTCCATGGCTTTGGTGATTCCCAGGTTGCAGGAGTAAGCGCCGGGGCAGGTCACGATGTCGTCGATCTGCCGCGCGGTTCCGGTAAGCCCCAGCTCACGCAATGCGGCGTACGTCTCCGGCAGCCGCGCGAGAGGGATAAACGCCAGGACCGCATTCTGGTCCGTCGTAATCCGCAGGAGACCGTCAGCCGCGCCGGCGGCGATCCGCCCCAGGCCCCGCCACTGCGCGCTCGAGAGGTTCCCTTGCTCCACGCGCAACAGCACGGCCGCATAGCCCGGCTGCTTCTGCGGTTTGACGTTGGTTTCCAGCCACGTGTCGTATTCGGCATCGCCCGTGGCGGGCGCGTCCACTACGGGCAGCAGCGCGCCGGCTCCCAGCGGTTGGGGGTGGGACTGATACCCGCCGAAACCCTCGGGGACCATCTCCGGCCACTCGATGCCGCCGTGGGCCAGGATGCCGGCGTACTCCTCCTCCACCTGCTCCTTGAACCACGCGAACCCGCGGTCGCGGATCACGTACTTCATCCGCGCCAGGTTCTTGTTGTTCCGGTTCCCGTATTGACTGAAGACGCGGATCACCGCCTCGCATTTGTTCAGCAGGCGCTCCTCCGGAACGAACTCGTCGAGCGCCTGGGCTTCACGGGGCAGCGAGCCCAGGCCGCCGCCGGCGATCATCCGAAAGCCGCGCTTTCCCCCTCGGACCGCCGCCCGCAACCCGATATCATTGATGGCCCCGACAATGCAGTCGCCGTTTCCGCAACCATCGAAAGCGATCTTGAATTTGCGCGGCAGGTTGCTGGTGAGATCTTTCCGCAGGAACGCGTAGGCCACCCTTTGGGCGTACGGCCGGACATCGAAGACTTCGCCCGGGGCGATTCCCGCCCAGGCGCACGTGGTCACGTTGCGCACCGTGTTGTAGCAGGCCTCGCGGTTGGTGAGCCCCACGTCGGCCAGCAGGTGCATCAGTTCCGGGACGCGGCGCAGCGGGACAAAATGGTACTGAACGTTCTGCCGCGTCGTGATGTGTCCCTTGCCGCCCCCGAACTCGTCCGCGATGCGCGCCAACTGCTCCGCCTGCGCCGCCGTCAGCAGCCCGCCGGGAATCTTGCACCGCACCATCTGGACGCCCGGCTGCCTTTGGCCGTAGATCCCGTGTTTCAAGCGGAACGGGCGAAAGTCGGCCTCGGAGATTTCCCCCGCGAGAAAAGCCTCCGCTTTGAGCCGGAAGGTTTCGATCTCGTCGCGTACTGTGCGAGAATGTTCGTTCTCGAACTCTTCCCGCTTCTGCAGAGCTACTTCAGTGACCATGTAAATACCCGATTGTCTATTGAGATTACCGTAATTCGCCGCAGGATGCAAACGCCGCATTTGACATACGTATGTCTAGGGCGATATGTCTAGACATATGAGGACCACGGTTCGGCTGGATGACGCCCTGCTCGAACAAGCGAAGCGCGAGGCGGCCCAGCGAGGTGAAACGTTGACTTCGCTGATTGAGTTGGGGCTCCGGTTGGTGCTGGCGCAATCTAAGGAAACGAAGCCGCGGCCCAGAGTCAAACTGCCGGTGTGTCACGCCGGAGGCGGAACACTGCCAGGGATCGACCTGAACAACAGCGCAGCATTGTGGGACATTTTGGACGGGGTCGAATGATCCTGCCTGACGTCAACGTCCTCATTTACGCGCTTCGGAATGATTCGGCCGATCATCTCCGCTACCGCGATTGGCTCGAGGCCGTGGTCAATGGGCCATCCCCCTTTGGGGTGTCTCCTCAAACTCTCGCGTCGGTCGTTCGAATCGTAACGAACCCGAGGGTTTTCCGCAACCCCACCCGTTTGGCGGACGTTTTGTCTTTCTGCGACGCGTTGCTCGGCCAGCCGCACTGCCACCCTGTAACACCAGGCCCGAGACACTGGACATTGTTCAGAAACCTGTGCGCCGGCGCGAGAGCGACGGGGCCGTTCGTTCAGGACGCCTGGTTCGCCGCTCTGGCCATGGAATCCGGTTGCGAGTGGATTACGCTGGACCGCGACTATGCGCGGTTCGAGGGGCTGCGCTGGCGAACGCCGTTCTGAGTTGAGCCGCGCGGGGCAGGTCCCCGACCTGCCCCCGTAGAGAGAAACGCCTACTTCGATTTACTGAGCTTGCGGTAGTACTCCGCGACGGCGTCGGCATAGCCCTGCGGGATGCTCTCGCCGCCCTGGCTGCGGACGCTGCCGCCGGTGCTGTCGTCCACTTTGCGGCGCAGTTCCATTTCCACCTGCTCGATGCCGGAGACGACGGCGGCATGGATGCGTTCGGCCAGCAACGGGTCGTTGGAAACCGTCGTCGGATCGAGCCGCTGCATGTCGCGGATCAGGGACTGCAGGTCGCGCAGCGTGTTCGGGTCGTCTCGAAGCTGCGATTGAAGCTGCTGCAGCTGTTGCAGCGTGCCGCGCCAGGCGCCTTCGAATTCGCGCGGGTTGACCCCCCAGGGGCCGCCGCCGTACGGGCCGCCCGTTGGACCGCCGTTCCAGGCGCCGCCGCCGGGCCCGCCGTTGCGCTGGCCGAGTTGGCCGCTCATCGGCTGGCCATTGGGCAGGCTTCCGGGCTGGTTTCCGCCCTGCCGCCCCCCCGCGCCGCCCCGCCCGCCCTGCTGGCCCTGCTGCCCTTGCTGACCCTGCTGCCCTTGCTGGCCCTGCTGGCCCTGTTGGCCCTGCTGACCTTGCTGGCCCTGCTGCTGTCCCTGTTGGCCCTGGCCCTGTTGGCCTTGCTGCCCTTGTCCCTGCTGCCCTTGCTGCCCGCGCTGCAACTGCTGCTGTTCCCTGCCCCCCGGCCCCTGGCCCCTGGCCCCCTGCCTGGCCCCCAGTTGCTGCATCTGCTGGCGCAGCTTCCCCACCTGGGCTAACGCCTGCTCCATGGCCTTGTTATCGCCGGGCTTGCCTTCGCCCGCGGGGCCCATGGCCTGCTGCACGCCGCGCAACTGGTCGCGCAAGGCGTTGAGCTGCTGGGTCATGGTGAACTCCGACATCACCGTGTACGCGCCCAGGCCGCGCCGGATGTAGTCCGCATTGCGTTGCATGTCGCGCGACAATTCGGCCTGTTGCATATCGCCCAGCGCCTCGCGCATTTTGTTGGCGGCCTGGCGCTGCGTGCTCATCAGGTCGCGCACGGCGCTCTGCATTCCCTGTTCGAGCTGTTTGAGGTCGTTCACCTCTTCCTGCTTCTTGTCCGCCATGGCGGAGGCCTGCTGGCGGTTCAATCCGGGCGCGTTCTGTGCGCCGTAGGCCTGGCGCAATTGCTGATCGAACTGCGCCTGCCGCCGGGCCAGGTCTTCCGCCTGCCGTGCAAGGTCGCCCACCTGGCTGCTGGACTGCTGCCCCCGGAGACTCGAGAGCATCTGCTGGGCTTCCCGCAGGCGGTCCGCCGCGCGGCGCGCCTGCGCCTGCCCTTCGGGCGTCCCGGCCTCCTGGGAGGAAGCGGCGCCGCGCATGTCCTGGAGCGCTTGCTGCAAGCGGTCGAGCGTCTGCTGAAGCTGTTGCGCGCTCGCGCCGCCGCCCATCCGGCCCATCTGCCCCTGCTGGCTCATCTGGCCTTGCCTGCCGGATTGTTGGCCCTGCTGGCCCTGCTGGCCGGACTGCTGCGCCTGTTGCCCCTGCTGCCCCTGCTGCCCTTGCTGGCCTTGTTGTCCCTGCTGGCCCTGTTGCCCCTGCTGGCCGCGGCTCAACGCCCCGCTGCCCTGCCGGCTTAACTCCTGCATCTGTTGCCGAAGCTGCTCGGCTTCGCGCCGCAGCATTTCCTGCTGCCAGCGCTGCTGCGAGGTCTGCTGCTGGCCTTGCCGCTGCTGTTCCGCCAGTTCCTGCTGCCGCTTGGCAAGTTGCTCCAGCTTTTGCAGGGCGTCGTCGATTTGCTGCTGCCGCTGGTCGGCCGATTGCGCCTGCTGGTTGCTCTCGTACTGGTTCTTCTCGGTGTCGAGTTCCAGGTCGAACAGGCCCTGGAGGTCGCGCGTGGCGCTGTTCCCGCCGCCGCCCCCGCCGCCCCGGCCACCCTGCTGGCGGCCGAAGGCGACCTGGATATCGCGCATCGTGGATTCCGCGCGCAGGAGGTACTGCAGCGCCTTCTGCTCGGGCGTCAGCGCATCCTGCCACTTTCCCGTCTTCAGCTTATCCGCCGCCGGACCCATGGCCTCGGCCGCCTTCTCCATGGAATCGACAAAGGTCTGGAACGAATCGCCCGCGCCGGTGAGCTGCCGGGCCTTCATGCGGTCGGCGAGCGATTTCGCCTGGTCGCGCAGCTTGGATTGCACCTGCGCCAGAAACGCCGCGTTTTCCGAGCCGTCCTTGTACCCCGATCCCTTGAGCTGGTTCCACGTCGCGGTGATGATCTCCTTCTGCCGCTGCGAGATCTGCTGCTGATCGTTGCCGCCGCCCATATCGCCGCCGCCCATGTCACCGCCGCCCTGCTGCGATTGCGTGTAGTTGCGCTCGAAGGGCTCGGCCTGGATGAAGAACATGTCCGTCTTGGTGGTAGCCCGCGCATCCTTCGCCACGGCGTAAAGGCTGACGATATCGCCGGGCTGCGTTTTGAAATCTTCGAGCGCGATCACCGCGCTGCCCGAAGAGTCCCTGGCGCCGCTGGCTTGCAGCACGGGGACGACTTTTTCCGGGCCGGCGTTCACCGAATAGTGCAATTCCACGCCGCGCAGCCCGAAGTCGTCCTTAGCATCCACGGTGACGGTCACTTCCTCGATGGGCGATGCGCGGAAATCGCGCCCCGGACGCGAAATCTTGACTTCCGGCGGATTGTCCTTTTGGGCTTCGATGAAGTAGTCCTCGGTGAGCCGCACGTCTTCGCCGTTCTCACCCGCCGTGACGTGATACATGCCGTCGCGCTGAATAGGCACGCTGGCCAGGAGCGATCCGTTCGGCCCGGGGCGCAGCGCCAGCTTCGAGCCGTCGTCCAGCAGCAGAGAACCGTTGGCGAGGGGCTTATCGGTGCGGACCTCTACGTCGGCCGTCGTGCCTTCGACGGCCCTCAGGTCGCCGCCCGGATCCTCCACCGAGTCTTTCATCCCCGACCATGCCGGGAAGTGGTAAGTCACGCGGATGTTCTTCACCGCGGGCAGGTCCACCACGGTCAGCTTATAGCTTTTGGAGCGTACGCCGCCGGCTTCCACGTAGTATTCGAGCGTTTCGGGAATTCCCGCCACCACGAACTGGTAAGCGGACCCTCCCGGCTGGGAGCCCATATCCGCCTGTTCCCATCCCGCCGAACTGGCGTACCTGGCGAAAAGCCGCACCCTGGGTGTGGTGAATCCCTTCAGGCGCGCGGTGATGACCTGGTCGGAATGCTTGCGAACGGTGCGGCTGCCGGGCTCGACCTGGATATCGTAGAAGGGCTTCACGCCGCCCTTCGGCAGGCTGCCCCAGAGGAGCGAAGTCCCGTAGCCCAGGAATCCCGGTCCCGATGCCCCAAGCCACAGCAGCGCTCCCACGGAGAAGAATGCGGCCGAGGAGAAGCTGAAGATCCACCGCGTCCGCGCGACGCGCCGGGCTGGACGTAAGCCCGACGGGCCGACGGATCGACCCGAACCTCTTTCATGTTCGAGAGGTCGATCATCACA
>JAIQFU010000156.1 GCA_020073115.1 Terriglobia bacterium
GTAGTCGCTTGAGAACACGGACCAAAGCTTAACGCACGGGCCACTGGCTGACTCATTTTTCGGAACAACACGGATAAGAAAAAAATTGGTTGTTATCCGTGTTCATCCGTGTTCATCCGTGGCCAACTGTCTTTTGCGTTCCACGCAGCGGTTGCCGCCACCCGGAGGGTGGGCCTCAGGTTTTCTCGCCTTCCAACCGATTTAACGTGTAGCGCGCCATCGCCATGAGACGAATTCTGGCCAATCTTTCTCTGCGCCAACGGATCACCATCGCGGCTACGGCCATTGTGGCGGCGGCGGCCCTCTACGCCCTGGTCCACTGGCGCCGGGAGGCGGATTTCCGGCCCTTGTTTTCGGGGCTTGCGCCGGAGGACGCCGCGGCCGTAGTGCAAAAGCTGAAGGAGGGCGGCGCGGATTACCGGCTGGCGGAGAACGGCGGCTCGATTCTGGCGCCTTCCGCCCGGCTGGCCGAGCTGCGGCTCACCATGGCGGCGTCGGGGCTGCCGAAATCGGGCCGGATCGGCTTCGAGCTGTTTGACAAAGCCAACCTGGGCGCCACCGAATTCGCCGAACATGTGAACTACCGGCGCGCGCTGGAGGGCGAGCTGGAACGTTCCATCATGTCGCTGGCGGAGGTGGAGCTGGCGCGCGTGCACCTCACCTTTCCCAAGGAATCGATCTACCTGGAAGAGCGGCAACCGGCCAAGGCCAGCGTCCTGCTGCGTCTGCGCCCGGGGGCCGGCCTGACCCCCCGCAATGTCCTGGCCATCGACCACCTGGTGGCGAGCGCGGTAGAGGGCCTGGCGCCGGACGCGGTCTCCGTCGTGGATATGAACGGGAACCTGCTCGGCCGGCCCAAAGCTCCCTCGACCCTGGATGGGCCGGAGGCCTCGGAGGCCGGGCTGGACTATCGCCGGAAGCTGGAAGCCGACCTGGTGGCCAAGATCGGCTCCACCCTGGAGCCGCTGCTCGGCGCCGAGAGGTTCCGCGTGGGCGCGTCGGTGGAGTGCGATTTCACCGGCGGCGAGCAGAGCGAGGAGATTTTCGATCCCGCGCGCTCGGTGATGGTCAACTCCCAGCGGACCGAGGACAGCTCGGATGCGGCGGCCTCCAGCGGGGTGCCGGGGACCGCCTCCAGCCTGCCGCGCCCGTCATCCCGCCCCGGCCGCGGCTCCGGCCGCGTCTCGCGAGTCACGGAGAACATCACCTATCAAACCAGCCGCACGGTGAAGAAAACCCGCATGCCGGCCGGAACGGTGCGGCGGATTTCGGTAGCGGTGCTGGTGGATCAGGCGGTGAACTGGGAAAAAGACAAGGGCGGGTTCCGGCGCGTCCTGGTCCCGCCGACGCCGGAGAAGTTGAAAATCGTTCGCGACCTCGTGGCCGGCATCGCCGGATTCAACCTGGAACGGGGCGATCAGCTGATGGTGGAGACGCTCCCCTTCGAAAACACCCTTCTGGCGGAGCCGCCGCAGGCCAGCCCGCCGGCCCCCCGGCCCGCCGCCCCGGCGCCGCTCGCGCTCGACCGGAAGACGCTCCTGATGGTGGGTGGCGCGGTCTTGGGCCTGCTGATCCTGGCGGCCTCGGGCGTCCTGTTCCTGCGCCGCCGCCGCGCGCCGGAGGTGGAGGCCACGACTCCCGCGGCCCTGCCCCCGGGCGACGCCGCGCCGGCCCCCGCCATTGCCGGCGGACAGACCGTGGAGCAGCAGATCGAGGCCACGCTGGCCGAGCGCGAGGCCCTGCAAAAGAGAATGGATGCGCAGGCGTTGAACGCCCTGAAGCTGACCCCGGTCATCACCAAGACGGCCGAGGTCCTGGCCAAGCATCTGCGCGACAAGGTCAAGCAGGATCCCGACACGTCCGCTCAGATCCTGCGCGCCTGGATCCGCGAGGAGGAGAGCTGATGCCCGGGAGAAGCCTTCCATGATCGTCAATGCGGCTAAAGCCGAGCCCCGGGCGGACTCCGTCTCGAACCTCCGTAAGGCAGCCGTGCTGCTGGTGGTGCTGGGCGAGCAGACCAGCGCGGACGTCCTGCAGCAACTGGCGGAAGAGGACGTCCAGAGGGTCAGCCGCGAGGTGGCCAAGATCACCGCCATCGGCGCGGATCTGGCCGAGGGCGTTCTGCAGGAATTCAACCACATGGTGGCCGCCGGGGATTACGTGGCCCGGGGCGGCATCGATTACGCGCGCAAGATGCTCCTCCGCGCGTTCACGCCGGATGTCGCGCAGCGCATGCTGGAACGGCTCACCAAGGCCCTGGGAAGCGAGGCGGCATCCTTCGACGCGCTGCAGAAGGCCGACCCGCAGCAACTCGCGAAATTCATTCACAACGAGCATCCCCAGACGATCGCCCTGGTGCTCTCGCACTTGAATTCCTCCCAGGCAGCCGCTTTGCTGATGTCGCTCCCCGCGCAACTGCGCGCCGACGTGGCCCAGCGGATGGCCAGCCTCGACCAGATCTCTCCGGAGATCATCACCAAGATCGCCGGCGTGATCGGCCAGAAGCTGAGGGCCCTGGGCGAGTTCAGCCGCGAATCGTACGGCGGCGTGCGCGCCGTGGCGGAGATGTTCAACCGCCTGGATTCCGGGTCGAGCCGCATCATCCTGGACAGCATCGAGCAGCAGGACGCGAACCTGGCCGAGACCATCCGGCACCTCATGTTCGTCTTCGAAGATCTGCTGCTGATCGATCCCCTGGGTCTGAAAGAGGTGCTGGGCAAGGTGGACCGCAAGCAACTGACGGTGGCGCTGAAGGGCACCAGCGAACAACTGCGGAACCACATCATGAGCTGCATGAGCCAGCGCGGAGGGGAGATGCTGCGGGAGGACATGGAAGCCCTGGGACCCATCAAAATCAAGGAAGTGGAGGCGGCGCAGCAGCAGGTCATCTCGGTGGTCCGGCAACTGGAGGCCGAAGGCGTTCTGAGCTTGAAGGCCGCGGTCGGGGAGCAGTATGTCGTGTAAGCTGAGGCCCCGGGATGAATCCGCGGAGGTGCAACCGGTCATCTGGCGCCCGGCGGGCGAAGCCGGGGCCGGGGGCAGAGCGGACTTCTCCGCGGAGATGCGCCGCATGGAACGGGAAGGGGAGGAGCGCGCGAAAGCCGCCCACGAGGCCGGGGTCCGGGAAGGGGAGGCCGCGGGCCGGAGCCGCGCCGCAGGGGAGCTAAAACCGGTGATGGACCGGCTGGCGCGCGCTATCGAGGAGTTGGCCGGAATGCGCGCGCGCCTGCGCGCGGAGGCGGAGGCGGACCTGATCCAACTGGCGCTGGCCATCGCCCGGCGCGTGTTGCGGCGCGAACTGGCGGTCGATCCGGAGGCCCTGCACGGGCTCGTCCTGGCCGCCCTGGAGAAGCTGCAGGGACAGGAAATCTGCCGGGTGCGGGTCCACCCCTCGCACGCGGCCATGCTCGCTTCCTGCCTGCGCGAGGGCGGCGGCCGGAAGATGGAGATTGCCGCGGATGCGGCGTTCCAGCCGGGAACGGTGGTGTTCGAAACCACGCGTGGGAACCTGGACGCCTCGGTGGAATCGCAGCTTCGCGAGATCGAGCGCGGACTGGCGGACCGCCTGCGGAGGCCGGCATGAGCGAAGCGCTCTCCCTGGAAGCGTACCGGAACGAAGTGGAACGCCTGCCGACGCTCCGCTGGACCGGAGAGGTGACGGACGTAGTGGGGCTGCTGATCGAATCGCGCGGCCCTCAGGCCGCCATCGGCGACTTTTGCGAGATTGCCGCCGCCAACGGGCGCGCCATCCGCTCCCAGGTGATCGGGTTCCGCAACGGGCGCGTGCTCTCGATGCCCCTGGAGGAGATCGACGGCCTAAGCGCCGGCGACCCGGTGGAGGCGCGCAGCGACGAGGCGCGCGTGGAGGTGGGCCCGGGGCTGTTGGGCCGCGTTATCGATGGTTTCGGCAAGCCTATCGACGGCGGGCCGCCGCTCGCCGCGCGCGAAGCGTACGGCCTGTACGGCGCGCCCGGCAACCCCCTGGACCGCGAGCCGATCACGCGTCCCCTGGTTACGGGCGTGCGCGCCATCGACGGCCTGCTGCCGTGCGGACTGGGACAGCGCATCGGGATTTTCGGCGGCAGCGGCGTGGGAAAGAGCACGCTGCTCGGCGCCATGTCGCGCCACAACTCCGCCGACGTGACGGTGATCGCCATGATCGGCGAGCGGAACCGCGAGGTGCGCGGTTTTCTCGAACAGGAACTGGGACCGGAGGGGCGGAGGCGCTCCGTCGTGGTGGTGGCTACCTCCGAGCGCCCCGCTCCCTTGCGGGTGCGCGCCTGCTTCGTGGCACTGGCGGTGGCGGAATACTTCCGCGACCAGGGCGCCAGCGTGCTGTTGGTGATGGATTCCGTCACGCGCCTCGCCATGGCGCAGCGCGAGATCGGCCTGGCCGCGGGCGAGCCCCCCAGCCAGAAAGGCTACACGCCTTCGGTTTTCAACATGCTCCCCAAAGTGCTGGAGCGCGCCGGCAACTTCCAACGCGGCTCCATCACCGGCTTCTTCACCGTGCTGGTGGAGGGCGACGATTTCAACGAGCCCATCTGCGACGCCGTCCGCGCCATTCTGGACGGCCACATCATTCTCTCGCGGCAGATTGCGGCCCAGGGGCGCTTTCCGGCCATCGACATCCTGCATTCCGTCAGCCGGCTCACCTCGCGGGTGGCTTCCGCGGCGCAGCAGGAAGCGGCGCGCCGCTTGCGGGAAGCCCTGGCGGTCTACCACGATTCGGAAGACCTGATTCAGCTCGGCGCCTATGTCGCGGGCTCCAATCCGCCCCTCGACGCCAGTATCCGGCTGCGTCCCGAGCTGATCGATTTCCTGCGGCAGGACCACGCTACGAGCTGCGCGCTGGAAGAGACGCTTGGCCGGCTGGAAGGTCTCGCCGCCCGGTTCGAAGGGGGCCCGGCGATGATGAAGGCGGGTAAGTGACGGGATGCAGCCGTTCCGGTTCTCGCTCGACCGCGTCCTGGCTTGGCGCCGCACGCAACTCGGCCTGGAAGAGGCCAGGTTCCGGCAGGAGATGGCCGCCATGGCCGGAATCGACCGGCTGCGCGCCGAGGCCGAAGCCGCCGGGGTGAAGGCGGAGATGAACGTGCGCGGCTGGCGTACGGTGACCGGCGCGGAACTGGCGGCGTTGGGCGAGTTCCGGCGGGCCATCCAGGCGCGCAAGGCCGAGATCGCCGCGCGCCGCGTTCGGCAGGTTCAGAAAATCGCCGCCCAGGAAGCCGCGCTGATGGAAGCGCGCCGCCGCTGCCGCCTTCTGGAACGCCTGAAAGAAAAGCGCGCGGGCGAGTGGCGGTCCGCCAGCGATCGCGAGCTGGAGGAGGTCGCTTCCGAATCCTACCTCGCCCAGTGGACCCGCCGCGCCACTCCAAACTCCTGACTCCCGGCTCCTGACTCCTCTTTTCGCCCTCTATAATGATTCCATGGCTCCCGAGACGCTTGCCGAAACGGCTATTCCCGCCGTCCCGTTGACCCTCGAAGGCGCGAGCGTGCTGCACCAGATGATGCGCTTGCGCCGGCCGGCGTGGCGGTCCCTTTCCGCCGCCGCCCGGTCGGAGATCGTGGGCGAGGCGGCGGCGGCGCTGGAACGGATGGAACGCCCGGCCGACGGGCGTCAGAGCGCCTGCTACTCTCTGCTCGGGCACAAGGGAGACCTTCTGCTTCTCCATTTCCGGCGCAGCTTCGAGGAGTTGAACGAGGCGCAGTGGGAAGTGGCGCGGCTGCGGCTCGGCGATTACCTGGAGCCTGCCACTTCGTATCTCTCGATGATCGAGTTGGGATTGTATGAATCGAGTGCGAAGGTCTACGGCGCGCTCGCCGCGCGCGGCGTGCAGCCGCACTCGGAGGAGTGGAACCGGGAGATCGAAAACGTGCTCGTGCGGCAGCGCGCGGCCATGGCCCCGCGCCTCTGGCCCGAGGTCCCGTCTTCGAAATATATCTGTTTCTACCCTATGGACCGGCGGCGTGGCGAATCCGTGAACTGGTACCGGGAGCCGATGGCCGGCCGCCAGCGCCTGATGCACGAGCACGGGATGGTCGGCCGGCGCTACGCCGGCGAGGTGCGCCAGGTCATCACCGGCTCCATCGGTTTCGACGACTGGGAATGGGGAGTGGACCTTTTCGCCGAAGACCCGCTGGTCTTCAAGAAGCTGATTTACGAGATGCGTTTCGATGAAGTGAGCGCGGTATATGCGCTGTTCGGGCCGTTCTATGTGGGGCTGCGAACGCCGGCGGCGGATTTGCCCGGCCTGCTGGAAGCGTAGTCTCGCGCGAACCGCAGCTCTCCCGGGACTTCGTGAGGCGGTTGGACGTTGAGGGACCGATACCGCGGGATCGGCGCTTGCGCCCATTCCTGCTGTACGGACCGCTATGCCGTGGAATGGAGGGGCGGCTCAATCCCGCGAATCCCGCCCCCTGAGAAGTTCCCGGAGTTAGCGGGCTGGAGTGACTTCGATCTCGGCCCCGCCTTCGGGATGGGCTTTCGCCACCTCGATCTCGGTTTTAGACGGCTTCGCGTTCAGCCCGTAACCGGAGTTGGCCCCATAGGCTCCCTCGAGCGCGTAAATGTCGCCGTATCGGCGGAAGCGCAAGAAGCCGTTTGTCTCGCTGACTTTCTTGACCGCGAACTGTCCCCCGGCCAGCGCTACCCTTTGCGCCCCCGTCCCGTCCGCGGGCCGGAGTTCCAGGAACCTGAAGTCCGTGTCCACCCGGACCCAATAGTTGCCGGCCGGGAGCGTGTGCTCTCCCGCCAGGAATGCGAACGGGATGTCCATCCGCATCAGAGGGGTTTCCGCTTTGGCCGTGGTCATCGCCAGAATGGCGATAGTGGCCGCGATTAACAACGTTGATCTTGAAACTACCTTCTTCACTTTGGCCCCCATTTCGTATCAGCACCCCTTCCGGCATCATTCGCCACGAACCCGCGGCCCACGGTTGGGCGTCAAGCGGCGGTTTGCGAACGCCGGGATTGATGTGCGTATTACAGCAGATGGAGTGGGGCGTGATTGGATTCGTATGATCTCACAAGGCTGGAAGGCCATTGTGCGAAAACGAAGTACGGTTTAGGACGGTGATTCTGCGCTGCCCACTGTCAAGGAAGATTTGCGACTCGCGCGCACGGATAACCGGGACGCTTAACGTGGGCTCTCGCTTGTGGTTGCTCTAGTGGTGGGCGGTCGCGGGCTCGAACCGCGGACCTCCTGCTTGTAAGGCAGAACTGAGCGCAGCGGCAAGCAACTGAAATCATGGCCTAAACTCTTGGGGCTCAGTGGCTTCGTGCAGAATGGCATTACTGCCTTTTACTTGCGTTTCCTGAGGAGTTTTGGTGCTCCTCCCCAAAGAATCCCCCAAAGTCACAATTCCCTGCCGTCCCTGTTCTACAATCGAGACGGCCGTCTAGGTTGACGGGCCATCTCCGGCCCGCCGCGCCAGGTACGCCCGGTCCCGCGCCTCGCGAGCGGCGCGTGCTTTGGCAGATTCGGACAGGAAGAGATCCAATAGTTCTCGCTCCCGCGCCGAACTGACTTTCCTCAGGAGGGCAGTCGATATCCGATTCGTCCGCAAGGCGTTGTCCAACCCAAAAAGGTACTCGCCACAGATCTCCACTATGTTTTCGAACGTGGTCCCACCGCTAAGGCCGAGGCTCCGAACGGCCTTGAAGAACTCAATGGATTCACTTAATTCGGAAGACTCTTCGAACTCGTAGAGTAAACCGCTGGCCTTGGCGCGTTCGTAAGCCTCAGTCGGGAGGTCCTCCGCTGCAACGGCGTGGCTCCGTAGCCAGTTGTCCGTCATTATCAGGCGCAGATTCCAAGCGAGTTCTTTGTAAATATCTCGCCGACTCGTCCGCTTCTGATCCCAGAGCTTTATGCGGCGACTTATCTCCTCTTGCAGCGGTTTCGTCAGCAGACCGCAAAGGTAAGCAAGTACGGGCGCAACCCACCGCCAAGGCCAGGCAGCCACCGCACCAGCGACTTCACTGAACCATCCGTTCATCTCGTATCCCGCACTGGATTGTAGCGCGAAAGGAGAACTGTATGCCTGCTAAACTGGCCCTCAGCCGCCTAGTTCCGGCGTCATGAACCGGGACGAAGGCTGGGCACCCTACCCAGGGGCGGCTACTCCATTCAGGGAATCGCAAAGGGAGCGATGGCAGAGATCGACCTCCAAGGCTCGCTGGCCGCAATTCCACAGCCTCACCGCGTGGCTCTGGAAGCGAGACTTCGGCAACTCAACTCCGCAAGACTGGAAAATCGGCTGGATAAAACGGCATGTATCCGGGAAGCCTTCAACGAGATCGCCAGGAGCTTCCACGAAAATGGGGAGCGCCTGACTGAAGAAGCCCTGGCCTCCCGTATTCCAGATATCATCTGCAACTGGGCCATCGCATCGGGATGGTTCACCATCGAAGAAGCCGAATCCGCCTCCTTTTACTGGGGTCTAGCCTCTTTCAACTACAGGAATCCGCCGCCGATACCACCCCCGGGCGCGCGCCTTGGAAGCCATCTTGTGCAGGATGCTTTCCGGAATTGGTTCATGTGGCAGATCAGGGGGCGCATAGAAAACTGGCGGGCCGAAGAGCTGACGCGCGGCGTGGAATCCGGCTTGCCGAAACCGAACCAGACCGGCGCAACGGAACCGGGCGGTGGGGGGCCGACCCGCACGGAAGGCGGGCCGGTGGTGAGACGCGGTCGACCTGAGAAGATACCAAAGGCGAGCAAACAGAAGGCCTTAGAAGTGAAAAACGATGGCGGTACGAACCGTGACGCTGCAAGGGCTCTGTACAATACCTCATATCCTACCCACCAGCAGGTGAAGAACGTGTCTTCAATGCTCCGAAACTATAAGCGCACGCTCTCGGAACACAAGAATCACAAGGGTTGAAAAATCCCGAATTATTCGGTACCGAAGAGCGAGTTTTTCGGTAGCAGTTTTTCACCCGGTTGAGTCGTACGTTGTTCTCAGCCCCATTTGGGCGTACTGAGGACAGCAAATGATTCAAGGGAAAATCAGCTACACCGAAACGGAAGTTGAAGCGCTCACCGGCATCAAACGCAAGACCCTGCAAGGCTGGCGACTGCGCGGAATCGGGCCACGCTGGATCAAGGCCGGCTCGCGTCTGGTACGGTACCCTACTCGATCATTGAACGACTGGATCGATTCGCAACCCGGCGGCGGGCAGCAGCCGGGGGCGCCGCGGTGACCGCGGCGGAATTGGTCTCCACCGTGAGAATCGCGGAGGTCTACCGCGCCTTGACGGGGGCTCAGGCGCGACGCGCAGGGCCCGACAGTTGGCGCGGGCCGGCAAAATGGCGAGGAGGCGATGGCCTGAATGTGTCGATGGACGATAGCCGCGGTGTTTGGCGCGACTTTGTGACCGGTGACGGCGGCGGCGTATTGGATTTGATCATGCGCGTCCGCGGCGGTACCCGCCAGGATGCCGTGCGCTGGCTGGCCGATATCACTGGTGCGACCCTCGATTGCAGAGCCCCAAGCAGCAGCTCGAGACCAGAGTATGCAGAAGTGCAGCGGCGCAGGCGCGATGTCCCGTACTTCGCGGACGCAGCCAGGTTCATGGCGGAAGGCGCGCTGGAACTGCTGTCGTCCACAGATCCGAAACGAGCGGCACACACGACTCTTCTCGCCGCATTGAGAGTGGCGCCCGAAGCTGAGTACCGGGCTTGGCTGGACGAAAGGCCAAGATGGGCGGCCGCGTTGGTCAGCGCAGGACGAGCGCGGGCAAGGCGACTACAGATGGGATTGGCGAGCTACTTGTTCAGCGAGGAGGCGAATGCAGCGCGAAATCCAGATTGAGGATGACGTGCTCGCGATGATTCGCGTCCGCCAGGACACTCCGCCTGAATCGTCCGAGATACGCCATTCATCGGCCGCAAACTGGCCGGCGGCGTTGAAGCCGGAAGCTTTTCACGGTTTGCCCGGAGAATGGATCACTATGGTGCAGCCGCACACAGAAGCGGACCCGGCGGCGTTGCTGGTGCAGTTTCTGGTCGCGTTCGGAAGCCTAATCGGGCGCGGACCACACTACACGGCGGAGTCTG
>JAIQFU010000157.1:0-2612 GCA_020073115.1 Terriglobia bacterium
AGCCCCTCTACGCCGTCACCTTCGACGATGTCTCGGTTCCGGGCCACGCTCTGGTCGGGCCGCTCGATGGCGGCTGGGCCGCGCTCTCACGCGCCGCCACCAAGGCGGCGGTGCTGCAGACGGCCACGATCGTCGGCGCAGCCCGACGGGTCCTGGAGAAGCGGACGCCAGAAGACCGTCATCCGCGGCGGCTTCGGCATCTTCTACGACCGCGTCAGCACAAGCCTGATCCTCAATACCCTGCGATTCAATGGCCTGAACGAAGTCTCGTACGTGGTGAACAACCCCGATTTCTACCCCAATGTCCCGCCGGTTTCCAGCCTGACCCCGACCCAGAACAGCATCTACCGCCTCGATCCGAACTACCGCGCGGCGGCGAGCATGCAGGGGGCGATCGGGGTGGAGCGCCAGTTGCCGCGCAACACCACCGTGGCGCTGACTTACACTTACACGCGCGCCAACCACCTGGAACAGGTCGTGCCGGTCAACACGCCGATTCCGGGCACGTATCCCCTGGGGCAGCCCAGCCTCGGCCTGTTCCCCTACGGCGGCGCCGGCAACATCTTCCAATACGAATCGGGCGGGTTCATGAAGCAGAACCTGGTCATGGCGAACTTCAACACGCGCTTCAGCCGGTACGTGTCGCTGTTCGGCAACTACACCCTGAACTACGCCAGGGATCTGCCCAACGATCCGACGGATCCCTACAATTTCCTGCTCGACTGGGGCCGCTCTTCACTTGACCGCCGGCACCGGTTGCTGTTCATGGGCTCGATTACGGCTCCGCTGGGGTTCCAGTTGAACCCGATGGTGATCATGCAGTCGGGGTCGCCGTATGACGTGCTGTTGGGGACCGACCTGTACGGCGATACGTTCGTCAATGCGCGTCCGGCGTTCGCCGCGGACCCCAATTCGTCCACCGCGGTGTGCCGCGAGCCGTACGGCTGCTTCACCGCGCCGGTTCCGGGCTCCGCGGCCAATCTCGTTCCGCGAAATTACCTCACCATGGCGGGCATGATCTCGATGAACCTGCGGCTCAGCCGGACCTTCGGCTTCGGCAAGCCGAGCAGCGCGGGCGGCACGGCGGGCGGCGGCGGATGGGGCGGCGGGCCGCACGGCGGCGGCCGGGACGGCGGGGGCATGCGGATGGGACCGCCTCCCGGCCGCGGCGGCGGGATGTTCGGCGGCGCCAGCGCGGAGCATCGCTATAATGTCACCCTCGGGGTGATGGCCGCCAACATCCTGAACCACTTCAACCCTGGCGGGTACCAGGGCAACATCAACAGCCCCCAGTTCGGCCAGCCGACGAGCGTGAACACCGGGTTCGGCGGCGGCCCGGGCGGGTTCAACGGCAGCGTAGCCAATAACCGCAGGCTCGAGTTCCAGGTGCGGTTCAGCTTCTGACCGCGCGCCCGGGCCTGGCAACGCCAGGCCCCTACCACACGCGCGCGGCTACGATCGCCGGGGTGGCCGGGGTTCCGCGATATACGGTGGTGCGCAGGAGGACCTGGATGTTTTTCTTCGGCCAGTCCGCCGGCCACTTGCGCGCGGCTTCGGCGAGAAGCGCGGGGGTGGTCAGGAATTCGCCGGCGGCGCGCGTGCCGTACTGGGTGATGCCGGCGGCCGACACCAGCAGGTGGCCGGTCCCCGAATCGAACAGGCGCGATACCAGCGCGTAATCTTCCGGCGTTTTTCCGTCGGGCGCCAGGGCGGTCAGTTGCCACGTCCGGTTGTCGGACCGGTCGCGAATGCGCCGCACGGCCTTGTCCTGCTCGAAAACGAAGGGGGAGTGGCCCTGCATCTCCAGGGTCCACAGGTTGGAGAAAGCGCCGATCAGGACCGCCGGCCCGCCGCGGAGATCGCTGAAGGACACGTCGTTGGCGTAGCGGATCTCCACCGCCCGCCGCCGCGTGGCCATCAGGGCGGAAATCAGCGCCGCGGTATGGGCGTTCCCAATCCCCACAAACTGCTCCGTTACCGGGATCACGTCGCTGCCCCGCAGGGCCGCGTCCGGGGGGAGCGTCACGGCATAGGCGCCGCGCTGCTTTTCCGGAGGCAGCGTCTGGCGGTAGGCCTCGTGAACCCGCTGGGAAAGGAAATAGACGACCGGTTGACCGCAGTAGACGAGCACCGGTTTGCCGCTCTCCAGCGCCGGCGCCCAGAATTGGTCGATCGCGCCGGGCCGTTGAGACGCGCTGCGGAAGACCAGGGCGCCGGCGGCAACCCCGAGCAACCCGGCCGCGGCCAGCCAGATCCACCCGGCACGGCGCCTCGGCTTGGTGGTGCGCTGGACCGGCGCGCCCGCCACCGGCCAGTGGAACTCCACCCGGTACGACCCGGAAGGGATTTCAAAGCGCACGTCCTCCGCCGCGCCGGAGTCGCCGTAATACTGCGCCAACCGCTTGCGCACTTCGGTGGCGCGTACCCGCACGACGGGATCTTCCGCGGTGTCGTAATCCGGCTTGCGGCCGAACACCTCCACCCCGATGGTCCTCTCTTTGAGGAGGTCCTCATGCCCGTGGCTGTTCTCCACCACGTGGCGGAGGAACTTCTGGCACTGTTCGCTCTTACGGAACGCCGGGCTGGCCAGCACTCGATCCAGTGTGGCCCGT
>JAIQFU010000157.1:2629-4920 GCA_020073115.1 Terriglobia bacterium
GCTTTTTGCGCTTCGGAAAGCGGGTCCGCCCCGGCATCCTCGGGTTTGGAGGACATGGTTCGGCCGTGCTGTACGGTTCTTAACCTGTACTGAGCATAGCGTAACCCCTGGTGTGGCGTGGGCATTCCTGGCTGCCGTGTCGGCAGTCATGCCGACACGCTGGGAGCGTGTCCACACGAGTGTGGACGCGGCAGTCAGGAATGCCCACGCCACAGAGCGTTTCCGTAAATCACCTGTACAGGGTGGCCAACTCCGCGCAGAATCGCCGCATGGAACTGCTGGTCCGGCGGATGGCCATGGCTTGTGAGTTCTCGGTGCGGCTTCCGGCCGGGACGCGGCGGGCGGCGGATGCCGGGTGCGCCGCCCTGGACGAGGTGGAACGGCTGGAATCCAGGCTATCGGCCTATGTGGAAGACAGCGACATCTCGCGCTGGAACCGCGGGCAGACCGCCGCTGTGGACCCGGGCGTCTATTCCCTCCTGCGGCGGGCCGGGCAGTTGGCGGAAATGACGGGCGGGGCTTTCGACGCCGCCACGGGCGCGCTGGTGAAAACCTGGGGCTTTTACCGGGGGCCGCGGCGTGTCCCATCGCCCTCCCAGATTGCCGCCGCGCTGGCCGCCTGCGGCTCCCCTCACCTGGCCTTCGACGATGCCCAATGCCGGATTCAAGCCGCCCGGCCGGGGATCGAGTTCAACCTGGGAGGCGTAGGCAAGGGATTCGCCATCGACCGCGGCCTCGACCTGATCCGCCGCCGGTTCGGCGTGCGGTGCGCCTTGCTGCAGGGCGGGCAAAGCAGCCTTAAGGGAACGGGCGCGCCGCCGGGCGAGCCGCGCGGCTGGCCGGTGCTTCTCGGAAACCGCGGCGGCGGGCGCCCGGCCGTCCGTATCTGGCTGCGCGACCGCGCCATGGGGACGTCCGCGGCCGACCGCCAGTTCTTTACGGAGGGCGGGCGGCGCTTCGGCCATATCCTCGATCCGCGCACCGGCTGGCCGGCGGAAGGCCTGCTGAGCGCGACGGCCGTGGCCGGCAGCGCGGCGGAGGCGGACGCCCTCTCCACCGCGTTCTTTGTGATGGGCGCCGGTGAAACCCGGCGCTTCTGCCTGGACCACCCCCAATACGGCGCCGTGCTGGCCCTGCCGGGCGAGGTGACGGTTGTGGGAAATCTCGATGCGGAGGTGATCTCGTGAACGGATGGACGAAAGCCCTGCTGGTGGCGCTGCGGATTGCGGTGGGCTGGCATTTCCTCTACGAAGGCGTTTGGAAGCTGACCTCCGATCACGGCGCCGCCTCCTACGCCACGCCCTGGTACGTGCTGCAGTCGTCGGTGGCGCGGCTGCGCGACTATTTCGAGAACAGCGCGGCCGGCGAGCCGCGGCCCGAGTCCGTCCTGGCCCGCGCGGACGCCTGGTATGACGAGATCGTCCGCTCCCTCAAAGCGCGGAACATGTCGCCCGCGGACGACCAGAAGGCGCGGCTCGGAGAACTGCGGGATAAGGTCAAACTCGCCGCGGCCGATGCGCGGCGGGGGGCCATCGGCTACGACGAGGTGGTCAATTTCGACTGGATCTTCGTCCGGGACGATGTGCTGAGGCTCCCACCGCCGCCGGAAGGGGCGGGGTTCACCTCCCTGCCCTACCTGCAATCCTCGGCGGGGCCGCTGCGCCCGGTTTTCCGCGGACTGGTGCGCGACATGGATGGGCTGGAGCGGCTCACTCCCGCGGCGGCGCAGGCGGCCATGGACGAGCGCGCGGAGGCCATCCTGGGGCATTACCGATCAGCCGGCCGGCCATTCACCGCCGCGCAGCAGGCGCGTTTCGCCCAGGCGCGGGAGACGCTCAAAACCGAACTGGCCGCCACCCTGGGGGCTCCCGCGTTCAGCGCCCGGCTGGCGGACTACCGGCGCATGCTCCAGCGCGTCGGGCAGGACTCCGCTGTCGTGAACGCCCCCTTCACCCGTGAGCGGCTGGCGGAAGACCGCCGCAAGCTGGACGCCATCTCTGGCGAGCTCCTGGGCTTTGTCAACGCGCCCCTGCTGGAGATGGCGGCCCAGGCGGAAACCATCGCCACGGTGGACCAGTTGGCCGCCGGCCCGCCGCCGCGGCCCGGAGAGCCTTCCCGGTGGGTGGACCGCGCGATCGGTTGGGGCCTCACGATGATCGGGCTGTTCCTGATGCTGGGGCTCTTCACGCCGCTGGCGGCCCTCGCCGCGGCGGGGCAACTGGCCGTGTTCTATTTCGCCTCGCCGCCGTGGCCCGGGCTTCCCGCGGCTTCGACGGGCGGGCATTACCTTT
>JAIQFU010000157.1:4926-14959 GCA_020073115.1 Terriglobia bacterium
GCGCGGTGGCCGCCGGCGGGACGGGCCGCTGGGGCCTGGACGCGTATGTACCGCCGGTGATCGCCTTTTGTCACCGGTTCTTTCGGGCCAGGCACAGCCTTGAACCCGTCCTGCAGACCCTGGAAAGGAGCGCTTCATGATCCTCAACGAACAGCAACGCCAGATCGGCCGCGATAATTTCGCCGATGCCTTGAAACTGACCCGCCGCGAACTGCTGCCCGCGCTGGTGGCGCTGCCCTCCGCCACCGCCTTCTATTGGGGTTACGAGCGGCTCAGGGGCGACCCGGTGCGCGCCGCGCTGATCGGCGGCGGAGGACAAGGGCGTTCGCATATCGACTCGCTGAACCCGGAATACATCCGGCTGGTCGCCTTCTCCGATATCCGGCCCAGCCAGCAAAAGAAGGCGCGCATCTCGCTGGAAGCGAAGTACGGGAACGCGGCGCGCGAAATCGACCTCATCCCGGATTACCACCGGCTTCTGGACCGGCGCGACATCGAGATGGTCATCGTAGCTTTGCCCCTGCACCTGCACGCCGCCGCCAGCATCGAGGCGATGGAAAAGGGGAAGCACGTTCTGTGCGAGAAGCTGATGGCCAAGACGGTGGCCGACTGCAAGCGCATGGCGCGCACGGCGAAAAAAACGGAGAAGCTGCTGGCCATCGGCCATCAGCGGCATTACAGCTACCTCTACGCCAACGCGCTGGAAGTCGCTTCGCAGCCCGATATCCTCGGGGACGTGCGCCACATCCGCGCCTTCTGGCACCGCAACCAGACCGAAGGCGGCAAGCCCGGCGCGGAGAAGGGCGATTTCGATACGTGGTTCCCCAAGATCCCGGCCGAAGACCAGGGAGTGGACTACGCCCGTTACGGCTACAAGAGCCTGGAGGAACTGGTGCGGTGGCGCGTCTACCGCCGCACCGGCGAGGGGCTGATGGCGGAACTCGGCAGCCACCAGTTGGACGCCTGCGGAATCCTGCTCCGGGCGGTGGCGGGAGGCGGGCGTAAGGAGGCCATCCACCCCAAGGCCGTCTCGGGTGTGGCGGTGAACTCTTTCTTTACCGACGGACGGGAGGTGGAGGACCACGTTTTCCTCACCTACGAGTACCCGCGCGACGTAGTGGTGACCTACTCCAGCATCACCACCAACGAAGCGGATGCCTACGGCGAACAGGTGATGGGCTCCCGCGGCACGCTGGGCATCCTCTCGGAACGCGACGTTTACCTGCTCAAAGAGAAGGCGCTCAAAGATACGCGGATCTCCTGGGTGGAACGGCGGGTGGCGGAGCCTTCGGCGGTATCGACCTCCACGGTCCAGTGGACCGCGGGGCTGGGCGTGCAGGATACCCTGAGCAGCCGGGGCTATCGGGAAGAGCAGGAGCACCTGGCATGGCTGATCCGCAACCCGGGGAAAGGGCAGCCGCGATGCGGGGCCGAAGTCGGGTTGGCCGACGCGGTGGTAACGCTCGTTTCGAACCTCGCCGCCCGCCAGCGGCGCCGGATCGAGTTCCGGCCCGGCTGGTTCGATGTAAATTCTGACGAGCTTCCGCAGTGATCGGGTATATTGGCTGTTGAATTCGGCCGTAATTCGCTTTAGGATTGATAGGCGAATAAAAAGCGAACTTCTTACAGGAGTTGAATCAATGCGAATCAGCGATGCCATTGTGCCCGAACTCGATCACGAAGCGGGCAATACGCGGAAAACTCTGGAGCGCATCCCGGCGGACAAGTTCACCTGGAAGCCGCACACCAAATCCATGAGCATGGGGCAACTGGCGATCCACGTCGCCACTATCCCCGAGTGGGTCGGAGCCATCCTCGGCGGCGACGGAATGGACTTCGCCTCGCCGGAAGTGGCGGGCTACAAACCCCCGGATCTGAAGACCACGAAGGAACTGCTGGACCGGTTCGACAAGACGACAGCGGACGCGCGCGCGGCCATCACCGCGGCGGACGACGAACACCTCATGAAGCCATGGACGCTCCGCGCCGGCCCGCAGGTGTTCTTTACGCTGCCGCGTATCGCCGTGATCCGCAGCATGGTCATGAGCCACACGATCCATCACCGGGCGCAGTTAGGAGTGTACCTGCGGCTCAACGAAATCCCGGTGCCCTCGGTCTACGGACCGTCGGCGGATGAAACGGGGATGGGGGCTACCGCTGGCTAAGGCCGCCGTCCACGGCCAATAGTTGCCCGGTGACGAAATTGGACGCTTTCAAGAAGTAGAGCACGGCATCCGCCACCTCCGCCGGCGTGCCACCGCGCCGGGCGGGGGTGGCGGCAATCATCTTTTGGCCGGCGTCGTCGATATCCGGAAACGGGATCACGCCCGGCGCCACCGAATTCACGGTAATGTCAGGCGCAAAGGCCTTGGCCAGCGCACGCGTCAGCATAATGACTCCCGCTTTCGAGGAGCAGTAGTGGGCATGACGGGCCCAGGGCCGGATGCCTCCCAGAGAACTGAGATTGACGATGCGGCCCCCGCCGGACTTCTGCATGAGCCGCGCCCCCTGCTGGCAGCAGAAGAAGACGGCCTTCAGGTTGACCGAGTGGATGAAATCCCAGTCCTTTTCCGTGATCTCCAGGGGGTCGAAGCCGGTGAAGCGCGCGGCGTTGTTCACCAGGCCGTAGAGGCCGCCGAGCCGTTGTTCCACTGCCGCGAAGAGGCGCGTGATTTCGGTCACGCTCTCCAGGTTGGCGCGAAACAACTCCCCGCCGCATTCTTCCGCCGTACGGCGCGCGTCGGCCTCGGAATCCAGGTAATGGACGGCCACGCGCGCGCCCTCCTGCGCCAGGCGCAGGGCGATGCCCCGGCCGATGCGCCTGGCGGCGCCGGTGACGAGGACGACTTGGCCGGTGAGGTCAGGCATACGTTGCGGGGCAGGAACTACACCGTCGGTTCGCCATGGACTTCGATCTCCTGGGGCTCCACGCCTTCGCGCGCCGGTTCCGGCAGGCGGCCGCTAAAATGCGCCCAGCCCCAGAATATCGCGGTTGTGGAGCTGAGGATGCCGGCGACCGTGCCGATGGTCCGCGGATCGCAGGATTGGGATGCCACGCCCGCCGCGGTCATGGAAAGCAGCATCACGGTCCAGGTGGTGGATTCCATGGTGGCGAAGACGCGCCCGCGGAAGGCGTCCGGCACGTGGCGCAGCAGTTGCGACATGTTCATCACCGAGCTGAACCCCACGCCCGCGCGCGAAAGCGCGATATAGAACAGGGCCCAGGCAAAGCTGCGCGACTGGCTGAAGAGCACGTACGAGACGCCATGCGCGACGTAGCAGACGACGATGGCGCGCTTGTAGTTTTCGAAGCTCAGGCGGCGGCCCAGGGTGTAGGCCAGCCCGCCGCCGAACAGCAGCCCGATGCCGGCGAAGCCCCATACCGTCCCCAGCCCGGCCGGACCGCGGTTGAAGACGATCTCGCCGAAGACGCTGAACAGGATCTGGGCCGCGCCGCCGCCGGTGGCCCACCCCACATTGATCATGGCCAGCCCCAGAATCAGCGGCACCGAGCGCATGTAGCGCAGCCCTTCCACGTATTCGTGCCACGGCCGGACGACTTCGGTCTCGGTGAGCGCGCGTTTCGGCGGGCGGAAGCCGCGGCCCGCCACGAACAGGCGCGAAATGCACAACGCCGAAACGAGAAACGAGAGCGCATTTCCGAAGAAAGCCCAGTGGTAGCCGAACTGCGCCACGCTGGCGCCGCCCAGAAACGTGCCAATCACGAGAGTGGTCCATTGCGTGGTCTGGGTGAGCGAGTTGGCCGTGTGCAGCTCTTCTTTGCTGGCGATGGCCGGCAGAATGGAGGAGCGGCCGCTCGTGAAAAAGGGCGAGGCGAGCATCAGCAGGGCGCTGAGCAGGTAAAGCAGCCAGGTGTCGCTGCGGTTTACCGTGAGGATAAAGAGGCCCGCCACCATGGCGCGAATCAGGTCGCTGGCGATCATCACGCGCTTGCGATCCAGACGGTCGAGCGTGACGCCGGCCAGTGGTCCGGCGAGCATGGCGGGGATGGCGCGCGCCAGCATGACCCCGCTCACGACGAGACCCGAGTGGGTGTGCGCCACGGCCAGGCTGAAGACGGCGATGTTGTTGAAGTGATCGCCGATCTCGCTGACGATCTGGCCCGTCCAGGTGTAGCGGTAATTACGGTTGTCGCGCAGGAGGGAGACGAAGGCCTTCATCTGGCGGCCTCCGCGGGACCGCGCCGCGCACGGCCGTCACGGGCTGGAGCCTGTGGCGGCCGCGAGGAGGGCGTTACGGCGCGCTCCGTGAGATAGACGCCCGCGAAAATGACGGCCGCGGACACGACCAGCGCGGTGGAGACATGCTCGCCGAGAGCCAGTACGCCGAGCACGGTGGCAAGCGGCGGCTGGAAGTACGAGAAGGTGGAAACGCGGGACGGCGACATTCGCCCCAGCGCATAGTAGTAGATCAGATACGAAATGACCGAAGAAAACAGGGCCATGTAGAGCACGGCCAGCCAAGAGCCGGCCGAGATGCGCGCGAGCGCCGTGTCTCCCCGGCCCCACACCACCACCGGGGACATGAAGAACGCGCCGGCGATATAGGCGAAAGCGTTGACCGTGACGGTGCTGTGCCGTCTGGTCAAGGGCTTGCCGAAAACCGTGAACAGCGAGAAGGCGAAAGAGCCGCTGAAAATCAGGAGATCGCCCACGAGGCTGGCCGAGGCGCCGTGCGGCGGGGCGGGCTCCAGCAATTTCAGCAGGAGCACGCCGGAGAGCGCGATCGCCATCCCCGCCACTTTTCTGCGGGTGATCCGCTCCAGGCCGCGAAGAGAGGAAAGCAGCAAGACCGTAAACGGCGTGAGATTGGCGAAAATGGCGGCGTGGGCCACGCTGGTGCGGCTCAGGCCGAGGACGAAGAGGAGTTGATTCCCGCTCACGCCGAGAAGTCCCAGGACGAGCAGGAGGCGCGCCTCCTCCCAGGTCCAGGTGACGCCGTTTTTCCGGCGCTCCCAGAAGTAGGGCGGAAGGATCAGGACGCCGGCCAGGATGGCGCGGACCCCGGTGAGCAGCAGCGGCGGGAATTCGCGCAGGGCGATTTTGCCGGCGACGTAATTGCCCGACCAGCCGAGGATCATCAGGGCGATGAGCGCATAGAGCGCCGGGGACCGCTCCCTTTGGCCGCCGCTCAGTGCAAGACCTGCGGCCGGGCGCCCGCTCAACCGACCGCCTCCTCGCGGACGGTGATGCTGCGGAGGAAGCCGCTGTCCAGCGGGTAACCGAAGCCGGGGTCGTCGCGGAGGGCGATGGTCCCGTGGGGCGTGACTTCCACCGGCGGCTGGATGATATCGCGCTCCCAGTACCGCTTGCTGGCCGATACGTCGCCCGGCAGCACGAAATCCGGCAGCGTAGCCAGCGCGATATTGTGCGCGCGGCCCACGCCGGATTCCAGCATGCCGCCGCACCACACGGGCACGCCCGCCGCCTGCGCCGCATCGTGCACGAGTTTGGCTTCCCGGAAGCCGCCCACGCGCCCCAGCTTGATGTTGATGATGCCGCAGGCGCGCAGCCGGATGGCTTGTTCGGCGTGGTGCGCCGTGCGGATGCACTCGTCCAGGCAGATGGGCGTCTGCAAACGCGCCTGCAACGCGGCGTGGTCGATGATGTCGTCGTGGCTGAGCGGCTGCTCGATCATCATCAGGTAGTAGTCGTCGAGGCGACGCAGATGGTCCGCATCCGCCAGGGTGTAGGCGGAATTGGCGTCCGCCATGAGCTTGATGGAGGGGAAGCGCTCGCGCACGCGCCGCACCACGTCCACATCCCAGCCGGGCTTGATCTTGATCTTGATGCGCTGGTAGCCGGCCGCCAACTCGCGCGCGATCACGTCCAGCAGTTCCTCGACGGACGGTTGGATTCCAATCGAAACGCCGCACGGGATCTCCGTGCGCGCGCCGCCGCCGATCTTTTTCCAGAGGGGGACGCCTTCCAGGCGCGCGGCGAGGTCCCATGCCGCTGTTTCGAGGCCGGCGCGGGCCATGTGGTGGCCGCGGATCTGGGAGGTGAGCGGGGCCACGTCTTCGGGCCCGGCCAAGTCGCGGTTCAGCACGCGGGGCGCGGCGTAATCGCGCAGGATCAGCCACGCCGAGGCGGTCCATTCCTCGCTGTAAAACGGGTTCTCGCCCGCCGTGACCTCGCCCCAGCCGGATGCGCCCCCGGCGTGGACCTCCACCAGGATCATGTGACGCTCCGTGGTTCGGCCGAAGCTGGTCTCGAAGGGCCGGACCAGGGGCATGCGAATCTGGCGGAGCGTGACGCGTTCGATTTTCACGGCAGCGGCTCCAGGACGTAGATGCCTTCGGCGGCGGTTCGTTCGAAATGCGTGACGGCAAGGCCGCGCGCAAAGGCGTCGCGGAATTTCTCGCCGTTGACGCGCTGGATTTCGCGGGCGCGGGGAGGGTCCCCGGCGCGGATACGGGCGATGTCGGCGGGAAAGGAGATGCGCTCAGCAGTGGCGCCGGGCGGAAGCCCGGCGGCGGCCCGGAAGGACCGCCCCACCAAGCGCCATTCGGCGATTAAGCGGTCGGTGGGGAGCCCGCCGTGCAGCGGGCTTGCGGTGATGCCGTACTGGTTCTCCACGTAGCGGCGCGCGATGGCGCCCAGTCGCTCCATGTTGAAATGCGCGTTCTTGAGTTCCAGGGGGTCGAAGGTCCACTCGATCAGGTCGATGCCGCGCGCCAGGGCGTCGTCCCGCTGACGGAATTTCATTTGCGCGCCGAGGCCCCGATTGCGATACCCGGGCAAGACGGCGAGCATGTGGCTGTGCCAGTACGGCTTTCCGCCGGGTTTGATGCCCGGAATGGCGGCGCAGAACGCCACCATGCAGCCGCCGTCGTAGGCCCCGAGGACCTGGCCGCCGATCCTGCTGGTAACTACGAACCAGCGCAGCGGGAGGGCTTCGAGATCGGCGAAACCCCAGACCTCCTGCTGCAGCCGCAGCGCTCCATCGAGCTCCTCCAGGGTGGAAAGCTGCCGGATTTCGATCACCCTTTCGCCTCCTGCCAGAGCTCCTCCATCTCGCTGATGTTCGATTCCTCCGGTTTCCGGCCGCGTTCCGCGAGCTTGCGCTCGATGTAGGCGAAGCGGTCGCGGAACTTGGCGTTGGTTTTGCGCAGCGCCTGTTCGGGATCGACCTTCACGAAGCGCGCCAGATTGACCAGAACAAAGAGCAGGTCGCCGAGTTCGTCTTCCAGTTCCGGCTGGGAGGCGTTGCGCCGCGCCTGGTCGAACTCGCCCAGTTCTTCGTGCAGCTTTTCGAGCACCTGTTCGGGGTTCTCCCAGTCGAAGCCGACGCCCGCGGCGCGGGAGGTGATCTGCTGCGCCTCCACCAGCGCGGGCAGAGCGCGCGGCACGGAGCCGAGAAGCCCCTGGTCGCCGGCGCCCTTCTTTTCCTTCTCGGCAGCCTTGACCTCGCCCCAGATGCGCTTCACGTCGCCGGCGGTTTCCGCCGATTCGTCCCCGAACACGTGCGGATGGCGGCGGACCAGTTTCTCATTGATGGCATCGAGAGCGTGTTCCACGGAGAAGAGTTTCCTCTCGTCCGCCATCTGCGCGTAGAAAACCGCTTGCAGAATATAGTCGCCGAGTTCTTCGGCGAGGTCCTTCCAGTCGCGGCGGTCGATGGCGTCGAGAACTTCGTAGGTCTCTTCGAGGGTGTACGGCTTAATGGAGTCGAATGTCTGTTCGCGGTCCCACGGGCAACCTCCCGGGGCCCGCAGCCGGGCCATGAGGGCGACCAGCCTTTGAAACTTTTCTCCAGCGGATGAATTGGTTTCCATTGTCAGGGGGAGGCGAAATTCGCCCGGGATTTCTTCAATTTAACATGCAGTACCGCCGGCGGCGGCGCAAATACCACGCAGTACGATCCGGGAAAGGGCAAACCGGGTACAGGCACGAAGTTTCGCAAAGACGGCGAAATTCGAGCCAGTCCCCGCTTTGCAGCCCAGCCTGAGTCGCGTGAAGGTCCAGGGCAGGGATTTCTTCAATTCACCATGCAGCACCGCCGGCGGCGTCCGCCAGCCTGCTCAGCAGATGCTCTTCCAGCCACGCCACGGCGGGAATGGCCAGACCGTCGCCGGCCACGTGGTAGGCCTCGTTATACTTCTCGGGGAGACGGTAGCTATCGGGCAGTCCCATCAGGCGCGCGGCCTCGCGCGCGGAAAGAAGACGCGAGCGGATCGACGCGCCTTCCACGACCAGGAGCGATTGCCGGCTGGATCCCCCGGCGGGCGTGCGCAGGCAGCCGCTCACCTGGTCGAAGCGCACCTCGGCGCGCTGCGTGCGCCGCCCGTCCTCGCCCTTGCGGATGCGCCGGTAGAGCGTGCCGACGGTTTTCCGCCCGGCAGCTTGCGCCCCGGCCACTTTGCGCCGGTTGGCTTCCGACATCATGGCGAGCAGGCGCGCGGTCTCCTCCGCGGCGTGCCAGCGCACATCCCGCGGCTCGGCGTCCAGCACATCGCCGAGCGCCACGGTGCGCGCCGGCGGCGCCGGCAAGCGCCACCACAGCCAGCGTTGCCGCAGCGCGCCGGGAAACGCGGCCACGGCCACGCCCATGCGCGGGGGATGCCACGGATCGCAGGGGGCTTCCAACGTGAGATCGGGCGGGATGCCGACGCCGTCGCGCACCGCTACGATGAACAGCCGCGGCCGCGATTGCGGTACGAAGTGGGCGGCGTCGATCACCACCGCCCCCGCGCGGTATCCCGACGCCGTGATGGTCTGCAGGATGGCGCGGAAATCGCGGCCGCCGTTGGCGGTCATCGCGCCGGTCACGTTCTCCAGCACGGCCAGGGGCGGCCGTGCCGCATCCACCAGCCTCCAGAACGGGACGAATGCGCCGCTGCGCGCGCCGCGCAGGCCCGCGCCGTTGCCTGCCAGGGAAAGATCCTGGCAGGGGAACGAGCCCCAGGCCAGCAGCGCGTCCGCGGGCAGATCGGCCGCGGCCAACTCCCAGACATCCGCGACGCGCAGTTCCGGCGAGGGACCGAAATTCAGGCGGTAGGCGCGCGCTTTCTTTTCGCAGATCTCGTTGGCGAAGACGCAGCGCCAGCGCGGGCCGAGACCGAGGCGGGCCATGCCTCCACCGGCGAAGAATTCCGAGAAGCCCCAGCCCGGGCTACTCATCGGACGCACCGCCGGGCGGAAGCCGCCACCCCACCGATTGAGTCCGCCGGCTCGCCGAAGAATCTCGCGATGCGGCCGCGCAGGCGCGGCTCGTTTTTCAATTCGCATTCCCAAACGGTGAGAACGCCCCACCCCTCGCGCCGCAAGCGCCGGCGATTCGCGGCGTCGCGGGCCATGTTCCGGTCCAGTTTGGGAATCCAGTAGTCCTGGTTGGAACTCGGCCGGTTGCGCCCGGAACGGCAGTTGTGTCCGTGCCAGAAGCAGCCGTGAACAAAGATCACCTTGGCACGGCAGGGGAATACGAGATCGGGCTTTCCCGGCAAATCGCTGCGATGCGCCGAAAAGCGCAAACCCATGCGATGTACGAGGCTGCGCACAAGCATCTCGGGCTTGGTGTCCCGGGCTTGCACGCGGCGCATGATGGCGCTGCGCTCGTCCCTGCTGAAGGTATCCATCGGCGCTCCGCCAACATTATAGGCGGAGATCGCGGCGCCACGGTATAGCCGTATACATTGGACCGCGATTCGCGTCTTGAACAGGCTCGCCGCCGATCGCCACAATGGAATCAGGGAGGGAAAATATGGCGGATACCAAGACCCAGACCCACAACCCAACCAGTGAACAACAACAACGCGGCGTCTCGCGGCGACAGGACTACTCGCCGCCGGGGCGCGACCTGTTCAGCCTCAGTCCTTTCTCCATGATGCGCAGGCTCAGCGAGGAGATGGACCGCGCATTCGCCAGCTCCTTCGGCCTTTCCCGGGGCCTCGGCGACGGGGGATGGTCGCCGCCCGTGGAAGTGCGCGAGCGCAACGGCAATCTCGAGATCTGCGCCGAACTGCCCGGCATGAGCAAGGACGACGTAAAAGTCGAGGCCACCGAGGAGGGCA
>JAIQFU010000158.1 GCA_020073115.1 Terriglobia bacterium
GCGCGCGCCGCCGCCTCGCCGATGGCGAGGGGGTGGCCGCGCAGGTCGATCACGACGAAGTCGTTGCCGAGCCCGTGCATCTTGGTGAAGGCGATGGCAGTCATCGCGGTTATATAGGGTGTCGCGGCCTCGCCCGTCCACCGCGCCAGGTTCATTCCGTGGGTCATCAGGTACTGCATCAAGACCCAGCCAAGGCCAAGCCCGCCGGCCAACCCGAGCGACGCCAGCAGGAAGCTCTCCACCAGCACGGCGCCGGTGATCGCCCCCGGACCCATGCCGATCGCGTTCAAAACGCCGAACTCGCGGACGCGCTCGAAGGTGGCCATCATCATGGTGTTCAGCACGCCCATGCTGGCGAACAGGACGACCAGCCCCACGATGAACCGATTGACCGCATCGATCTGCTCGACGTAGCTGCTCAGCTGCGGAAGCAGCTCGCGCCAGCTCAGCGCCTGGGCCTCCGCGGGAAGCGCCGCGCGGCTCGCCAGATCGCGCGCGACGGCCGGCGCGTCCATGGGGTTGTCGACTTTGACGGCGATCTCGTGAATTCGCCCCGGCGGCAGCGCGAGCAATTCCATGGCGTCGTCCAGGCGGATGACGGCCAGGGACCGGTCGAGTTGCGGCAACCCGGTGCGCAGGATGCCGGTGAGGCGGAACAGCGAGTTGCCGAGCGTCCCGTCGGACGCCTGCGTGACCACCGCCACCTCGCTGCCGATGCGCGCGCCCAGGTCGAGCGCCAGGACTTCGCCTGCCACCAGCGATCCACGGACGGCCAGGGATGCGGCCGTCTCCTCCGTGAACAGCCGGCCCAGCCCGCGCTCGGACGCCGGTTCAACGCCGACGACCTGCGCGCCCGACGACTTGTCCCCCGTTGAGAGCAGCGCCGAGCCGTAGACGCGCGGCGCCGCCTGGCGCACCTTCGGATACCGGCGGAGCCGCTCGATCAGCCCCTGCCAGTCGGCGCCCTCGGCGCCGCCGATGGTGCGGTGCAAGATGCGATCGGGCAGGTACTGCCGGTCGTGTATTTGAATGTGCCCGGCCATCAGCTCGGTGCCGTTGCGCAGCATCTGGATGCTGAGGCCGCGGCCGAACCCGACGAGCGCAATGAGGAACGCGAACGCGCACGAGAAGCCGCCGATGGTGATCAGACTGCGCCGCGAATTGCGCCACAGGTTGCGCCAGCCGAGGACGATGGTGATCATAGGCCCTTCAGCGCGTTGAGGGAAAACGTCTTGGCCGCGATCGCCAGGTCGAACTCGAGCGAGAGGTAGTGCAGCTCCGTATAGTCGCCCGGCTTGTCTTGGGGCGTCATCCGCATCCGCGCCGGCACGAGCCGGCCGCCCATCTTCATGTAGTCGGAGAACGCCGCCGTTCGCTTCAGCGCGCCGTCTTCGCCGTAGAACTTGGCCCACACCGGCATCAGGTCGCCCTTGCGGACCAGGTAGTCGATCCGGCCCCACACGACGGGCGCCTCGGGCTTGGGCGTCAGCACGAACTCATACACCGCGACGCCGTCCCGCGGTCCCTCGAACGTCGTCTTGATGTCGTAGTCCCGGACCAGCCGGCTCTCCTTCACCAGGTCGTCGTTGGTCAGGTGCGAGCCCATCCAGGACGCCATCATCATGGAAGTCGGAACGCGAATGACGCGATCGATCTTAGGGAGGTAGTTCCAGATGTTCCCGCCGGCCCGCAGCGTGGCCGTACCTTCGTCCTTTTTCGGCAGTCCCACCCGGATCAGCACCTTGTCGGCCCCCTCCGACCAGATGATCATCCGGGTCAGGCGCTTCCACTCCGGCGTCACCACGAACATCTCCACCGAGCCGCGGGACGAATCGCCGCGCAGGATCCGATCGACGTGGTCGATGATGCGCCGGGCCTCCTCCGGCGCCGGGCCGCGTTCCTGCGGAGCCTGCGCCGCGAGGCAGGCGCAGCCAAGGAGCGCGAGCAACGCCGGGCGCAGCAGCCGCGAGCACGGCGGAGTACAGCCGGCGCTCGCTCGGGGGCGCCGGCTCGCCTGGGGTACAGTGCGCGTCAACACGCTGCTCCTCCTGCCGCCGCAACGCGGCTCCCGGGCTCAGACCCCGGCGGGATCGGCGGACTCGCGGCGCGGCGTAAGGGCGAGATCCGCTCCACGGCGCCGTACTCGATCCCCGCCTCGGCCGCCAGCCGCAGGACCTCCGTCACATGTTTCTTGGACAAATACCCGCGGGAGAAGTGTCCGGGGTAGTTCAGCAGCCCCGTCATCACGGTCTCCGCCATGCACGCGAAGATCTCGCCATGAGGAACCGGAATCAGCGGGCACACCAGCTTCTGCCCCATCGGCAGCCGGGCATACCCGCCTTGGAAACACTCCACGTCGGGCCTCAGCGCATAAATACTCTCGTGGACGTTGGAGGGAACCGACACATCCAGGACAATGACATCCTTTTTGAGATGCTCGGGCATGAGGAGCGCATGGCTTGAGTTTGTTCCGAGCACCACCACGTCGCAGTCGGCCAGGAGCGCCATGTCCGTGGTGGGACGGATACGGCTGCTGTCCATGCGGGAGTTCTCAATCACGGTGGCGATCGCCTTCCGGAACTTCGGGCTCTCGTCGATGCGCTCGCGATGAACGAGCGTCATGGTGCGCGCCTCGTCCCCGAGCAACTGCGCCAGGACGTTACAGATGTTTCCGGCCACGCCCACGACCCCGACATGCAGATCCCGGAGGTTCATCCCCCGCTGCTCCAGGATGCGCTGGATCGTCTCGAACGAGAAGCCGATCGTCAGGCTGTTTCCGGTGGTGACCTTCGCCCGCTCGGTCTGAATCAGCTGGCCGTTGTCCGTCACGATGCTCGTGTACTGCCCCAGGCCGATATGCGTCGCGCCGGATCGGTCGGCCGCTTGAGCCGCGTCGCAGACCATGCGCCCCACCTCCACGTTCCCCATCCGGATGGCGCGCTCGAAATGATCCGAGGTCATCGTGAAGCCGCGCAGCTCGAAAAGAATCTCACGGCCGCCCGGCCCTTTGATGAGCTGCTGGTAATAGAGAGAGGCCCGGGTGAGCGGCGCGAAATCGTCGAGGTAGTGCGCCAGATCGTTCTCCGAGAAATCGTCGAAGATCGGATCCACATCGCGCAGATCCCTCCGCTCGATGAGATGCGACAGAAAAACGGTTCTCGGAGGCGCCGAAGGGGCCCGCACAACGGGATAGGGCCGCAGCGGAGAGATGCGGGGGGAATCCCGGCGCTGCTCCGGGTCCTCCCACAAATGAGCGGTAAGGGCCGCGATCCGGTTGGAGTAGATCAGGCGCGTGACCTCTTCGATGCCCGCCACGAGCCGGTCCACGGCTTCCTGCGAGATGAACGCCGGCGGTTCCAGGCGCAGCGTGTTCGTCTCGCTCAATGCCGCCGCGACGCGCAAGCGGCGCCGGTGCAGCAGATAGCTGGCGAGCACGTAGACGAAATACCCGGTTGCCATGAGCGAGGTCAGGGCGTGGGAGATATCGGGCGAATCGGCATCCGCGCGGAACTCAATCCCCATGAAGAAACCCTCGCCCCGGACCTCCTGGATTACGCCGGGGCACTCCCGCATCATTCGTTCACAGCAATCGCGGATGCGGGCCTCGAACGCCCGGGCGCGCTGAGCGATCTCCTCCGAACGGCGCTCCAGCTCGTCGAGCGCGGCGAGGGCCGCGGCGCAGGAGAGTTCGTCCTCCGCAAAGGTGGAGGTGTGTTTGAGGCCGAAATCCTCCTGATACCGGTCGGCGCTGACCAGGAGCGCGGAAATCTTCGCTATCCCGCCGCCCAGGCTTTTTCCCAGCAGCAGATAGTCCGCCGTGATCCCGCGCGAACGGCTGGCGAGAAACGCACCCGTCCGCCACAGGCCGCTCTGGATTTCGTCCACGATCAGGGGAATGCCCTCCTCCGCGGTCTTCCGCCGCAGCACGCTTAACAACTCCGGAGCGATGGGGTGAATCCCACCCTCTCCCTGGATCACCTCCGCGATCACGCCGATTGCCGTGGTGTACGAGCGATCCGGCGACAATTGAATCCGCGCTTCGGTGAAAAACCGGTTCACGTCGTCGGCGCTCGCCGACCGGGGGATGAATCGGCACTGCACCGCGCGCTCGGGGTACATGGAAACGTACGAAGGATTGTCCGTGACGGAAAGAGAGCCGGCGGTCTTCCCGTGGAAACTTCCCTCCAGAGCGAAGATGACCGGACGAGTGGACCGGACCGCTTGCGCGAGCGTCTCCAGATGCCCCCGGATCCGGCTGTCTACGCGTGGTATTAGCCGGGCCAGTCCCAGCAGGATCACCTCCTGCCGGGACCGCCACTCCATGAGGGCATGTTTGATCGCGGCTTCCGTGGCCTCCGTTCCGGTGTTGAGGAGGTGGACGAAGTATTTGTGGCCGGCCAGCCGGTTCAACTCCCGCGCAAGTCTCGCGGCCCCGCCTCGGACGGACGCCTGGGCGTGGACCGGCGCCCCCTTCTCGAGCGATTGGACCATCGCGGATCGGACTGCCGGGGGATGGTGCCCAAGAATCGTGGACCCGTAACCCCCCAGGAAGTCCGCGACGGCGATCTCGCCGCCCCCCGGCGCCGGGTCGCGGTAATAGAGGTTCTCCCCTTCGGCGCGGAGATAGGGTATATCAAGGCGAAGCAGTTTGAGAACCTTCTGAAGTCCCGGTTTGCAGGTCTCCGCGTAAGCGCAGCTGATTTCGTCGTTGGCGCCCATCTGCTCTTCTTCCTCTCCATGCCTCGTGGACAGGCCAGTGTTGACTGGCGTCCCGGACAACGCATGGGTCCGGCTTCGTTCCGGGCGTCACGGCGCCCATTGCCCGGAGGCGCACGGGACCGCACGAGGCCGCAACCCGCGCGTCACTTCAGGCAACTGTGGATGCGGCGGCGTCCGGCCCAAAGCGAAACTGATTGGAGCATTTCCCCGCATCGTCACATACCGGAGTAACCGACCCTTGATTACCTTCATAACTCCGAAGCTCCCCAAGAGGAGAACTGATTCACTTAGTAGGATGCCGACTCTCCACGCCAGGGCGACTTCCTCCGGCTCATTGAACGAGGTCTCCATGTTTTACGGCCCCGGGTTGCTGCCAGACAATAAGTGACGAAACTGAACCCGGTGCTGATGCTGCCATGGGTGGAATGAATCCCGCAAGGACATCTCCCAAATGTCTGCTTATGCCCGGTAATGTCAGGCTTCTGGTGAGCAACGGGGACGATAGCGCGTAAAAATACCGTACTTACTCGGGAGTGTCAAATCTGTGTAATAAGAGACCCGAAGGTCTGTTATGATCCGGCCATGGCCGATCGAGTCTTCGGCCCGCGCTCCGTCCCCATTA
The DNA here is from genome assembly GCA_020073115.1 of Terriglobia bacterium. GTDB lineage: Bacteria > Acidobacteriota > Terriglobia > Bryobacterales > Bryobacteraceae > BOG-224. Next base: position 5,342 of record JAIQFU010000158.1, read on the forward strand.
AAGGTCTTGCGGAGGGCCGGCTCCAATCCTGGAAGGAGATCGCGGCTTATCTCGGGCGCGATGCCCGGTCCGTTTATCGCTGGGAGAAAACGGAACGCCTCCCGGTTTATCGGCTCCAACACGGAAAGCGCGGTTCGGTGTACGCGTTCAAGAGCGAACTGGACGCCTGGGTCGCGGGCCGCAGCGCCGGCTCACGCCCCAGGGAGCGCCGGGGCCGGCGGATCGCTTGGGCCGCCGGGGCGGCGGGCGTGCTGCTCCTCGCGGGCTGCGCAGGGTTGGCCTTCTTCTGGCGCGGCCCCTCTCGGGATCTCCCTGTGGCGCTGCCCTTCAGCTCCAGCCCCGGAGTCGAGTTACAGCCCGCTTTTTCCCCCGACGGACGGCAGGTCGCCTTCGCCTGGAACGGGGAGGGCCAGCAGAACTTCGACATCTACGTGAAGCTGGTCGGCGGCGGCCCTCTCCTTCAATTGACCCGGGACCCGGCGGACGAATACAGCCCGACGTGGTCGCCGGACGGCGCCTTGGTAGCCTTCCTCCGCCGGAAAGACGCCGAGCGGGTCACGGTGCTGATCGCGCCGGCGCTGGGCGGCGCCGAAAGGGCTGTGGCTGAAGTTGCGTTAGGCGCCAGCCTGGACTGGTTGCGTCCCGGGCCGTTTCTGGCCTGGTCGCGCGATGGCAAGTGGCTCGTGGCCAGCGGGCGGACGGAAGCGAGCGGCGCCGACCGGTTGCTGCGAATCGCCGCCGCCACGGGCGCGGTATCGCCACTCACGGCGCCGCCGCCGGGCATCTACGGCGATTCCGGGCCCGCCTTTTCCCCTGACGGCGGCATCCTCGCGTTCAGCCGCCGGGTTTCCTGGGGCGTGTCGGAGCTTTGCCTGCTGCCGGTCGCCCGCGACCTGACGCCCGCCGGCGAGATGAAGCGGCTCGACACCGGTTCGGCCTGGAATGCGAGCCCCGCCTGGTCGACCGACGGTAAAGCCCTGATCTTTTCCAGTGGATCGATGAGTTCTCCGCATCTGGCCACGATCAGAGTCTCCGGCCGGGGGGGCGCGACGCGCTTGTCCGGATTCGGGGATTATGGCTGGCAACCCTCGCTGGCGCGTACCCGGGAGGGCGCGCTGCGGCTGTTCTATACCGAGCATTTCGAATCGGTGAACCTCTGGCGGCAACCCCTGGATCGCGCCGGCGCGGCCTCGGAGTTGATCGCGTCTGCCCGCCGCAGTTGCGATCCCGATTATTCGCCGGACGCAGACCGGATCGCGTTTCTTTCCGACCGCAGCGGCTACTTCGAGATCTGGGTGGCGGGCGGCGATGGCGCCGGCGCGCGGCAGTGGACGTCCTTGAAGCAGCCGAGTCTCGGGCCGCCGCGGTGGTCGCCTGACGGGCGGCGGATCGCGTTCACGATGCCGGGCCGGCAGGGCGCCTCGATTTATTGGATCGACGCCCCCACCGCCGCTCCGAGAGCGGTCCCCGATTCCTCTCGCAGCGGGCATCTCGCCTGGGCTCCGGATGGCCGATCGATTTACTTCAGCGCCGAGCACGGGCGGGCCACGAGTATCTGGAGCGTTCCGCTGACCGGGGGCGCAGCCGCACAGATCACCACCGATAGCGCCAGCCGCGCGCCGGCCGTGTCGCCCGATGGGCGTTTTCTCTTTTTTCTGAAGCTGGTTGGCCCCGACGGCGCGAACGATCTGTATCGGGTCCCGCTGGCCGGAGGCGCGGAAGAAAAGGTGTTGGCGTTCGTGGACGCTTACAGCGTCTGCCGCGCCGGGGTGGCGTATCGGTACTACCGTCCCGGGCCGAATCCCGACGGACCGCGTTTGCAGTTCTACCGTTTCGAAACAGGCGAGACGGCATATCTGGGCGGGACCTCCAAGCCGCCTCGGTACGGCCTCGCTGTAACTCCCGACTGCCGCGACCTCCTTTATTCGCAGGCGGATTACGAGGTTAGCGATCTCATGTTAGTCGATGGGTTCAAATGATCGAGACGCCTGCGCAGGAGCGCGTGTGAAGCCCGGCTCCGGGGCCGAAGCCCCGCCCCACCTTCCGGTATCGCCGGCGCAGAACCGGCGATGTACTCGCATCCCTAGCGATGCAATCCCAAGTTCCGCATTCCCTGCACGAAGTCGCTGCGATGCCGTTCCGGCAGCGCGGTCAGAATCTGCGGAAAGAGATCCTGCCCCACGTCCCGCAGCACCATCAACACGACTGCGGCCAAGACCTCAGGGCTCGTGAAGGTGCAGTGTCCGTAGGCGGAGATCGAAAGGTTCGTGCGTTCGAAGAAAGCGCCCGCCCGGATGGTCTTTGGGGTGTACTTCGTCTCGTGCCAGTAAGGAACGACCGGGTCGACCGTGGTGTGGATGGTGACCAGCGGCGTCATCACCTTCCCCGTCGTTTCGTAATGGGCCTTCATCTGGGCGCGCGCCTCCGGATCCGCAGTGAAGCGTTGGACTCCCAGGTTCAAAAGAACATCGTCGTCCGATCCCTTGTAAATGCGGTCGTGGTTATCGAAAGACTGCCCCCCGAGCGTGAGGGTCGCGTCATTGACGGCAAATACGTTGTACCAAAGAACCTGGAGAATTGTGGATTCCACCGTCGCCGGATCGCTCGTGACGGGGGCTTGCATCACATTGATCACTTGGGCGGTCTTTTCCGGTTCGGCCGCGAGCGCCGCGGAAATGGCCGGCGCATACACCGTATCCCAATTCTCAATGACTTCCTGGGGGATGGTGGTTGGGGCGCCCGGCACCAAACCAGGGAAGAAGTAGTCGAAGACTACCCGGAAATCACCCAGGTAATTGATCTGAGCCTGGAAGCTCCCTATGGGCCCGCACGCCGCCCCGGTAGAGTTGTAGAGGTGGGGAAATTGCTCCGCCGAGAGGGTCGTGATCAGGCCCCCTTCCGACGCGCCGACCAGGTAAATGCGGTCCGGACGCAGATCCGGCTTAATGATGTTCCGGACGAGGTCGGTGGTGTCCTCGAGGCCCTCCCGGATTGCCAGCCCGTTCTTGCGGTACCCGGAAGCCGCGAATCCATACCCCAACTCGTTAGCCAACGCCGGGAGTGAAACCCCATCAACCGTCAACTGCTCTTGCGGCACGCCCAAGGCTCGATTGGGCGCGACGTACCCATGGGCGAAAACGATGAAATTGCCGTTCCAGCAAGAGGTCTCCGGCATCCAGATGGAGTACGGCGCGCCACTGGACTGGAAACCTTCTCGGATCAGATTGCTTTCTGAGCACGCCGGAAACGCCGCCGGGGCGAAGCCTCCGAGGACGGCGCAAAAGAAGAGGAATCCGCTTCTCAAGGACATGGCATCTCCTTTCAAAACCTGCGGCTTGGTTCGCGGCGTCAGACGCACCCTACCGACACGCCTTGCCCCCGTTCAATCGGGTTTTCCGGCTGGGAACTCCTTTGATGATGATGGCCTCTGAGATCCGATTCAGTATTTGGCGCCTTTTCGTCTCGGCCTCACTATGTGGCCGCGAGCGCGGGCTTGCAAGGTCCTGCCTCTTTTTGTCTGCGAATGTCAGTGAATGTCCGGGTTCGAGATTCACCGGCGATTGGAAAAATAAGCTGGACTTCGCAAACGACAGGTTGCCGGGCGCCGCGCTGATAACCAATCGCTTCCGTCGCAGCTCCGCACCCGGGACAGAGCCGCGGCCGGCGGAGATCAGCAGCTCAGCCCATTCGCCCACCAGCCCGGGCAACTACGGGATATCGAGATATAATTATCTCCTAGCGAAATAGTATTTCGGGATGCCAGGGAGAATCACATGGACCCCTTCACGAAAAGAGCGCTGGAGCTTGCAGTCAAGAAAGAAATCCACCGGCGCTTGCAGGCCGGCGAGGAGTTCTCCGGACAGGACGTGGTCAGGGTGGTGATGGCGAACAATGCCGGCCTCGCGGGCTCCGTTGCCGAGCAGGAAATCGCGGCCATTGCATTCCGGGTAGCGCTTCCGGGCATCGGCAGGGTGCTATAGGGGAGGCGGCGCAGGTCCGCCCGTGCCGGGCCGCCCCCCGGTATGTCGAGGTAGTCCCCCCTCCCAACGTGAAATATAGTACTATCAGCCGGCAATGCTCCCAGTTTCGGATCGGCCGCGGCCGGCTGGCTGGATCCGTATGGGCCTTGGTTTAGGGCTCCTTGCCATTGCAGTTTCGCCGCCCGCGGACTCCCAGGGAGGCCGCGCCCGGTTGGTGGCGCAGATCGCCGGACAGGATCCGGCGAGCGCCGCCAGCCTGCTGAAAGTCCTTATCTGGGGCAGCCGCCCCTGGGAGGCGGCGATCGCCACGCCCCTGGTGGTGGAGGAGCGGGATCCGGCGCGCAACCTGGACCGCACTTTCTATTTCGCGCTGGAGGCCGGCGATCTCGGGGGCCAGGCGCCGCACCTGCCGCGCACCTCGCGGGAAGAAGCGTTCGCGCGTAGCGTGGATAAGGCCCTGAAGGCCGAGGGCCCGGCGCCCTGGCCCGTTTTCGTATTCTCCGGACCCAGCAACGACAAAAACTCTCTCGATGCTTTTTCCCTGGCGACTACCAGGCGCATCATCGTTCGGGATGGAAAAGCCGCCCCCCTGCCCGCTTCCGCGATCCTGCTCAACAGCGCTTACTGGAGCACGAGCGACGCCGCGCCGGTCTGGGACAAT
>JAIQFU010000662.1:0-1818 GCA_020073115.1 Terriglobia bacterium
CGGAACAGCGCGTCCCATGCCTGCTTCTCGTTCTTCCGCCCCGTCAAATTCTGGAGGAGCCGGGCAGTCATCTCGTGGACGAGTTTCTGGTTGGTGCAATCGTCGTCCCACCAGTGCCCCGTCGCGCCGTCCCAAGTCGTGGCGTTCGCGTCGCGCGCCCACACCACCCTGCCTGGATAGATGCCCTTTCCGGCGCCGACGGGATTGTTGGGCCCCTCGCCGGGTTTAAATGGCTCGGCCGGCGCCATTCCACCCCGTTGTTGACCGAGCAGGGGAACGGGAACGAAGCCGGCTGCCGGAGCCGCGGCCAGGGACCGCAAGAAACATCGTCTGAGCATGACGTCGCTCCTTTCCGATTTCCCGTATTCTAGCTTTATCCGCGATGGCGCGCGGGCCTCCCGTTCTCCTTAACTCACCCGGGAGGCGAACACGATGCGCAAAGGCTCGGCTAACAGGTGAGCGGAGCGTGTCTGAAAGTCGGTGAAGTGCGGCGAGGCGGCGTGCGCCTCGAGTTCCGCCATCGAAGTCCAGGTCTCGTAAAACAGAAAGTGTCCGGGCTGTTCGTCGTCTACGTGCAGTTCGTATTGCAGACAGCCCCGCTCCTGCCTTGTCGGCTCGATCAGCCGCCTCAAGAGGCCGCCGAGTTCCTGCTCGTTCCCGGGTTTGGCGCGGAATTCCGCGAACACGGTCAATGAAGGTTCAGCCATAACACTCCGAGTGTAATCCGCGGCGGGCATTAGGGGTCCCTCCGGGAGGCCGGTCCTACGGCGCACCGAACGAGTCGCTCGGGCGGAATCCCTAGGGCAGCAACCCTCTTGACACGCGCATCTAAAGTGCTACAGTTTGTAACGTGACAGAGCGTAAACCGGCGGCGCGGCTTCTGACGGATCTCCAGCAGGCCATCCTGGATTTTCTCTGGACTCGCGGGCCGGCCACAGCGGAGGAAGTCCGGGAGGGCCTGCTGCCCGAGCACCCCCTGAAAGATTCGAGCGTGCGGACGCTGCTCCGCCGGCTGGAGGCCCAGTCCTACCTGACCCATCGACTGGAAGGGAAGACCTTCGTGTATGAGGCGGCGCTTCCGGCGCGCAGTCTTGCCGCCACCGCGGTGCGGCGCATCATCGACCGCTTCTGCTCCGGTTCGGTGGAGCAGTTCCTGCTGGGGATGGTGGATGAGGAGGTGCTGTCGGTCGATCAGATGGAGCATCTGGCGCGGAAAGTGAGGAAAACGAAATGACGGCGCTGGTAAGTGTGCTGCTGGAATCCTCGATCAGGGCCGCTGTCCTGGCTGCAATGGTCGCCTGCCTGCTCCCGCTGGCGCGCGTGCGCTCCAGCGCCGTGCGCCACGGCGTCTGGACGGCGGTCCTGTGCGCCATGCTGCTGATGCCGGTTCTCCCTTACTGCCTGCCTTCGCTGCCTCTGCCGGTTTCGGCGGGGCCGCCAGCCCCAGCGGCAAGCTTCGCGCCGGCGGCGCCCCGCGCGCCCGTTTTGCCCCGGTCGCCGGCGAAAGCAGCCGTAGCGGCGCCGCTTTCAACCGCCGCGCCTGAACCGGCGAGGCCAGTCCCGCAGGCGTCTGCTTCGACCAGCCCGGTCTGGCCGTTGATGGCCCTGGGCGTCTACGCCGCGGGCGTCGCCTGGTTCCTGGCGCGGTTCCTGATCGGCTGGTGGTCCGCCGGAAAGGTCGCGCGTTCCGGCGCGGCTGTCACGGAGTTGAACGCGGCCGCGCCGGTTTGTGAATCAGCGCGGGTCGCGTCGCCGCTGATTGCCGGTCTGCTCGCCCCCAGGATCATTCTGCCTCTGACGTGAAAGGACTGGACGCCG
>JAIQFU010000662.1:1836-4025 GCA_020073115.1 Terriglobia bacterium
AAAGTCCGCGGCGTGCTCGCGCACGAATCGGCCCACATCCGCAGGCGGGACCCGCTCATCGCGCTCTTGGCGAACCTCAACCGCAGCGTTTTCTGGTTCCATCCGCTGGCCTGGTGGCTCGGGCGCCAGGTGGCGATCGCAGCGGAGCACGCCTGCGACGAAGCCGGAGCCCGCGCCATGGGTGAGGGCCGCCGGTATGCCGAGGTCCTGCTGGAGATGGCGGAAGCGGTGCGCGCCCGAGGCGGCCGGCTGGTCTGGCAGGGCGTAGGGATGGAGGGCGCGGGCCCGCTCGAGAACCGGATCAACCGGCTCCTGCGCGGCGACGCTTTCCAGCGGGTCTCCCGTCTCCGGAAGAGCATCGCCGGCCTGTGCTGCGCCGCGGCGATCTTCGTGGCGGCCGCCTGCCGCACCCAGCCCGGCGCCCTGGTGGACGATCCGCAGATCAAAGCCAGCTTGGCCAACTCCGCGGAAGAGATGTTCCCCAGTATCCGCGGCCTGACCGCCGGAGACATTGCGCAGCTCGAAGAAGCCTTGCGGAAGAATCCGGACGATCTTCGCACCCGGGGGCGGTTGCTGCTTTTCTATGCGACCCGGGGCGAGCAGGTCTTTGGCCGCGAAAAGACCATCGAGGCCCGCCGGCCGCATGTCCTATGGCTTATCGAGCATCATCCGGAAGACTCGATGCACGGATATGCGCGGCTCTTCAACGAGGCGGACCGCCTCCCGGATCCGGTGGGCTACGCCGAAGCCCGGCCTCTCTGGCTGGCGCAAGCCGGACGCTCCGATGCGAGCGCCGCCGCGCTGAACAACGCGGCCCGGTTCTTCGAGGCGGCGGAGCCGAAGCTCTCCGAGGAATTTCTGATTCGCGCCCGCGCCGACGATCCCAACGGCCGGGGCGCGACGAACCTGGGGTGGTTCTATGCCCGTGTCCTCAGTGGGACGATTCTCGGATTTTTGAACCCGACCGAAGTGGACACGCCGTTTGCCCGCGAGATCCGCGCCAAACTGGCCCTTTCGAGCGATGCCGAACTGCTTCTCGCCACGGGGCAGGCCCTTGGGTATTCCTCGCGCCAGCAAGCCGCTCTCACGGATCTGGGCAAGTCGTACGTGGAACGCGCGCTTCACCTGGATGCGCACTCGCTCCCCGCGCGGCGCGTCCTGGTGGGCCGGCGTCATGAAGAGCACCGGCTGAAAATGTGGCAGGTCTGTCCCAAGCTGGCGACGGACCTGGCGTGCCCGGCGGTCTACTCGCTGCCGGAATCGGAGCAACTCGTGGTGCTCCCGCTGCTGGCGGAAGTCGCGTTTGACCGGGGCGACATGGATAGGAAGGTCGCGGAAAGGCGCTCCCGCGCCGCGGCCGATTGGGACCACGCCCGAAAGTACGCCGAGGCCGCGCGGCAGGTGGCGGAACGGTTCCGCGGCGATCCGGATTGCGGCACGACTCTCTACACGGCCGACCTGGCGCTCGGGTTAGTCGCGCTGCAGAACGGCGATCCGAAGACCGCGCAGAAAATGCTGCTGGAGGCCTCCGAGGCGCCGCCCTCCGAAGAACTCTCCTACTACTACAACAGCCTCGATTACAGGCTCCCCGCCCGCCTCCTCAGAACCGGCGACGAGCGCGGCGTGGTTCCCTACCTGGAGCGCTTCATCGGGATGAAGCCCGATAATCAGGAATTGGTCCAGACTGTGGCCACGTACCTGGACCGCATGGCCGAAGTTCGAGTGGACAACGCAAACCTCATCGAGTCCGCCGCCCTGATTCGCGCCGGCCACCGGCCCGTCTGGTACTTCAAATACTGAGCGCCATTACGCCAGCGCCTGCTTGCAGTACGCGACGCACTTCTTGACCTCGGCCAGCACGTCGGAACCCGCCGGAGTTTCGTACTCGTACTCGATGCTGGCGGGGAACTTGTACTTGTTCTTCTTGATGAGCAGCAGCACGTCCTTGAGCGGCGTCTCCCCCTGCCCCCAAGGCATATTCGCGCCTCCGCGGCCCCCAGCCGGCGCGCTGCCCGGCCCTTTGCGATCCTTCAGGTGCAGGCTCTCTATCCGGTCGTGGTATTTCTCCACCAGCGGAACCGGCGACTGCCCGTTCACGCCGTAGTAGTGGCCCACGTCGAAGTTGAGCGCCGTGTATTTCGATGCCGCCAGCACTTTGTCGAAGCCCGAGGCGCCGCGCGAAATCGCGT
>JAIQFU010000159.1 GCA_020073115.1 Terriglobia bacterium
ATTCTTCTGGCCGAGGACAACGACATCAATCAGCAAATCGCCACCGAACTCCTCGAAGGCGCCGGTGCCACAGTGTTGGTCGCTAACAACGGGCGCGTGGCGGTGGAAACCGGAGGGCGCCGCGGAATGGGGTTCCCTCGCCATCCCGGACAGCTGGCCGAGAGATACCCAGGCCATCGCGGCGGTGTACGAGCGGGAGATCGAGATACCCGCCGCGTGGAGCGGGCGCCGGTTCACGCTTTCGGCGGACTGCATCAACTCCTACGCGGCAGTGTCCATAGACGGCGTGAAGGCGGGCGAGATGCGGTACCCGGCGGGCGAGGTCGAGCTCACCGCTTTGCTGCGGCCTGGCCGAACGCATCTGCTGAGCATGCAGGTGATCGCGATGCCGCTCAAGGCCGTGATGCTTTCCTACAGCGACTCGGCGGCGGCGAAGACGGTGGAGGGCACGGTCGCGCGGCGCGGCATCACCGGGGATGTCCGCCTGAACGCCATGCCCGCCGGTCCGCGCATCTCCGGCGTGGCGGTGGAGACCTCGGTCCGCAACTGGCAGATCGCGGTGGAGGCGGAGTTGAGCGATCTCGACGGCCGCGCGCCGTATCGCCTCATCGCCAGGATTTACGACGGCCCACGCCTGCTGAAGGAGTTCGCCGGCGCGGGCCGGCGCTTCACGGACGCGTGGCGGCCGGAGAAGCTCTGGGACATCCACACGCCGCAAAACCAGTATGAGCTGACCCTGACGCTGGCGGACGCGAACGGCGCGGAATTGGACACCGCGTTCCCCGTGCGTTTCGCGTTCCGCGAGTTTTGGATCGACGGCCGCGATTTCCGCCTGAACGGCTCGCGCATCTTCCTTTCCGCCACGCCGCTGGACAACGCGCAGACCAGTGCGGCCTCCGCCGGCTACGACGCCACCCGCGCCACCCTCCGCCGCTTCAAAAGCTTCGGCGTGAACTTTGTCTACACCCACAATTACGGCTGCGAGCCGGGAACCCACTATGGCTTCGAGGAAGTGCTGCGCGCCGCCGACGACGAAGGCGTGCTGGTGGCCTTCTCGCAGCCGCATTTCGGGCAATACGATTGGACCGCGCCCGACGCCGAGGCGCGCAACGGTTACGCGCCGCACGCGGCCTTCTACGCGCGCGTGGCCCGGAACCATCCGTCCGTGGTTTTCTATTCCACCAGCCATAATGGCGCAGGGTACAGCGAAGACATGAACCCGGATTTGACCGACGGCGTTCACGAACCGCGCGAACAGTGGTCGGCGCGTGGAGCCGAGCGCGCGCGCCGCGCGGAGGCGATTATCCGCCGGCTGGACGGCAGCCGCATCGTCTATCACCACTCCGGCGGCAACCTCAACGCCATGCACACCGTGAACTTCTACGGAAACTGGATTCCGCCGCAGGAGATGGACGACTGGTTCGAGCACTGGGCCACAGCCGGCGTCAAGCCGTTGTTCACCTGCGAGTACAGCGTGCCGTTTCTCTGGGACTGGTCCATGTACCGCGGATGGTACCAGGGCAAGCGCGAGTTCGGCAGCGCCGTGGTTCCCTGGGAATTTCACGTGGCCGAGTGGGATGCGCAGTTCCTGGGCGGCGGCGCCTACCGCATCACGGACGCGGAACGCGCCAACCTGCGGTGGGAAGCGGAGCAGTTCCGGAAAGGAAGCGCCGGATGGCGGCGCTTTGATTACCCGTACAACCTGAGCTCGCCGGCGTTCGAGGACCGGCTGCGAATCCTGGCAGGGCAGTTCGAGCAGAACTGGCGCGCTTTTCGGACGTGGGGACTTTCGGCCAACGGCGCCCCGTGGGACATCCAGAACTACTGGACGAAGACGGGAGACACGCCCGTCATCGAAGCCCTGCGCCGGTGCAACATGCCGCTGCTGGCGTACATCGCCGGGAAGCCGGCGGCCTTCACCGGCAAGGACCACAACTTCCTGCCGGGCGAGACCGTGGAAAAGCAGATCGTCGTCATCAACAACTCCCGGGAGCGCGTCACGGCGAAATGCGGCTGGCAGGTGGCCGCCGAGTCGGGCAGTGCGGAGGTCAACCTGCCGCCGGGCGAACAGCAGCGCATTCCGGTGCGCTTCCGGGCGCCCTCGCCGGGAGGGCGCGAGTTGCGGGCGGCGGTTGCGTTCGGCAACGGGCAGCAGCAGGAAGATTCGTTCCCCATCCACGTGCTGCCGCTCCCGGCGCGGCCCACGCCGGGGGGCCGCATTGCCGTGTTCGATCCGGCGGGGTCGTTGAAGGGCCTGGGCGCGCAGGTGGAGGCGGGGACCGATCTCGCGGGCTTCGACACGCTCATCGTCGGCAAGGGCGCCCTGACCCTCGCCGGACGCGCGCCGGACATCTCGCGCGTGCGGGACGGCCTCAAAGTGATCGTGTTCGAGCAATCGCCCGACGTGCTGGAGAAGCGCTTCGGGTTTCGCGTGGCGGAGTATGGGTTGCGTTGGTTATTCCAGCGAATCCCGGGACATCCTCTGCTGGCGGGACTCGGCGAGCAGCATCTGCGGAACTGGCGGGGCGCATCGACCCTGCTTCCGCCGCGCCTCCAGTATGAGCCCGGAAAGCAGTTCAACCTGGCCCCCACGGTAACGTGGGCAGGAATTCCGGTGACGCGCATCTGGCGCGCGGGCAATCGTGGGACGGTGGCTTCGGCCCTGATCGAGAAACCGGCGTGCGGCGACTTCCTCCCGGTGCTCGATGGCGGGTACGGTCTGCAATACAGCCCGCTGATGGAGTACCGCGAGGGGCGCGGCATGGTCTTGTTCTGCCAGGTGGACGTGACCGGGCGAACGGAGAGCGATCCCGCGGCGGAGTTGCTCGTTCGAAATATCTTGAGCTACGTCTCTCAATGGCAGCCGCCGGCCAGGAGAGGGGTGCGCTATTACGGCGACCCGGCGGGCCGGAAATACCTGGAATCGGCGGGGGTTGCACTCTCCGCGCAGGGGGAGATTGCGGCGGCGTTCGGGCTGGAGGAGAGGGAGGCGCAAACCCTGGCGCCGGCCGTTTCCATGGAGCTGCGGGAGCACATCGCGGCGCACTTCGAGCCATTTGGTCCGGGGTCGCCGTTCACGGGGATTTCGCCCGCGGATGTGCACAATCGCGATCCGCGCACCGTGCCGCTGGTGACCGGTGGCGCGACGCCTGTCGGCGATGGCGTGCTGGCCGCATCGCTGGATGGCCGCGTGGTCTTCGCGCAGATGGCGCCCTGGCAGTTCGACTACTCCGGCGGCCGGATGAACGTGAAACGCACGTTCCGCAATTTCGCGAGGATGACCGCGCGCCTGCTGGGGAACTTGGGAGCGGAGATGCGGACGCCGCTGCTCGCCAGGTTTTCCGAGCCGGCCGGCGCCGGGGAGAACCGGTGGCTGAATGGCCTGTACATGGACGCACCCGAGGAATGGGACGACCCTTACCGGTTTTTCCGCTGGTGAGTACCGCCGGCGCACGCCTTTTGGCGCCGGTGCTTTTTGGGTGCTTACGCCACGATTCGCTCTGCGCGAAAGGCTTCGATCTCCTCGATGGAATACCCGGCGGCGCGCAGGATTTCCGCCGTCCGGGTTCGCTCGCGTGAACCGGGCGCGTCCGGCTCAAAGCAACTGTCGCTCATCTTGAGCGGCGGAGCGAACTCCAGAAAAGTTCCCATGCCGGGGACTTCCTTCTCCACCACCATCCGCCGCGCTCGCGTCTGCTCGCGCGCCATCGCTTCCTCCAGGGTCAACACCAGGGTTACGCAGCAATCGGCATCGTGAAAGGCGCGCATCCAGTCCCCGGAGCTTCGCGCCTCGAAGATGGCCTGCAATTCGCCGCGAACCCGCTTCGCTTCCTCACCACTGACCATGCCCTTGCCCTTCAGATCGGGACGTTCCAGGGCGCCGCACAGCCGGTCCCAGAATTTCGCCTCGAGCGCGCCCACCGCGAGATACCGGCCGTCCCGAGTGCGGTAGTAGTTGTAACACGGCAATCCGCCGGAGAGCGCGTCCTCTCCCCGCGGCGGCGTGCGCCCCGACGCCGTCAATTCGGACAGCGCCAGCACGGAATGGGCGAGAAGGCTGTCCGTCATGGCGACATCGATGAAGCGTCCGGCGCCGCGCGCTTGCGCATCCACGACGCCCGCCAGAATCCCCATGACGGCCGTCAGGCTTCCGCCCAAAAGATCGCCGATCTGCAGGTTGGGAATCGCGGGCGGCCCGCCGGAAACGCCGATCTGGTCTGCCACGCCGGCGCAGGCCATGTAATTGATATCGTGACCGGCCCGCAGGGAGTCGGGCCCGGTTTGCCCATAGCCGGTGATGGAGCAGTAGACGATCCGCGGATTGATGTTGCGCACCGTTTCGTACCCGATGCCCAGGCGGTCCACGACCCCCGGCCGGAAGCCCTCCACGATCACCGCCGCCTGCTCCGCCAGGCGCAGAAAGATCTCGCGGCCCCCGGTTCGCGTCAGGTCGATCCGCACCCCGCGCTTGTTCCGCCCGAGCATGAGGTGAAGCAGCCTGTGCGTATCCGTGGCCTCGTCCTCGGCCACGGGCTCGATGCGGATCACGTCCGCGCCCAGGTCCGCGAGGTGAAGCGTGGCCATAGGACCGGGAAGCAGCCGCGAAAGGTCCAGGACGCGGAGGTGAGCAAGCGGCTTCAATCGCGCCGGGTGCATCCGATTCGCCCTACGCGGCCCCATCCGCGGTCTGGTCCCACTCCCAGCCGGCGAACATCTCCCGCAGCTTGGATTTTCGGAATTTTCCAACCGACGTGCGCGGGATCTCCTCCACGAACACGACTGCGTCCGGCAACTGCCACCTGCTGAACCTCTGCGCCAGATGCGACCGCAGGTCTTCCGCGTTCGCCTCGTAGCCGTCCTTCAAAACCACGGCAGCCAGCGGCCGCTCCCCCCACTTACGATGCGGTATGGCGATCACCGCCGCTTCGCGCACCGCGGGATGGCCCATCAGCGCGTTTTCCAGGTCCACGGAACTGATCCACTCCCCGCCTGATTTGATCAGGTCCTTTGCGCGGTCGGCGATCTTGACGTAGCCCTCCGGATCGATGGTCGCGATGTCGCCGGTAAGTAACCAGCCGTCGGCCGTCCAACGCTCCTGCTCGCCGGGCAAGTTGTAGTAGCTCGCGGCGATCCAGGGCCCGCGAACCTGTAGCTCGCCCGGGGTTTCCCCGTCCCAAGGGACTTCCCGCTGACCGACTACGGCCCGGACCTCGACGAAAGGAGCCGGCAAACCCTGTTTGGCCCGGATAGCCAACCGCTCCGGCGCGGGCCGTTCCGAGAGGCTGCTCTTCACGTGGCACACCGTTCCGAGCGGCGTCATCTCCGTCATGCCCCAGGCCTGCCGCACCTCGATGCCGTGCCGGTCGAAGCCGCGAATCAAGTGCTCGGGGAGCGCCGCTCCGCCGGAAAGGACCCGCAGCCCCGCCTCTAGCTTCCACCTCCCCGGATGCCGGTCGAGGGCATCGAGCAGCCCCATCCAGATGGTCGGCACGCCGGCCGAGCGCGTCACTTTCTCCTGTTCGAACAGATCGAGGAGACTGATCGCGTCCAGGTGCGGCCCGGGGAACACTTGTTTGGCCCCGGCCATGCCGGCCGCGAATGGGCAGCCCCAGGCGTTTACGTGGAACATGGGGACGATCGGCAGAATGCAGTCCGCCTGCGACAGGCAGGCGCAGTCGGGCAGCGACAGGCAGAAGGAGTGGAGCACGATGGCGCGATGCGAATACAGAACTCCTTTCGGCGCCCCCGTGGTGCCCGAGGTGTAGCACATGGCCGCCGCTTCATCCTCTCCGAGTTGCGGAAGCGCGTAGCCGGAGCTGCCCTCTTGCAGAAACTCGGCATAGGGCTGGTACTCCGGGGGAACCGGCCGGCCGGTCGTGGGGACCACGATGACGCGCTCCAGCATGGCGCTGTCGCGCACTCTCTCGTAAACCGGCAACATCACATCGTCGACCAGCAGGAGCCGGTCTCCCGCATGATTGATGATGTAGGCCAACTCATCCGGATTGAGCCGCGGGTTGAGGGTGTGCGCCACGCATCCGGCAACCGGCGCTCCAAAATACGCCTCCAGGTGCCAGGCGTGATTCCACATGAGGGTGGCGACGCGGTCCCCGCGTTTCATTCCGGCCGCCGCCAGTGCGGCCGCAAAGGCGCGCGCCCGCCGGCAGAGGTCCCCGTAGTTCGACCGGTGAATGCTCTTGTCGGGGAGCCGGGAGACGATCTCCACCGCCCCAAACAACTTTTCCATGCGCTCCAGAATCGGGGTAATCGTCAACGGAAACTGCATCATCGCGCCGAGCATTCGAGCCTCCGGCCAGATGATAGAACACGCCGGCCGTTTCGCGGGAGAATAGTTGTGATCCGCGGCACGTGGGGCGGACCCTCGACCTGCCCTTCGAAGTCGAAACCCCAGCCCACGGCGGCGGTATTTGTGACAGCCATCATGCGAACCTTGCTCCTCGGGATTGCCGCCGGCGTGGTGTTGGCGCAGGCGCAATCGCCTCTTCGGCTGGCGATCGCCGGCCTGAATCACGGCCACGTTGCGGGATTCCTGGCCGGCGCCGCGCGGCGCCCGGCCGACCTGCGGATCGTGGGCGTCTACGACCCCGATGCCG
This sequence comes from Terriglobia bacterium, assembly GCA_020073115.1. Classification (GTDB taxonomy): domain Bacteria; phylum Acidobacteriota; class Terriglobia; order Bryobacterales; family Bryobacteraceae; genus BOG-224. The sequence goes on from JAIQFU010000159.1 coordinate 6,615, forward strand.
CCCTGCTGGCCAAATACGGCAAAACGAACCAATTCGCGAACGGCATTCTGTTCACCGACCTCGCCCGGATGCTCGATGCCGTGAAACCGGAGGCGGTTGCGATTTTCAGCGACACGTACTCCCATGCCGCCATCGTCGAGGCTGTGGCCCCGCGCCGCATTCCCGTCATGATGGAGAAGCCGCTGGCCGTGGACAGGAAGCAGGCGCAAGCCATCCAGGCGGCGGCCCTCCGGTATAGCGTCCCGGTGATCGTCAACTACGAGACGACGTGGTATCCCAGCCATGGCGCGATCTGGAATTTGATTCACGAGCAGAAGGCCGCGGGCGAAATCCGCAGGATGGTGGCGATGGACGGGCACCAGGGGCCCAGGGAAATCAACGTCCAGCCGGAGTTTCTGGCGTGGCTCACCGACCCGGTGAAGAACGGCGCGGGCGCGCTCTTCGATTTCGGATGCTACGGCGCCAATCTGATGACGTGGCTCATGGATAACCAGCGCCCGCTCAAGGTGACCGCCATCGAGCAAACCGACAAGCCGGCGATCTACGCCCGCGTGGATGACGACGCGACGATCCTCCTGGAATATCCGCGGGCGCAAGGGGTGATTCAGGCGTCGTGGAACTGGCCCTTCAGCCGTAAGGATTTCGAAGTCTATGGCGCGGACGGGTACGCCATCGCCACCGGGGGCGATGGGCTGCGCGTGCGCCTGCCTGGACAAAAAGCGGAAGAAACGCGCACCCCCGCCGCGCGCAACCCGGAGGAGCGCGATTCGATTTCGTACCTGATTGCCGTGGCGCGCGGCAGGTTGAAGCCCGGCGGACTCTCCTCGCTCGACAACAACGTGATCGTGACCGAAATTCTGGACGCCGCGCGCGAATCGGCGCGCACGGGACGGACCGTGACGCTCCGGTGAGGCTTCGCAGCCGCCGCGGGTCTCTACGTCGCCGCCGATGACCGCTCCCTCCGCTCGCGGCTCTGAAGATCGGCCTGCCGTTCTCAGATCCGCGATCTGCGATAGTGTTTTGAGGAGGAAACGATGTTGAGCGGTCCATCTCGAAAATCAGAATCGGCGATGGTGGTTCAAGCGGCCTGCGTCGCGGCGGCGGTGGCCGCAATCGCGCTTTTTCTGGCAGGTATCCTTTCGGCGGCGGCGCAGCCCCAGGCCAGGTCCGAACTCGGCAAGTTCCTCTTGGGCGCGGACATCACGGGGATTGAGACGACTCCCGCAGGCGCTCCGGCCGGGTATGGCCCCGGCTCCCCGATCGTGAGCGCCCGCGCCGGTGGCGGCGCCGGCGGGGCTGGTGGCGCCGGCGGCAGAGCCGGTGCGGGCGCCGCGGGCGCCGTCGCGGCGGCGGGGAGAGCCGGTAGGGCGCCTTTCACCTACCAGGAAGATGGCAAGCCTGGCGACGAGCTGACCATCTTGCATAACCACGGCTGGAATGCCTTTCGAGTTCGCATTTTCGTGCCGCCTGTCAGGAGCGCTCCCAATAACCCGCTGGTGAACGCCGTTCCCTTATGCAAGCGCATCAAGGACCTCGGCGCGAAGCTGCTTCTGTGCGTCCACTTCTCCGATACATGGGCCGATCCCGGAAAGCAGTACATTCCCCTGGCGTGGGAGGGAGAGGACATCAGCGGCCTGGAGAAGGAATGGGAAAGGCACGCTTACGATGTCGTCAAGACGCTGAAGGACGCCGGGGCGATGCCCGACATGATCCAGATCGGCAACGAAATTACCAATGGCGCGGCGTGGCCGATTGCCCGGGTTCAATTTCCCGGAGCCGCTCAGGCCCGTCCGTTTCCGGGGTATGACGACGCCAAACAGTGGGACAATTTGACGCGCCTGTTGAAGGCGGGGGTCAAGGGCGCGAAAGCGGCGGCGGGCCGGTCACCGTTGCAGATCGCCATCCATGTCGATCAGGGCGGCCACTGGGACCGGACCCAGTGGTTCTTCGATCACGTCGAAGCGGCGAAGGTTCCCTACGACATCATCGCTCAGAGTTGCTACCCGCAGTATGGCCACGCGACCCCTGAAGAGCTGTTGAACAACATGGTCCAGTGCTCCAGGCGGTATAAGAACAAGGAATTCATGGTTGTCGAGACCGGCTATAGCGCTGGTGGCGGCCGCCGCGGTGGTGGGGGCGCTCCCCCGGCCGGCTGAGCCGCGGGCGGCGCTGCCCCGGCTGGCGGCGCAGGCGCTCCGGTCGCCGGCGCTCAACCCGGAGTTGCCGCCGTAGCCGGTGCTGGCCGCGCCGGCCGTGACATGTCCAGATACTTCCTCTGGCCGAACACGCCGGAAGGGCAACTGCAATTCATGGCCGACATGGTGAACACCGTGCGCAAAGGGCCGAAAGGGGCAGGCGTTTTCTACTGGGCTCCGGAAAGGGCCATCTGGAACGCCGACGGCAGTCCCGGTCCAGCCGTCTTCACCCCGGACTACCTGACCAGGCTCACCCGGCGCCCCGAGAGCCACGTGCCCATTGAGATCAAGCCCTGATTGGCCTGAGCGAGCTGTACGTGGCGCCGAAGCGCGCGCCACGTACACGACAGTGGGGCGGCAGCCTGCCCCACCCAGCTTCACTACCGGCTCACGGAGACCACGTACCAGGTTGTGACCGGCGTTCCGATGGGCAACTCCCAGCCGGCGGCCGTCTTCTTTGCCTGCAAGGGATCGCCGGTCGGCTTGCCGGATCCATCGAGCGCCACCGCGCTCACTCCCCGGGCTCCTTCGATATTGCGCAGCGTCACGGCGCCCGCTACCGGCTCGATCAGGGTTGGCGAGTGACCTTGGCCGCCCTGACGAGCCAGGGCCGTGCGGGCTTCGTTCCATTTCTGATCGGTGTTGGCCACCCGAGAACCCGCGGTGAGGAGCATCTTGCCCGAACGGGCCAGCGGCTTGTCATCCATCGAGGTCAGCACGATGGTCGCAAAGTCGTTGCTGATATCGGCGCCGAGGTTCCTGAGCGTCTTGCGGTTCGCCTTGATGAAGCCGATCAGGGCCTGGGTCCGGTCCGTCTCCACCGTCACGAGCCCCGTTTTCGCTTCCGACGTATACCAGCTCAACTCCTTGGTATCCGAGACGATCGGGCTGCCGCCGGCGGCGGTCAGCTTCGCCGTCGGCGGCCCATCGAACGATTTGATGCGAACCCCGTGCTCCAGGGGCAGGGACAGCGGAAAGCCCGGCGTGAAGTAAGGCTGCTCGCTTCCCGGCCGCAGCCCGGCGGGTAGCAGTCCGGCATCCAGAACCTGCTCCCTGGAATAGGTCCGCTCCACGGTCTGCCGCGCCGGCTTGACGTCGCCGCGCAGAAACATCAGCGCCCCCGCCGCCATCTCCGTCATGCGGACGGGATCCAGCGAG
>JAIQFU010000160.1 GCA_020073115.1 Terriglobia bacterium
GTGGCGTCCACGCTCGTGGCCTTGGAGTCGTTGTAGAAGTCGATTCCGCTCACGCGGCGGACGAACTCCAACCGATGCTCCACCGCCTGGAACGTGCGAACCGCCGCGGCAATGGAGGCCGGTTCCACCCCGGCCCGCGCCGCCGCAATGGATGCCGCCAGAACGTTCTCCACGTTGTGAAGGCCGCGGATCGGAATCTCGGTGCTTTGCATGAGCGGCTCGCCGTCCAGCATCAGCGTGCCGCCGCAGAGCCAGGCCCCCGGCGACACCGGCCCAGCGCTGCTGAACCACTGCGGCATGGCGGCGGTCCGCCCGGCGAAGGAGGCGCAGACGGAGTCCTCCGCGTTGAGCACGGCGAAGTCGCCGGGGCGCTGCGTTTCGAAGAGGCGCGCCTTCGCCGCCGCGTAGTTTTCGAAGGTGTGGTGGCGGTCCAGGTGGTTCTGCGTCACGTTCAACGCCAGGCCGACATGGGCGCGGAAGCGCGAGATGGTTTCCAGTTGGAAGCTGGAAAGCTCCAGCACGTTCCAGCCGTCGTCCCGCGAGTTGTCGATCATCGCCGTCACGGGTTTTCCGATGTTGCCGCCCACCTGCACGGGCACGCCCGCCGCCGCCAGGATATGGCCGATCAGGCTGGTCGTGGTGGTTTTCCCGTTGGAGCCGGTGATCCCCATCGTCGAGCCGAGCAGAAAAGGCGCGGCCAGTTCCACTTCCCCCATCACGCTGGCGCCGTGTTGGCGCGCCGCCGCGAGCGGCGCCAGATCGGCCGGCACGTCGGGCGATATCACGATCAGCCCGTATCCCTCGAACACCTCCGGCGTTTGCCGCGCGAACGGGATATGCAGGCGCTCCAACGCCTCGCGCGCCTCCGGTAGCTGGTCCAGCGGTTTCAAATCGGTGGCGCACACCAGCGCTCCCTCCCGCGCCAGCAATTCCGCCGAAGCGACGCCGGACTTCTTCATCCCCACCACCAACGCCTTGGTCCCGCGTAAGTTCATTTCACTGTGCTCGCAACGGTCGCGGAAAAACCTCGTTCAGCCACGGATGAACACGGATGGACACGGATAAAACCTTTTGTTTTGCATCCGTCCCGCTTTTCATGTTCTACGGGTGGCCGGCACGGCCATGTGCGGTTCATCCGTGGCCAACTTGTCTTGAATCCGTGTTCATCTGTAGCCAGTTCCGTTCTGCGGACCTTCCCGCATCCTGCCGAGCCCCACTCGTCCTACCTCAACTTCAACGTCGTGAGCGCAAACAGCGCCAGAATCAGTCCCGCGATCCAGAAACGCGCGATGATCTTCGATTCCGCCCATCCCAGCGCCTCGAAATGGTGGTGCAAGGGCGCCATCTTAAAAATGCGCTTTCCTCCCCGAAGCTTGTAGCTGCCCACCTGCAAAATTACCGACAGCGCCTCCAGGATGAAAACGCCGCCGATGAACAGCAGCAGCGTCTCCTGCTTGATCAGCACCGCCACCACCGCTAGCGCCCCGCCCAGCCCCAGCGAGCCGACATCGCCCATGAATATGTCGGCCGGGTGGGCGTTGTACCACAGGAACCCCAGGCTGGCCCCGGTCATCGAGCCGCAGAAAATGGTCAGCTCCGAGGTATGAGAGTTGCGTGCGATCTGCAGGTATTCGGCCAGCGCCACGTGGCCGCCCGCATAGGTGAGGATCGTGAGCGCTCCCGCCGCCACCACCATCAGCCCGATCGCCAGCCCGTCCAACCCGTCGGTCAGGTTCACGGCATTCGAGAAAAACACCACCACCAGCGCCACGAAGACGCAGAACGGAGCTACCCCCAGGGCATACGTCCAGGGGTGCGCCATCAGCGAGTCGAGCAGCAGCGACGGCTTGAACTGCTTGAAAAACGGGAAATTCATGGCCGCGGAGAAATCGCCGTACGCCCGCATAATGAGCAGGATGAAAGCGAACCCGAAGCCCATGCCGAACTGGTAGGCCAGTTTGCGTTTGCCTGTGAGCCCCAGGTTTTGCCGGCGCGCAATCTTGGAATAGTCGTCCAGAAAACCGATCCAGCCGAAGCCCAGCAGCGCCGCCACCGCGATCCACACGTACGGATAGCGCAGGTCGGCCCACAACAGCGTCGGCACCACGATGGAAATGATGATGAGCACTCCCCCCATGGTGGGGGTGCCTGCCTTCTTCTGATGGGACTTGGGCCCTTCCTCGCGGATGTACTGCCCGATCTGGAACTCGCGAAGACGGTGAATCAGCCACGGCCCCAGCGCCACGCACAGGAATAACGCCGTGAGGCTGGCCAGGGCCGTCCGGAACGTAACGTACCGGAAGACATTGAAAGCCTTGATGTACTGGTGAAGCTCGTCGTATAAGAGAAAGTAGAGCATTGAGAAAACCGGCTGGCAGCGATCAGCTTTCAGCCCTCGGCCAAAAACCTTTCCAGCGCGCGCTCGATCTTTACCCCGCGCGAGGCTTTGAACAAAATCGCATCGCCGGGGCGCGCGTTGCTCCGCGCGAACTCGCCGGCTTCGGCGGCGTCTTCGAAGAACCTGGCGCCGCTTTTGGGAATCCCTTCCTCCAAAGCGCCGTCCACCATCGCGCGCGCGTTGCCGCGGACGCCGATCAGCAGATCGATGCCTTGCTCAGCCGCATAGCGGCCGACCCGCCGGTGCAACTCCCCGGCGGCGCGGCCCAATTCCAGCATTTCTCCCAGGACGGCGATGCGCCGGGCGGCGGGCGTGGCGCGCAGGACGTCGATCATCGACTGCGCGGCCTCCGGATTGGAGTTGTAGCAGTCGTTCCAGATCACGACGCCGTCCCGCTCCATGCGCTCGCCCCGCATCTTGCCTGCGCTGAAAGAACGGACCGGCTCCCGCAGGCGTTCGGGAGCGATCCCGAACACGCGCGCCACGGCCACCGCGGCCAGCAGGTTGAGGACCGCGTGCCTCCCGGTCAGGCTCGTCTCGAAATCCACTCCCAGGGCGCGAAAACGCGCGCCGTCCTCGCGCAGTTCGACATTCTCCCCGCGCACCCCGGCGCCTTCGGAAAAACCAAACGTGACGGAGCGCCCCGGATGCGTCTCGCGAAACCGCAGCACGCGGGCATCGTCCGCGTTCAGAACCGCCACTCCATCCCGCGGCAGCGCTTCGATCAACTCCCGTTTGGCCGCGGCCACGCCTTCGATCGAGTCGAAAAACTCCACGTGCGCATATCCGACGTTGGTCACGACCCCCACGCCGGGCCGGGCAATGGCCGCCAGGTCGCGGATCTCCCCGGCGTGATTCATCCCCATCTCCAGGACTGCGGCGCGGCAATGGTCGGGCAACCGCAGGATGGAAAGCGGCACGCCCACGTGATTATTGAAATTCCCCACGGTCTTGCCGGCCGCGAACTCCACGCCCAGCAGATGCGCAATCGCGTCCTTGGTGGTGGTCTTGCCCGCGCTGCCCGTCACCCCGATCACCTGGCCGCCCCACTCCCGCCGCGCCCACGCGCCGAGATCCTGCAACGCGCGCAACGTGTCCGGAACAGTCAGGCGGGGCAGGTCTCCGAGTTGGCCGTCCGGGCTCCGCTCCACCACTACCGCCGCCGCCCCCTTCTCCACCGCCTGCTTCAAATAGTCGTGCCCGTCGCGGCTCGAGCCGCGCAGCGCGAAATACACGTCCCCCGCGTTTTGGGTCCGGGTGTCCACGCTCCAGCCTGTAATTTTGATAGGCGGAGGAGTCTCGGACGCCCCCATGGCGCGCGCAACTTGTTGCAGATCCAGGATCATGTCTCAGGGGTTCTTGTGATATCCGTAACTTTTTAGCACTTCTCTCGCCACAACCCGGTCGTCGAACGGGATGGTCTTGTCCTTCAAAACCTGGTAGGGCTCGTGGCCCTTCCCGGCCAGAATTACGATATCGCCCGGCCGCGCCTCTCTCAGGGCGCGGGCAATCGCAGCCGCCCGGTCGGGTTCCACCACGTGCCGGACGTCTCTCCGCCGGATGCCCACGAGCGCGTCGTTCATGATGGTGATGGGGTCTTCGGAGCGCGGGTTGTCGCTGGTGAGCACGACGAAGTCGCTCGCCTCCGCGGCCGCCTGCCCCATCAGCGGACGCTTCGCCCGGTCGCGGTCGCCGCCGCAGCCGAAAAGCGTGATCACCCGTTTGGGGCTGAGCCCGCGCGCCACGGCGATGACGTTCCGCAGCGCGTCGTCGGTATGGGCGTAATCCACCGCCACGACGAATGGCTGGCCCTCGTCAACTCGTTCGAAGCGCCCCGGCACGGCGGGCAGCGCCGCGATCCCGCGCGCGATCGTCTCCGGCGGGAGCCCGTACGAAAGCCCCACGCCGCACGCGGCCAGGATGTTATAGACGTTGATTTTCCCGATCAGCGGCGACGCCACCTCAAACCGCTTCCTCCCATGCTGCACCTCGAAGCGCAGCCCCTGGAAACCGGAGGAAATATGCCGCGCCCGCAGGCCGGCGTCCTGCCCCAGGCCATACCAGAACACTTCCGTCGACGGATGGATCCGGAGCCTGCGGGAGTAGTCGTCGTCCCGGTTCAGCACGGCGAAGGGGGGCGTGGGTCCGCCCGCGCCGTCGAACAGCGCCTGCTTGGCTGCGAAGTAAGCCTCCATCGTGCCGTGATAGTCCAGGTGGTCGCGAGTCAGGTTGGTGAATACCACGGTGTGGAAGTGAAATCCGTACACCCGGCCGAGATCCAGGGCATGGGAAGAGACTTCCATGGTGGCGTGGGTTCCGCCCGCCTGCTTCAGTTCCGAGAAGATCCGGACCAGTTCCAGCGATTCCGGCGTGGTATTGACGGCCGGCAGGACGCGCCCGGCCAGGTGGTATTCGATGGTCCCGATGAGCGCGGTGACGCCGCCCGCCGCGCGCAGCACCGAGTCCGCGAGGAAGGCGGTGGTAGTTTTGCCGTTGGTCCCGGTGATCCCGGTCAGGCCCAGCCGCTCGTCCGGCTTGCCATAGAACATCCGCGATGCCAGCGCCAGCGCCCGGCGCCCGTGCTCCACCTGAATCCAGCGCGCCGCCATTTCCCGCGGCGCTTCCGATTCGCTGGCCACGGCCACGGCGCCCCGCGCCAATGCGTCTTGCGCGAAGTTGCGGCCGTCCGCCCGGCTGCCCGGGAACGCGAAAAACAGGAACCCTTCGGCCACCCGGCGGGAGTCGTACGCCACACCACGCGCCTCCGCGCAGGCAAGTTCCGGCGCCAACGGCTGCTGGAGCCGGACCTCCGACAGTATCTGGGCGAGGGTCATGTTCGTTCGGTGGGGCGGGTTGCCCACCAGTGGCTGATTGCCAACTGGCCCCGCGGTGCCGATTGGCAATCGGCCGCCGGTTGGCAACCCGCCCCACTTCGGGTTTTCATCTGGCGAATACCACCTTGATGCGGCCTCCCGGACGGATGGGCGCCCCCGGCGGCGGATCTTGTCTCCGGGCGATACCGGTCATCCCGTCCGGGACAACCCCGAAGCCCTGCTTCCCCGCTTCCTCCAACACCGCTCGCACCGTCATCCCCCGAAAATTCGGCGCCTTGGGGCCGGGAACCTCGGGCTGCGCCCCTTCCTCCTCAGCATCCGCCAGGATGTTCGGTTGGTCCGTGGCGCTGTCATCCGGCGGAGCATCGACCGGTTCGGCTTTCGCCACCAGCAGAGAAGGCTTCACTTCGTCCGGCAAATCTTTGGGAACGTCGAGAATCCGCAGAGCTTCGGTGGCAATGGCTTTGAATACCGGAGCGGCCGCCGCCCCTCCGAAACCGGCGGTCCCATGAGTCCCGTTCAATGTCACTACTACTACAATAGCCGGATTTGTTACGGGGGCGAAACCCATGAACGAACCGTTGTACGTGTGGGTGTAGCGCCTGGTCGCGAAGTCGAAAATAGTGGCCGAGCCGGTCTTGCCGCCCACCGAGTATCCGGCCAGGGCCGCGCGTTTTCCCGTACCGTAGCTCAGCACCACCACACCTTCCATCATGCGGCGCATGGCGATCGCCGTTTCGGGCCTCAGAATGCGAACCGCGGCCTGCCCCGGGACCGGCTGGCCGCCTTTCTTCAGGATCAGCCGCGGACGGACCAGCAGCCCGCCGTTGGCGATCACCGAAGCCGCTTGCGCCAACTGGATCGTCGTGACGCCTACTTCGTGGCCGAATGCGATCGAGGCCAGCGAAGTCTTGCCCCACCCCGCGAGCTTCCTGAACATGCCCCCCGATTCCGCCGGCAGCTCGACCCCGGTCTTCCGCCCGAAGCCGAACCGGCGGACGTACTCGTACATGTTTTCCGGGCCCACGCGCATCCCGATCTGGGCGGCGCCTACATTGCTCGATCGCGCCAGAACGTCCGCCATGGAAATCGTGCCGATCCCGAGGTGCGAGTCGTGGATGATGCGCCCTGGCAGCTTCAGAACGCCGCCGTGGCAGTCGATCATGGTTTCGGGCCTGAGATTGGTGGTCTCGAGCGCCGCCGAAAGCGTGATCACTTTGAAAACCGAGCCCGGTTCGAAAGGCGCCGAAACGGCGTGGTCCTGCCGCGCCGCACGGTCCTGCTCGTTCAGCGGGCGGGTATTGGGGTCGTAGGAGGGAAAACTGGCCAGCGCCAGGACCTCGCCGGTGTTCGGGTTCATCACCACCGCGCTTCCGCTGGTGGCGTTGTGGGCGGCCACCGCCGCCGCCAGTTCCCGCTCCGCTACATACTGCGTTCGCTCGTCGATGGTGAGCGTCAGCGGCATCCCCGGCCGCGGGTCGGCGATCAGGCGCGATTCGATGCCGCGCCCCCGGGCATCGGTGAGCAGCCGCAGTTTGCCCGGCACGCCGCGCAGATCCTGGTCCAGGGACCTCTCGATCCCCGCGTCGCCCTTTTCCTCGAAATCCACCGAGCCGAGGACGTGCGCCGCCACTTCCCCGTTCGGGTACTCCCGCCGGCTCGCGGCCCAGATCTGGATCCAATCGAATTGGGACGAGTTCGCTTTGAGCTTCAGCAGGTCCTGCCACTCGCCCCCGGTGATGGCGCGTTTCACGACGTAGTACCCGCGCCCGCGGGCGCGCTCCGCCCTGAGCCGGCTGTACAGTTCGTCGCGGTCCAGGTGAAGCTCGGCCGACAGAATGCTGCTGGCGTACTCCAGTTCGATTTTCTGCGGGTTGACGAAGACCGAGTGGGTGGGCGCGCTCAGAGCCAACAGTTCGCCCGTACGGTCGAAGATCGCTCCGCGCGGGGCGGCGATTTCCAGCGGCGCCTCCTGGTGCGACCGCGCCTCCCGGGCGTAGGCTTCATGCTGAACGACCTGGATCGAGATCAGTTTATAGACAATGCCGGCGCCCCAGACCAGCAGTAGCGCGGCGAGGCCTGCAAGACGACGCTCCACCATACCGCCTAGCGCGAGCTTCCACGCCTCCCCTTATTTTTTCGCCATGGCCATTGCGCCCTCGCCCTTGGCGTCCAGATGAGTGACCTGGCCGGGAGCGGGCGGGGCGAGATCGCGTTCCCGGGCCAGCCTTTCGAGATGCTGCGGCGCCGCGATTTCCGCCAGCCGCAATTCCAATGTCCGCCTTTCGTCCCGCAAGCGGCGCTCTTCTCTCCGCAGGTTTTCGAGCTTGTAGCCGGCAATCGTATTCGCCATGCTCGGCGCCAGCGCCCCGGCCAGCAACGCCACCACCGCGCAGGCCGTCGCAATCGCCGACCAGCACGCGCCGCGGCTCTTCGGATCGGGCTCCCTCACCAGGCGCGAGTTGTCGATCTTCTTGCAGTAGAAAACCAGCGACTCCAGAGGCAGAGCGCGCAGATGGTACGGATCCCTCTCCGGACGCACCGCGGCCGGCTTGCGCGCCGGCGTCTGGCTTTCGGCGCCCTCACCCTTCCGGAAAATGTTCGGCAGCGTAGCCATTTCTAAACCTCTCAGTCGGTAGTCGCGAGTCAGGCGCTAGTCGCCGGCAAAACACGCCCGGTTTTACTAGCGACTGACGACTAACGCCTAGCGACTTAAATCATTTCCAGCGCCCGCAGCTTCGCGCTGCGTGACGCCGGGTTCCGGGCAGATTCCTCTTCGCTCGGCTGGAGCGGGTGCTTGGTCAGGATTGCGGCCTTCCCGTCCCGTCCCAACTGGCGGAATCGCTCTTTGACCTTGCGGTCGTCGAGCGACATGAAGCTGATCACCACCATGCGCCCCCCGCCGCCCAGCAGCGTGGGGCCGATTTCCAACAGACGGTCCAGTTGACCCGGCTCGTCGTTCACCGCCATGCGGAGCGCCATGAAGGTTTTGGTAGCCGGATGCAAACGACCCGTCCTGGGCACGGCCCGCTCCACCACACCGGCCAGGTGGGCGGCGCTCCGTATGGGCCGTGCTCGGACGATTGCTCTGGCTATCCTCCGCGCTCTCCTTTCTTCGCCGAACTGATAGATCAGGTCGGCAAGTGCCTTTTCGGCGGTGAAGTTGACCAAGTCGGCTGCCGTCATGCCCGTGGAACGATCCATGCGCATATCCAGCGGCCCCTCCGTCAAGAACGAAAAACCCCTGTCCGGCGAGGTGAGCTGGTACCGGCTGACCCCCAGGTCCGCCAGCAGCCCATCCACCCGCTCGTAGCCCGCTTCCGCGACCGCTTCGCTCAACTCCGCGAAGGTTCCGCGATGGAAGCGGATCCGGTCCGCCCACTCGGCCGTATGGCGCCGCGCCATCTCCAGCGATTCGGCGTCCCGGTCGTTGGCGATCAACAAGCCCGTCGTGAGCCGCGCGGCAATCATTCCCGTGTGGCCGCCCAGCCCCGCGGTGGCATCCAGATACACGCCCTCGGGGCGGATCGCCAGCAGCGCCAGCGCTTCTTCCGCCATCACCGGGATATGCATGCGCCCTCACTTCGGGATTCCCAGTTGCCGCAGCTTTGCCATGCCCGCCGGCCCCACTGTCTTGCCGCGTTCCCGCAGGGCTTCATACGTCGCTTCGCTGAAGATGTCGACGCACTCGCCGGCGGCCTTCAGCCGCACCGGCCCGTTCTCCAGCCCCAGCTCTTTCCGCAGTTCCGCCGGCAGCAGCAGCCGCCCGTTCCCGTCCAGCTCCGCCTTGCCCCCGAGATCCGCGGCATTGAAAGCCGCCGCCTGCGACAGTTCGGGATCCTGCTGGTCGTTCTCCAGAAATTTCTCGGTGGCGCGCCAGAGGGAAAGGGGATAGATTGTTCCTAGGCTTCGGTCCAGACTCGTGACGAAAAATTTGGTGTGCCCCAGCGCCGCGAAGTACTCCAGGAAATCCGCCGGGAGCTTCATCCGGCCGGCGCTGTCCGGTTTTACCGCATACATCCCCAGGGGAGGATCTGTACTCGCCGGAGTCTGACCATTTTCTACCACTTTTTCCCGTTTCTTCCCAGTACTACCCATGGTTGCACGAGAAAAATTCTTTGGCAAGAGTTTTTTTCGTGAACTGCTTGATTAGTCTGGGGTTATCTGCACACTAGGCATTCGGCAGTAATCGGGAAACATACAAGATCTTGGGGTATAAGGGAAGAAAAGGCGAAGAAGAGAAGCTTTCGGTAGTCTTAAATGTGGAGTGGGCCTTCAGCCTGCCATGCCGGCATGAAAGCCGGCATGGCAGGCCGGAGGCCCACTCCACCAGGTACTGCCCTACCGGATGTAGATCCTGCTGCCCCCGCTGAACTGGGTGGCCGAACCGTCGGTGGCGTTGATCGCCAGCGACAGCACGACGTCCCCCGTGGTCGGCGCATCCGAAGGAACCTGGAAGTCCACCTCGTAGACGCCGATCGAATCCGGCGACAGCCTGACCTGGACTACGCGCACGCCGGCATTGTTGACGCCGACGATGATCTGGCCCCGAACCAGCGCGTCGATCCCGACGGGCGGCAACCCGTTCGTGCCGGAAACCGCCGGAAGCGTCACCCCCAACCCGGTAGCGAACATGCGGACGACGTCGCCGCGCCGCGCCGGGTTCGCCTTCGTGACGAAGGATCCGTCTGCCTACGTTCTCCTGCGGATCTTCCACCCACTCGAAGATCCCGGGGCCCGCGGCCCGGACGGCGGCGGTCGTGTTCGTGCTTCCGCCGTTCCCCGCAACAGTGATCGCCACGCTATTGCCCGGCGTGACGTCGCAAGGCACCTGGAAGGTCGCCTGCTCCACGCCGTTCTGCTTGGCCACGTTGAAGATCGGGGCCGCGCTGTTGCCGAACTTGATCTGGACGCCCATCAGGCTGAGCGGCAGGGGAGCCGGGGAAATCGACATCCCGCTGGCCACGCCCTGGAAGTCGGACGGTGTGATTCCCGTCGCGAACACGGTGGCGATGCCGCACGGCGAAAGGGCGGAATGGGACGCGTCCGTGGTGAAGAACTGCGCGCCGTTGGTGATCGAGGTGATGCGCGGGCCGACGGGCACGACCGTGAGGGTGAAGGTCTGGCTGAGACTCCCGGCTTGCGCGGTAATGGTCACCGCGCCGGGCGTGGAGCCGGCCACAACGGCGACCTGCGCCTTGCCATCAAACCCGGTGACCGGCGCCGCGGGCGGCGTAACACTCGCCGGACCGCCCGTAACCGTGAACTGCACGGCGACGCCGCTAAGGGGATTCCCATTCGAGCCCGTCACCTGAACCACCAGCGGCTGTCCGAACTGCTGCCCCACTATCGCGGTCTGAGGGTCGCCGGAGAGTTTCGTCATGGCCGTGGCCGTGACTGGCGGCGGGTTTACTTTCGCCGTGAAGGCGGTCGCGATCGCGGTGTTATTGGTGAGCGCCGCGGTGATGCTGACCGTGCCCGCGGCCGTGCTGGCGAACCGCACGGTATTCGATACCTGGCCGGTCGCGTCGGAGGTGGTGGTGGCGCCGGAACCGAGGGTCGCCGCGCCCGCGGGCGACACCGCCCACGTCACCGAAACATTGCCGAGATTCGCGTTTCCGGTCGCATCCTGTACCTTGGCGACCAGCGGATTTGTGAGGGCCGCGCCCTGATTCGCGCTCTGGCTATCGCCGCTCACCTTCGTGATCAGGCCAGGTGTAGCCGCAGTGATGTCGACGCCGTAGGCGGCCGGCGCCAAATAGCCCACGGGAGCGCCTTGCGCCGAAGGAGACGAGCTGATGCCGCCGACCAGCACGAGCACCCTTTGTCCGGTTACCGGCGTGCTCGCGAACAGCGGCGTGCAGTTCGCATTTCCGTTGGCATCCGTCAGAACGCTTCCGGGGTCGGCATCCTGGCCCCCCGTCACGCATGTCATGGCGGGCGGAGCGCCGCTGTTGCTCGCGATGCGGACCGATACGCCCGGGACTACGTCCGTGTTGTTCTGGACGTGGACCTGGATGACCGGTGAACCTTGCGCTCCCGCCACCCCGCGGAAATCGGACCCTGTTTCCGGAGATACGCCGAAAACAAAGATCCGTCTGGTGTCGTTATAGCTCTCTGTCTCCGTAAACGTCACCGTATTGCCGCCGGCGGTGGCGGTGATCTTCGATTGCATGAAGCTTTCCAGGGCCGTCTGGAAGCCCGCAGTCAGTTGGACGGACGTTGTCCCGTCGGCGCCGGTGGTCGTGCTGGTGGTTTGGATCTGGGTCTGACTAACAAGGAAAAAGTGCGGACCCGCGGCGGACCAGTTGACTGTCGCGCCGGCGACCGGCTGCCCGCTCGCGTCCGTCACCTTGACCACCAGCGGCTCGAAGAATTGAAAGACGGGCGGCGGGCAACTGGAACAGGTCACCTGGCCGTTGCCCGATACCACGGAAATCGTGTTCTGCGCCGAAGCGGCGCCCGCGCAGACCAGCCCGGCGATGGTCGCGGCGAGTATGGAAAAGCGAAGCCTTCTCAAAGGTGGAATACCTCCTCTTATAGCCTGTACATGGTTCGATACGGATGGACGCGGGGAGAAACGTAGTGTATCACTTCTCGCGGCCGCGGGCGAATACCCGAGAAAAAAAACCCAGTACCGCCGGTGGCCGGTTCTTGCCACCGGTTGTTTTGGTCAGCCGGCCACCGGCGGTACCTCAAAAAAAAAGAGGGGAGCCGTAGCTCCCCTCTCGAAACATCAGGTTGGATACTGCTTACTGGTTCAGGCCTTCGCCGGACGGCAGCGCCGGGCGGGAGATATTGCCGCCGGGGTTGACGATCAAGGCAAGGTAGCCCATCGCCAGGTTGCGCGTCCCGACGTCGCTGATGAAGGCGAAGCCGTGCGCAAACTGGAAGTCGCACACCGCGAACATGTACCCCGTGAAGTTCGGGGCCACGGTCGACAGCATGAAAGCGAACTTCGTCGGATCGGCGCCGTTGCCGGCCGGGATCGGTCCTAACGGAGCGACTGTCCCGGTTGGCGCGTTCGCCCCGTAGAAGCTCAGGGCGCAGGTGCCGGCCGGGGACTGGCCCGTGGCCGGGTTCGTCAGCGGATCCGCCGAAGTATTGGAGATAGCGATGCCGGTGTCAAAGCCGGCTGAGCTCGTGATGTACGGGAAGAGCAGCACGGTGTTGCACTTGTTGATGTTCAACAGTGGCATCGCGGTAGACGCCGGGCCGGCGATGAACCGCGGGATCCAGGTGGTGCTGCTGATCGGCGCGTAGCTCAGCGTTACCGTCGCGGCGTTGCCGGGCGTCGGCTGGTTGCTCGTCAGGTTCGGCGTGAAGGAAATGAACACGGCGAAGCTGAACGTCTCGTTAGCCGAGGTATTGGTGTTGGTGACTTCCCACACGGCCGTCGCGCTGCCGCTGGTGGCGGTCAGGGCCACGACTTCGGCGGTGCCGCCGACGAACTGCGGCTTGCTGGCCGCTACATCCGTGAAGACGCCGGAAGCGCCGCCCGTGGTCAGCACAGCGACCGCGGATTGCGTACTGCCTGCCGCCGGCGGAAGGCCGACGTTGCTGTTCGACGCCGTCGTGAAGCTGGTCATCGTGTACCGGGAGACGTAAAGCGTCGCGCCCGCCGGAATGTTATTGAATACCGCTTGGAAGCGCGTCCCGGAATCGGCCAGGCCGGCCGTGAACGCGGCGCCGCTCGAAACCGTCCCTACGTCCAGAATGAAGCCGGACTCCGAGTTGTACAGCGTGCCCGGTACATTCTGCGTGTACCCGGTGCCGCTGCCCGTCCCTAGGAAGCTGGACGGAGGCGCGGTGGTCGTTCCGAACGGCGGGCTGGTGAACTTACCCGTGTTGGGATTGATACCCACACGCGTCTTGAAGGCGTTAGGGAAGTTCTCGCTGAAGTTCAGGAATGCCACGTTGCCGATCGGTACGGCCGTACCGGTCGTAGTTGTTGTTCCGCTTGGCGCGTTGCACTGCGTGAACGAGTTAACGCCGGCGGAGGTCAATGCCCCGCCCGGTTTGTCGCTGGTGACGGTCGGGGTCAAGCTGGTCTGTACGAAGCCGACCGTGACGGACGCGTTCGAAACCGGAAGCGACGTCGAACCGCTGGCCGACAGGAAAGCGGTGATCGGCACGATTCCGCCGCCCACGCCGCCCGTTGCGCCAGTGGCATTCACGCGAATGTTGGTGATGCGGTAGACGCGGTTAATCCCCGTCGTTACCGGCGGCAGGATCGGAATACCATTGAACGAAACCTGGTTCCCGCTCACCACGCCCTCGAAGACGTTCTTGCCGGCAACGGCGCCGCCGACAGTGTCCGTCGCCACAGTGACGCAGTTCACGCCCGTGGCCGGAACGCAGGCGCCGGCCTTCGAGCTGACTTGCGTCGCGTACTCGATGCAGCCGCCCGAAACGCTGGTGCAAACGTTCAGGGGAGCTTCCGGCCCGAAGAGCGCGACCGGAGCGGACAAACCGGAGTTCGGCTCGTCGATCAGCAGCAGCGCTTCGGAAGAGCCGGTGGACGAACTCCGCAACCGGCTGGTCACCGGAGCGGTGAGAGATACCACCAGGTTCGCCTGCGGAATCGGCTGCCCGGTAGTGACGAAGTTGCCGCCACTGCAGGTGATCACGATATCGCCGACCAACTCGGTAACGCCTTCCGCGCGTAGCGTCGGCGTAACTTGGGCTACGGAACTACATACCAGGGGCGATGTCCCCGTAGACCCGGTCTGCGCGCCAGCCAGCCCTGCGAACAGGGCCAGAACGGCTAACGCAGTAACCCATCTGCGAAAATCTGCCATTTCCTTCTCCTTGTAATTTGCAAAGAATTGAATCGGTCGAAGTTCTCTTTCAACCTGAGCCTCGAAGTAAGTCTCAAACCTGTTCAGTCAACCTAGGGAACTTCTCCGTGTCGGGCGGAGATTATTCTTCCCGGTGATCGCCAAGCCGAACACCGGGACTACTGAAGCTTACCTGCGGCACGTGTGGTTTTGTCTGTTTGTCTTCTGTGCTCACAGGGTACAGATACAAAATTGCATGCTAAACGAGACGCGGTAAAGATATTCATAACCGATTGCCGCTCCCCTGTCAAGAGAAATTCTTTCTCCTCAACGGATAACGGACGCTCGGTTCACTTTCGCACAGCGCCTTGCCAGCCGCACTCATTACACCATGCTGCCCCTTCCGAGTCAACGAGTTCCCGCCGAATTGCTTCATTTTTCAGGCATTCCGCCACTTTGCCGCGCGAAATACGTAGTTTGTCGTTTCTTGTTTAGGGGAAAGCCCGTAATTTCCGATCGAGTTCCAGGGAGTTTGCCTTAACGGAATTTAATACCTGATGCTCCCCAGCGGGCAGCGCTGATCGGGGCTGAAGCCCACGCCGGCACGCGGAAGCGTGCGCCGCGTAGAATGAGCCACTTAACGCGGGCGCCCGAAAGCTGAATGACACTGGGTTGCCAACCCGCCTCGCCCCGCCCGTGAGCCGGCCATCCGCTGCCGCTTGCGCTGTGTACTTGTCTCAACACACCCAGTCCCCTCGCTCTGTGTGCCCAAACGCGCTGCGAACCCCGCGGCGCCGCGGCTACGATAAACCCGTGAATATCCCCCACTGGCCTCTCCTGAAACAGATCGCCGGGCGCGATCTCACCGCCTTGGACGGTCCGGCCGTATCGAATCGGACGCGCACGCTGGCGCCGCGCACCCGTTCTGCCGATAAGGTTGTGAAATCCGTCTGCCCGTATTGCGCCGTCGGTTGCGGCCAGGACGTCTACGTACGGAACG